>PBEE01000015.1:0-37721 GCA_002717605.1 Crocinitomicaceae bacterium | reverse complement strand
TACCTCGGGATTGAATTGAGCAGCCCTAATCAAATCCTCAATTTGCCAAAGGAATAGAATGTACTCAACTATGTGAGATTTCTTTTTTGAGTCGGCTAAAATCATTCAGATGTATTAAGTCTTTCAAGTACTTCGTTAGTCACATTATACGGTTCGGTTCCATATAAAACTCCCTCTCCGCTTAGCCCCCAATTTAAAATTAGGTCAATGTTGTTTTCAGCTGCGTACTCCTCCATCGTTTTTGAAAGAAATGCGCTAACAGTTGTTTGCATTGTTTGCTCTTGATTGAAAACGTTTTGCTCTGCTTCAGCTTGCATTTGCTGCAGAATTTCTTCGATTTCGTAAACTCTTGTTTGAGCTATTTGAATCTCTTCTTCCGTGGCAGTACCGGAGTTAGCGTATGCGATTAATTCTTGGGCTTCAGCTTGTAATGGCTCTGCTTCTGCCTTTAAAATTGAATCTACCTCTGCTACGTTTTCTTTTAGTGTACGCTCCAATTCTGTGATTAGATTCATTCCACTGTGGAGAGAATCTCCGTGAACGTATGCTATGATTTGGCCTTCAGAATTAGCACTGAATTTAGGAGAAGAGTTAAACTGTAAGAAGGTTAATGCCATAAGCCAAACCCCTACAACAGCTAGTACTGCTTTATTCATTTTTTGAAATTGAAGTTAGTTGCTCCCTCATATTTACGAATCTCAAAAGAACATCCTCTGACATTAGAGCTCCATGCTTTTTTACATCTTCAAGAGTTGTTGTGTCCATATCGAATTTGAACATCTGCTCATATCTATCGAGCTCATACCTCAATTGGAATTTATCATTCCAACCAAGTATGGTAATCTTCATTAATGGATGTGGTATCTCAGCAATAATTCGCAAACTAGAAGGCTTAGTTTCCAGAGGCAAAGATAGATACTCTATCATCGTCCCAAGCCCTTTTGAGAGGTGGGATTTTTGGCGAAGAGGTAATTGCAACAGCTCTGGTTAAAAAGTGTATTAATCTGTTATTTACACTCATATGGCAGACTAATCTTTTAGGACAAGCTCCAAGTGAAGATTTGATATCCAAAGCAGTTCTTCCCATCGCAATTTTTGAAGATCCCTTATTTATGCCTTGCTTAATAAATTCGAGAAGCATCCTTTGGTACATAAAGTGAAGTTTGTTCTCTTCGAGCAGAAAGCCAACGAAAAATGCTTCAGTTGTATTCTCAGTAAGTATGGCACATTGGAAGCCTACCAACTCGTCTTCTAAGAAGTAAGCAATTACCGGAAAATCATCACCCCAATGTTGTTTTAGAGAGACCAAATCGTATTTGTGGAGTTGGCCTAATGTAAACCCTGCCCTATCGTAAACCTGCTTATACAGCGAGTGTAGTTTGTCAGCATTTTCCTCAACTTCTTGAAGAGACAAATCTTTTAATGTAAGCTCTTCAGAACCTCTCAATATGCGTCTGACCTTCGTCCTAGACTTCTTGCGCAAAGAAGAACTATAATCTTCAAATTTCTTCCACTCTGGTTTTAGATCAACTTCCATTACAGGGTCGAATTCTAAATCAATCCATTTGCGATGCCAAGAACTTTTCCCTGCGATTTTCTCAGGCCAACCCTTCTCACTATAATGGTCCTTTACCATCTTAGAATTAGGCGGCTTAGATCCGTTTATCCTAGGGATATCTAGGGCTTGGTGTATGAGTTTAAATTTTACAGACTCCGAAATACTAGGGGCGAAACGATATGCGTGATCCCCACTTGAAAGCACTGTCCCAAGCACTCTTATGTCGAATTGAAAAATACCGTCGCCTCTGTAGAGATAGGTTTGGGCTAGCTTGAAGAAGGGCTTGTCGGCCTTGAGGAATTTGCCTTGAGTTTGGCTTATAGCATGTGTGTCCTCAACTTGAGCAATGCCAATAATTTCTCCACTCTCATCCATCCACTTAACGGCTTGCAAAAATCTTTGGTCTAAATCAAGGGACGCCTTAATCGACCTAGAATCCAAGTAAGCAGAAGGATTTTGAGCGAGCATTTTATCCCACTCCTGCCACTCCTTATCTAACCATTGGTCTGAAGACGATGCTATTTTAATCTCTATGGCCAAACTATTCCCTCATTATTCTACAATTCCTTAAGCACATAAACCAAGAAAATGTAATAAATGCCATTAGCAAAAATGAACCTATTCCACTTACATATCCTGCAGTTTTGGCCCCAGCAGGTTCGTAGGACAATTTCACCTCATGGTCTCCTGCTGAAATTGGAAGGGCTCGTAAAATATAATTGGCTCTAAGAAGCTCTGCATCCACTCCATCAATTGTCGCTGACCAGCCTTCAGGATACCAAATTTCACTCATAACGAGTAATCCATCATGGCTGCTGCTTACTTTGTATGTACTACCTTCAGGGTGGTATTGTAAAAGCTCAACACTTGATAAAGTTGAATCAGAAGTGCCAAAATCTTCAGACAAAAAATCTCTAAATTCTTCGTGTACAATTGCTACGTCAGATAACTCCGTTCCATCAATGGAGAACAATTCTTCATCATTAGAATTAACCCAATTCACATTATTCACCACCCACGCTGGCCCAAGTGCATTTGGCATTTGAATTTGTCTTTGAGCAGCATTGATAATGTATTTGGTATTGAGGATACTTAGACCCGATAAGATCGGGAGGGCGCCTTCAATATTTTTAGTTACTTGAACCGCATTTGCAAATCTGTCCAGCTGTGGTTGAATTACATGAGTGATATAGTCTTGATACCTTCGGAGTTTAGCTCCGTGATAACCTCCAACTGACTTAAAGTAGAATGAAGTTGTAGCGTCATTCATAGGATTAGCCCAATTCAATACTCTAAAATGCGTCATACTATTCAGAGTCCTAAACATTGCAGCTTCTGATGCTCTCAAATACTTACCTAACGCAGTTCTATCATTAATTTTTATTCCTAAATCATCCTCTATCAAGCCCAAATTTTTACGGTACTTTTCTTCAAATCCATCAATGTGCATCGCCTCAGTTTCAAGAATTTCTCTGTCGTGAGCGCTTGTTTCATTTGGGAATTTCACATTAATCTCACTATCAAAAGATTTGTGGAATCTAGTGTCAACCGTATAGATATCAAGCACCATAATTACTGCTAAAACACTTAGCGAAATCTCCCTTTTCAATATACCCTTGAGCGTGACAAAGACTGCTGCTGTAGCAACTATTACTAGTGCGAGAGACCTTAGAGTATCAGCTCTAAATACTTCAATTCTGAGGCTAATAAGCTTGTTAATCGGAAACTGTTCTTTGAGGACATCTTGTCTTATAGAAGAAGTAAAATCGAAAATGGTCTCAGGTATGATGTAGAATACAGCTAACAGTCCAGCTACACCTCCAAGAGAATAAACCCAGGGCTTCCACCTACCGGATCCAGCCTCATCCCAAACCCTCTTCAACGACATTGCAACACCCACCACAACAACTAATTGAATTAGCACCATCATCATTTTAGTATCCCTAAACTTGTTGAATAAAGGAACGTATTCGAGGAAGAAATCAGTCACAAAAGATGCATCCCGCCAAGACAAAAGAATTGACAATAGTGAGGTCGTAATAATCGGCCACCTCATTCTATCCTTCCCCACAAATAAAAAGGCCAAAAGAAGAGCAAACGCTATCGCTCCAAAATAAAATGCACCACCAGAGAACCTCTGTTCTCCCCAGTATAGTTGGCTTGCACCTCCTTTAATGTCAGGAACAATTGCACTTAACCATTCGGCCTTCGCAAAGCTGTATTCTAAGATGTAATCTGTATCTAATCCCTCTGATCTTTCTGAGTTTTGCAAAACAGCATCACCCCTTGTCGTGTAGTGAGAATAATCTTTTGTCATCTTCAGGCCTGGAAGCGAAGGTGCTAATGCTACTAAAGCTGAGCCTATTAATAGGGCTGAAGTAATTGCGAAAGATTTGATTTGGCCTTTAAGTTGAGCTGCAATAAGCTCACAAATTCCTACTGCGACAATTAGATATAGCAGATAATATGTCATCTGCAAGTGATTCGCATGGATGTGCATAGATAGGAAGAAAGCAGTGATAGCAGCTCCACCCCACATATTGTTTCTGAATGCGTGAATCACTCCTGCTAGAACACCAGGCATCATAGAAATCGCCTTCACTTTTGTAGCGTGACCTGCTGATAAGTAGAGGACATTAATCGAGCCCAAACCAAATGTTGCTCCTGCAATAAACGCAACCAATGGTGGTGCTTTAAGACACAATGCCAAAACATATGCAGAAAGCATAGCTAGGAAAAGCGTCATTATTTCAGGAGACATTATTAGCCTTAAAAATCCCCAAACAGTTTTTGGAAATGTAGTGATGCCAATTCCTGTTATTTGAATTGTAGGCATTCCTCCAAACATGCTATCTGTCCAAGCTGGCCTTTCCCCTTCAACGCTCTCATAGCTCAAGGTTTCGTGAGACATACCAATGTACTTTTCTGTATCTCCTTGGACTAATCTTTTTCCGTCTAATACAATGGGAGAATAAAAAACACAAACAATAGCGTAGAACGCTACTATAGATAAAATGTGTGGTAGGGCTTTTTTGAGCATGGAGCAAGTTAATAACTACGAGCTAGTCATCGACTTCTTCAAAGTCTACATAGTCTCCGATGTTATCGGAATTTGGATTTTTCTTTTTGTTATGATTTGGTGGTTCACTCCTATGTGGCATTGAATTACTTCTAGACTTACGTCCAAAGATCATATCCATCCACCTAAAAATTAACCAGGCAACAACTGCATAGAAAATAAACCTAGCCATGCAATTACTTACTCAAGTATAGGTTTCTCTCGCTATAAATCTTCAAGAAGAATGGATCCTTTAGATCAGGGATAAATCTGATTCCCTCACCCGTAGATTTCATCTCAGGGCCAAGCTCTTTGTTCACGTTTGGGAATTTCGAGTAACTAAATACTGGAATTTTAACTGCATATCCATCGAGATGTGGTGAGTGATGCATTTCGCTTAGCTTCTTCTGTCCCAACATTACTTTGGTTGCGTGATTTACATAAGGAACTCCATATGCCTTTGAGATGAACGGCACAGTACGTGACGCTCGTGGGTTTGCTTCGATTATATACACCGTATCATCCTTAACAGCGAACTGTATATTTATCAATCCTCTAGTTTCTAGAGCTAATGCAATTCTCTTTGTGTAGTCCTTTACCTGTTGCATAACAAGGTCACCCAAGTTGTAGGGAGGAAGTAATGCGTAACTATCACCCGAGTGAATTCCTGCTGGCTCAATGTGTTGCATTATTCCTATAATCCTAACGTCTTCGCCGTCGCAAATTGCATCTGCCTCGCACTCCATAGCTCCCTCCAAGAAGTGGTCGAGTAGGATTTGGTTTTCTGGCATATGCTTGAGGATGCTCACTACATGGTTTTCCAATTCGTCCTCGTTGATTACGATCTTCATCTTCTGACCTCCTAGTACGTATGAAGGACGAACAAGAAGTGGAAAACCAAGTTCGCGACATAGGTCAACTGCTTGGTCTGCATTTTCAACTACGCCGAATTTTGGATATGGGATTCCTTCATCGCGAAGAAGTGAAGAGAAACGACCTCTATCCTCAGCTAAGTCTAGTGCATTGTAAGAAGTTCCCATTACTGTAATTCCGTATCGATCTAGCTTTTCTGCAAGTTTAAGTGCAGTTTGACCTCCTAGCTGAACGATTACTCCCTCTGGCTTCTCGTGAAGGATGATGTCGTAAATGTGCTCCCAGAATACTGGCTCGAAGTACAGCTTATCAGATGTAGCCGAATCTGTAGAAACAGTTTCAGGGTTACAGTTGATCATGATAGTTTCATAACCACATTCCTTAGCCGCAAGCACACCGTGTACACAACAGTAGTCGAACTCAATCCCTTGTCCGATACGGTTTGGACCTGAGCCTAAAACGATCACCTTCTTTGTGTCGCTTACCTCACTTTCATTCTCTTCATCTTCAAAAGTAGAGTAGTAGTAAGGAGTAACTGCAGGGAATTCAGCAGCGCAAGTATCTACCAATTTATAGACTCTTGTAATACCCTCTGCGTGTCTCTTTTCGTGAACCTCGCTTTCAAGACATTTTAAAAGATGAGCTATTTGTCTATCAGCATACCCCTTTCTCTTTGCTTCCATAAGAAGCTCGCGAGAAATAGATTCAATGGTTTCGTTTTCAATATCCTTTTCCAATAGGACTAGCTCTTCGATTTGGCGAAGGAACCATGGGTCCATTTGGGTTGATTGACGAATCTTGTGGAAAGGAAGGCCAAGTTTGAATGCGTCGTAAATGTGGAACAACCTATTCCATGACGGGTTGCTCAAACTGTGCATTATGGAATCCTTATCTGTTAGCTCTCTACTATCTGCTCCCAGTCCGTTTCTTCCAATTTCAAGTGATTGGCATGCCTTCTGTAACGCCTCTTGGAAAGACCTTCCTATGGCCATTACCTCACCAACTGATTTCATCTGAAGGCCAAGTGTTCTATCTGCACCCTTGAACTTATCAAAGTTCCAGCGAGGGATCTTAACCACAACGTAGTCGAGGGTTGGCTCGAACATAGCCGAAGTTGTTCCAGTAATCGTATTCTTGAGCTCGTCTAGGTGGTATCCAATTGCTAGCTTAGATGCAATCTTAGCAATTGGATATCCAGTTGCCTTAGATGCTAGAGCAGAGGAGCGGCTTACACGAGGGTTAATCTCAATAGCAATGATATCCTCTTTTTCATCAGGTGAAACAGCAAATTGAACGTTACAACCTCCTGCAAAATCACCAATGCTTCGCATCATGTGAATTGCCATATCACGCATCTTTTGGAATGTCGTGTCAGAAAGGGTTAATGCGGGAGCGATTGTGATAGAATCACCCGTGTGGATTCCCATTGGATCCACATTTTCGATAGAACAAACGATAGTTACATTGTCGTTTGAATCTCTTAAAAGCTCAAGCTCGTACTCCTTCCATCCAAGGAGTGCCTTGTCAATCATCACTTCGTGAATTGGTGAAATGTGTAGGCCGTCTGTTAGTTTCTTTTCAAATTCTTCTTGATCGTAAACGATAGCAGCTCCAGTACCTCCTAGGGTATAGCTTGCTCTAACACAAACTGGAAAGCCAAACTCTTGGGCTACTTCTTTTCCTTTTAGGAAACTCTTTGCTGCAGCTTGTGGTGCCATAGGTATTCCTATCTTTTCCATTAGAAGGCGGAACTCCTCTCTGTTCTCTGTAATCTCAATTGCATCGATATCAACGCCAATCATATTAACGTTATGTCTCTCCCAAATTCCAAGTTCGTCACACTTGATACAGAGGTTTAGTCCTGTTTGGCCTCCCATCGTAGGCAAAACAGAATCAATCTCTGGGTGTTTCTCAAGAATCTTCTCTATAGACTCGGGCTCAAGTGGCTCTAGGTAGACGTTATCCGCCATTACTGGGTCAGTCATGATAGTTGCCGGATTTGAATTGATAAGAGTAACCTCTATTCCTTCCTCTCTAAGCGATTTTGAAGCTTGAGATCCACTGTAATCAAATTCACATGCTTGGCCGATAACGATGGGGCCACTTCCGATTATTAGTACCGACTTAATGCTCGAATCTTTGGGCATTTTTTTTTTATCCGGCCATTTTCTCGCGAAATTTTTCGCACAAATGTATCCAGTTACGTATGCAATTAACCGGCGCAAAGTTAGAACATCATTTAGCCTTTTGGTACAACTATTAAACGCACTTTTTCCACACTAGTTCACAATTGTCGACCTTAGCACCATGAGTCGAGGTGAAAAAGTGGTTTGGGACGATTCAAACTGGCGGTTTGAAGGGTGGATAGTGTCTGCAAAAAGTGGTTCAGTAAACAATGTCGTCATAGCATTTCACGGGTTTGATAGAAACGCTGATGAGATGGAAAACTTTATGCCGTTTTACGATGATGATACTGCACTGATATCTGTCAATCTCATTCACCACGGAGAAAGTAGACCCATAGGAGAGAGGGATATTTATTCAATGTTAGAACCAAACATTCTACTCGATGCAATTAAAAGAAAAGCTACAGATGTGTTTGGCAAAAGGGTAGATAGCTTCGAGCTACTTGGCTACTCGATGGGATCTAGACTATGCTTCCAACTTTTAACCGAAAGCACAGAAATATTTAAAAGAATTATTGTTCTAGCTCCTGACGGACTTCGAAAAGGATCTATCTATAAATTTGTTGTAAACACAAGATTAGGCCGATTTTGCTGGAGTCTTATCGATAAGTATCCCAAAACAAACCGCAGAATTATAGACGCACTTTACAAAGTGGGTATGATATCTGGACACAAGCATCACTTTGGTAGATATCACACTGACAATTCTGAAATCAGAAAAAGGGTGGCCTATGGATGGGCGGCTCATAAAAAGTTTTGGCCTGAGTTAAAAGACTTAGCAATTGCACTGTCTAAGGTTGAGGCGCATTTGGTTTTTGGAAGTAGGGATAAAATTATTCCTCAGAAATGGGCCAAGGGGCTTTTAAGTGAGCTCGAAAAAATCGGGTGCTCTTCTGTACTATTTCACACAATAGAAAGTGGCCACGTGATGCGTCACGCGGCCACTATAAATCAAGTTTTGGAATCTATTAGAACTTCACGCTCAGGCTAACAAATCCATTTCTCCCAGCTTGTGGATAAACAAATGTTGTAGACTGAAGATTATCTACTGAGCCATAAGCACTAACAAAAGACCAAGCACTCGCGCTGTACATATGATTGAGAAAATTATTTGCAAATAGATTTAGCCCAACTTCTTTGTCATTTACAGTCATATTACATCTCAATACCACATCATGAACTAGATAAGCTGGAAGTTTTCTTAGTTCATTAGAAGTGTTATCAGTAAACTGCTCTCCAACGTATTTACTCGCAAATTCAAGATCTACGTCATATTGTTCGTTAGAAAATAATTCTCCACCTTCCCATAAATCAATGTTCAGTATGCTTGCCCCTACAATTGAAGGCGAAAAGGCAATGTCAGATTCTCCAACATTGATTGCATAGCTAGATATATTGTCTGGATCGGTTTCTGACGGCCACCAAAAATCATCTACATAATAAGAAAAATCTGCAATCTTATTTTTAGAAAGTGTCAAATTTCCTTGCCATGTAATTCTTTTGCCAATATTAAACCCAGCCTGAAATTCTATACCACGACGAGATGATTCGGTAACATTCATTTGAACCGCTGCTCCCGTCTCGTTGATTGCTCCTGTTGGGATTAGTTGGTTTTCGTAATCCATATGATAAAGACCTAGTTCAAATGCAAAGTTGGGCTTTGAAAAACGATAACCTACTTCAATATCAGTCAACTTTTCAGGAAGCACCGCTGTTGGATCAGGAGCATCTAAGTAATTTCCTCTAGACGGCTCTCTGTTTGCAATTGCAATAGAAGAGAAAAATCTGTTTCTTGAGTTTGGCTTAAAGTCAAAACCAAACTTTGGGTTTAGGAATTTAAATTCATCGTTAATGTCGATTTTGGAAGGCATTGGAGTTCTGTTACCCTCATCATCATAAATCGGAACGCCATTTTCATCTGTCAATTCATAAAAATCATTATTTGTTCCAACAGTCGAATAATTGACAGCCCTTCTCTGAATCTCACCTTGAACTCTTAGTTGACCACTTTCGCTCAGCCAAGTCATCCTCATGTATTGACTGAAATCAGATTTCTCACCTACAGAAGAGTAGTAAGTAGAATTTTCTGGTATGTTAGCATATGCAGTATCAACTTCAAGGAGTCGCCCAAAGTGATCACCTATGTAGTTAGAATACATACCTCCTAAGTCTACATTTAACTTACCAAATTCTCTTTGGAAATTAAACATACCTCCACGCAATGTGTTATCAAGCCATCTGCGAATAACAAAGTCTCCAGAAGTATTGTTTTGAGTTAACCCAAACCCTAAAGGATCTGCACCAATATATTGATTTTCGTAATACCCTTGTCCTAGAGTTTGAAATAAAGAAAAGCCCAAATTTGCCTTTCCTAAAGCTTGCTCAACATGAAGCTGGTGGTGAGTCTGAGTGTAATCATCAACCTCATCAGCGTAATTGTAGTAATTGTGTTGACGTCCGTTTGCAATAAGATCATTTACCCTAGCTGTATCAGCACCGTAATCGTATTCATAGCTTTCGTTAGCCCAATTCAAAATTGTAGAATCTGAAACTCCTTCTTGAGTTACAATTTCTGGAACGCCATACCAAGATTGGTAAGTTCGCTCCTCACCGTTCATAGCAGTTAGACTGATTTTACCAGTTTCCCATCTCTTGGTAAGGGAGCCGTACAAAGAGAATAATTCTGAAGAAGCTCTATTTACATAACCGTCAGAAGTGATTTTAGAAACTCGTCCATCAAAAGACAACCCTTTTTCATTAATCCCTGAATTCCACATTGCAGATTGTCTTCTAGAATTAAAAGATCCATAACCAATTTTGGCCTGTATCTGAGGTTTCGCCACTTTTCCTAGAGTATTAATAGCAATTGATCCTCCAAAGGCGCCAGGTCCATTTGTACTCGTTCCCACACCTCTGCTTATTTGTAAATCGCTAATACTACTACCAAGATCAGGCAGATCAACCCACCATACTCCCATAGACTCTGCGTCGTTAAGAGGAACACCGTTAATTGTTACATTGATACGAGTCGCATCTGTACCTCTAAGTCGCATGCCTGTGTATCCAATTCCGTTACCGGCATCTGAGGTAACAACAACAGAAGGGGTGAAACGGATCAAGAATGGTAAGTCTTGTGCAGCGTCTCGGTCACTTATTTCTTGTTCAGAAATATTAGTGTGTGCAAATGGAGATCTTTCGTCAGAACTAACTGCTTGTACAGCTGCTGGTTTAAGAACATTAATCGTGTCGATTTGGGCTTGGAAAAAAGCCGGCGCTAATAGAAGCGTGAAAAATAGAATGCGTCGCATTTTTTAAATAATTAGTTTGGACGCAGAGTGCTACCTATTGAGGTACAATACATTTTAGACAACTTCCTTCCCGTTAGGGCAGGTTCTAAGGGTATAATCTCAGCCTAACGGCACCCCTGCATCAATGCAAAGTTAGCTATATTAGTAACATGATGACACCAGATTTTCTTGAAGAATGTTCACAACGCGCTGTTGAGGCAGCAGGTGCAGCGTCAAGAGAATTGCTAAGTGTCATAGCATCTTCTGACGAAGAATTGAACATTGAAGCAAAGAAGGATGGATCACTAGTTTCAGATGCTGATTACGCATCCCAAAAGATGATTGCATCTATTCTTTCTCAGCTTGCAATCCCCATTCTTAGCGAAGAAGCATCGATTCCTGACCACGAGGAAAGAAAGGCTTGGGATTATTATTGGTTAGTCGATCCACTAGATGGAACAGAGAGTTTCTTAGAAAATAGAAGTGGTTTTGCTGTAAACATAGCTCTTTGCGACAGAACAGGCCCCATAATTGGAGTGGTTGCTGATCCACTAACAAATACCATTTACCAAGGAGTTTTGGGCAAAGGGTTATCAATAAGCCAACTGAATGGATCAAATCCTAGAACTATAAATCTAACTAGAAGTACTAAGGCGTCTAAACCGTATACTCTAGTTACTTCATGGATAGAAAAAGCTCCAATTTCTAAGCTTTGTCCTCCTTGGATAAAATCTACTGACGTTATTGCCAGGCCAGTAAGTGGGTCGTTGAAATTCTGTGAAATTGCAATGGGAAAGGCTGAAATTCACGCGCGAACCGGACCTTATATGGAGTGGGATTGCGCTGCTGGAGATGGAATTTTAAGGTCTGTAGGAATTGAAGTATATGACATCAATACACATAAGAGAATTGAATATAATTCTGAGTGTCTAAGAGTAAACGGTTTATATACTTCTAGGGTCTGATTATCTGTAAGGACCGTCGTCAAAATCCGAATACATCTCAAGATAATTGGAGTACCTCTCCTCTGAGATTTGACCTTCCTCAACAGCACTCTTCACAGCGCATCCTGGCTCATCAATATGAATGCAATTATTGAACTTACACCCATCTAATTTTTGGAATATTTCTGGAAAATGATGATTGAGGGTTTCCTTGTCTAAAGTGATAAGCCCAAACCCCTTAATCCCTGGCGTATCGATAATAAACCCACCACCTGGCACCTCGAACATCTCTGCAAAAGTTGTTGTGTGCTTTCCCTTTGAATGGAAATCACTCACTTCGCTTGTCTTCAAATCAAGGCCTGGAACTATGCCATTTATGATTGAGCTTTTACCAACTCCGCTGTGACCAGATAAAAGATTTATCCCCTCATTAAGTGATTGTTTTAATTCGTCAATCCCTTCTCCTGTTTTCGCACTAACCCTCATTATTTCATAACCAGCTGAAGAGTAAATAGCTTCGAGTTCATTTTGGCGTTCAGCACTTTCTCCATCCAAAAGGTCAGTCTTATTGAACACAATTGTCGTAGGAATTCCATAAGCTTCAGCAGTCACTAAAAATCTATCAATGAAACCAGACGATGTTCTGGGTTGGGCTATTGTTACGATCAAAAATGCCCTATCTATATTGGAAGCTACTATATGGCTTTCCTTGCTCAGATTGACAGACTTCCTTGCAATGAAATTCTTCCTCTCCTCAACTTTTTGAATAATTCCCGTTCCATCAGATGATCTTGTGAATAATACTGAATCACCAACAGCAATGGGATTTGTAGATCGTAGACCCTCTAGCCTAATTCTTCCCTTCAGATTACATTTAATTGTCGAACCATTCGAATCTTGAATGTCGTACCAAGATCCAGTAGATCTATACACAACACCAGTTTCTTTTTTCGATTCTATCAAGACGTCAGCTTTTTAAACGCCTCTTCCAATCCGCCGTTATCTTTTACAAATTTCGATAGCTTTTCGTCTGCAACTATCTCTCCCAACTTGATCATGACAATTCTATCACACATGGCTTCCACCTCCTGCATGATATGTGTACTCAGCATTACCGTTCTTTTTTCTCCAATAGATCTAATAAGAGCTCTTATTTCTACTAGCTGATTTGGATCTAGTCCTGAAGTTGGTTCGTCCAAAATCAAGACTTCTGGTTCGTGAATGATTGCTGCAGCAAGCCCCACTCTTTGTCTATAACCTTTTGAAAGTTGGCCTATCTTTTTGTGAACCTCTGGAATTAATCCAACCTTTACAATAACATCTTCAACTTTTTGAGAAGAATTGTTCAGATTGTAAACACCAGCAACAAATTTCAAATACTCCCGTATGAACATTTCCTCTGGCAGAGGGTTGCTTTCAGGCAAATACCCAAGCCTTGATTTTGTCTCTAGTGGTTCTTCATCTACGTTAAATCCACAAACTTCAAGTTTACCAGAGTTTGGTGGTAAATAACCGCAAATAAGTCGCATCAATGTTGATTTACCAGCACCGTTTGGCCCTAATAAACCCAAAACTTGACCAGAGGGTATTTCCAAACTCACATCATTCAATGCGAGATGCCCTGAAAAATGCTTTGTTACCTCTCTGACCGCAATTGACATATTGCAAATTACATCATACCACCCATTCCACCAGGCATTGCAGGAGGAACAGGTGTTCCTTCTTCTTCGATATCAGAAATTACACACTCAGTTGTTAGCATCATTCCAGAAATTGAAATGGCGTTTTCAAGAGCTACACGAGAAACTTTAGTAGGATCAATAACACCAGCTTCTAGAAGGTTTTCAAATACTTCAGATCTAGCATTGTAACCAAAGTCTCCTTTTCCTTCTTTTACTGAATTTACCACTACAGCACCTTCACCACCAGCGTTAGAAACAATTTGGCGCAAAGGCTCTTCAACTGCTCTTAGAACAATTTTAATTCCAGTAGTCTCGTCAGCATTTTCACCTTCGAGCTTATTTAGTTTTGAAGCTGCTCTGATATAAGCTGTTCCACCACCAGGCACAATTCCTTCTTCCACGGCTGCTCTTGTTGCATGAAGTGCGTCGTCGACTCTATCCTTTTTTTCCTTCATCTCAACCTCGGTAGCTGCACCCACGTATAGAACTGCTACCCCACCACTAAGTTTTGCCAGACGTTCTTGAAGCTTTTCTCTATCGTAGTCAGATGTTGTTGACTCTATTTGAGCTTTGATCTGCACTACTCTCGATTCAATTGCATTCTTGTCTCCGGCGCCGTTTACTAGTGTAGTGTTATCCTTATTAATAGTAACTTTTTCCGCCGATCCTAAATCTTCAATCGTTGTGTTTTCAAGCTTTAGACCCGTCTCTTCTGAAATAACTTGTCCACCAGTCAGGATTGCAATATCCTTAAGCATTTCTTTCCTTCTGTCACCAAACCCTGGAGCCTTTACAGCTGCAATTTTTAAAGAACCTCTGATTTTGTTTACAACAAGAGTCGCAAGAGCTTCACCATCTACATCTTCTGCGATGATAAGTAATGGTCGACCGCTTTGTGCTGTTTGTTCAAGAACAGGAAGAAGATCCTTCATATTGCTTATCTTCTTGTCAAAAATCAGGATATATGGATTGTCTAAATCCACTTCCATCTTCTCTGGATTAGTCACAAAGTAAGGACTCAAGTAGCCTCTATCAAATTGCATTCCTTCAACAGTTTTTACAGTCGTGTCCATTCCCTTTGCTTCCTCAACAGTAATAACTCCTTCATTACCTACGGTCTTCATCGCCTCAGCAATAAGCGACCCAATATTTTTATCGTTATTTGCAGAAATAGTTGCTACCTGCTCGATCTTAGAATTATCAGATCCAACTTCCTTACTCATCTTCTTAAGCTCAGCTACAATTGCAGAAGACGCTTTGTCCATACCTCGCTTAAGATCCATTGGATTAGCACCAGATGCAACATTTCTCATACCCACTGTTATTAGTGCTTGAGCAAGCACTGTTGCAGTAGTTGTTCCGTCTCCTGCAACATCAGCGGTTTTACTTGCAACTTCTTTAACCATTTGGGCTCCCATGTTCTCTAAAGCATCCTTTAGCTCAATTTCTTTAGCTACAGAAACGCCATCCTTTGTTACTGAAGGTGACCCAAACTTTTTGTCAATCACAACATTTCTACCCTTTGGTCCTAGTGTAACCTTTACCGCATTTGCAAGTGCATCTACACCTTCTTTGAGTGCAGCCCTTGCTTCACTATTAAATTGAATATTTTTTGCCATCGTTATGTGATTATATAGTTCCTAAAATATCAGCTTCACGCATTATCATGTAATCTTTACCGTCTATACTTAACTCTGATCCCGAGAATTTTCCATACAACACTGTTTCACCAACTTTCACCATTGTTGGTTCATCTTTCTTTCCAGGACCAACAGCAACTACAACTCCGCTTTGTGACTTTTCTTTTGCAGAATCTGGTATGATTATTCCACTTGCTGTTGTCTTATCAGCCTCAGCTGGTTCAATTAGCACTCTATCTGCTAACGGTTTAAAATTTATTGACATAGTAGATTATTTTATTTCATTAAAGCCAAATGTGTGCCAAAAAATATCAGCACGTCAATTAGACACTATTTAACTGAACATTATGAAAAATTGACATAATTATTCTGCCATTTCTTCAGTTGACTCATTATACATTGATTCTTCTAAAGATTCCGCTGGAGCATCCTTTTGAGTTGGAACTGCTGCTTCAGGAATTAACGCATCATCAATTCCTAGATCAACAGTTTTATTTCCATTGTATACGCCTGCAAGGATGCAAAAAACGAAAAGAGCAACAACTAGGTACCAAGTGCTCTTCACAAGAAAATCAGTGGTACGCTGAACTCCACCCATTTGAGATCCACCAGTAAAACCGGAAGCAAGACCTCCTCCTTTAGGGTTTTGAACAAGAATAACTGCTCCAAGAAGAAAGCAGATGATTAAAATTATAACGGTTAAAAATGTTCCCATGATAATTACTATTTATTTATTAGCTTTTTAAGCTGGGCTGCAAAGTAAACACTTTTATCAGGGAATTTATCAGCTAAAAGCTTAAAAGCTTTCCTTGCCCTACTAATTTGACCCTGCTTTGCGTATAGTTTAGCCAAAGTTTCAGTTACCAAGCTTAGATCTTCTTCTAATCCTTTACTTGCCCATTTTTCAACTGGAGAATCAATGTCTCTAATCTTTCCAATTTGAGGGTTATCTTTTGCAAGAAAAGCGTCTATTATCACTGCGGCACCACGCTCTTCAAGATCTTCAATCCTAGCAGAACCCCCAAACTCTGTTGCCTTCGCCCTCTCTTCAAGCCACTTGCCAAATAGAGAATTAGCTCTTCCTCCTTCTCTAATTTGTTGCTCTTTGGGGCTAAATTCTGGCTGTTGTTCTACCTTAATTCTATCTTCAATAATTTTAGATGAATTTTCATCTAATATTGAGGAAATTGCTGCAACTACCTCTTCTCTTTTACTATCAAAATGATCAATTAACTCGCTTCCTTCTTTTTCTTCTGTATGCCAAATCAAACCAACTAAATCTTCCTCACTAACCTCATCTAGTTGAGTAATCTCTTTGTGAATTATCCTTGCATGCTCCACAATATTTTCACTAAACATTATGTCAAATAGAGCTTTTCGTGATGTGCAATGAGAGGCTGCTGCTAGTAAATCTTTTCTTTGGTCTAGATGTCCCGCTTCCTTTGAAGCTTTTGCAAGCAATATTCTAAAAGGTCCACAATATGGATAAGCCTCAACTAATTTAGCAATATCATCCCTATTCTCTGCGAGAGATGCACTGTCTAATGCTATTAATTCGTTGAGCTTTTCTAATTTCATCTTATCAAATTACCAATTACCTAAACTAGCATTAAAAATGTCTTGCGAGAGTAATTCGGCTATTTCTCCAACTACAAAATCTGTATTTGAATCTACATCTTGGTTGCTTGGTAAATCGTAAAACCTACTGAATTTACGTTGGAAACAAAGTTTATCATCCTTTGTGTTTGTATAAATTACATCAACTGTTATTGTAATTCTATTAGCTCCTGCAGTTTCGTTACCCTGAACATTAATTGGTTGTACTTGCCAGTCAACAACCTTTCCCTCAAACATTAAATCGCCTCCAAGGTCAACTAGCTTTAGTGTAGACTGCCTCTGTACTCTATCAATCAATGCCTCACTAATTGTAATCGAAGTTGTGGCAGAAACTAGTGGATGAACTGTTTCAAAATACTTGATTGAAAAAGTAGAGCCTCCAGATGTTGCAGCACCATATGGAGAGTAAATGCTACATCCATTAGACACAAGTGCAAAAGAAATAATTATTAAAAAATAGAATCCTCTCATCACTTTAAATCGTATTCTTTGATTTTTCTGTAAAGGGTTCTTTCAGAAATTCCCAACTCAGCAGCAGCAAGTTTTCTTTTGTTTTTGTGCATGCTAAGTGCTTTTATTATGAGCTCTCTTTCGGAATCTATCAAACTCAAACTCGTAGTTTCAAGTTCAACCACATCATGGACCATAGGACCATTTGAATTGTTAAATCTAACTGGCATATTCGAAATTTCCTCATCTGTAAATGCTCTTTGGACAGCATCTTTGTTTGCCTGTGAGATTTGGCCTCCGCTCTTAATTATATCCAAAACAACTCTTTTTAAATCATCTAGTTCTCCCTTCATATCAAAGAGAACCTTATAAAGCATCTCTTTCTCATTTGCTCCAGGTTCACCCTTTTCAAATCCGTCGCGTCCTGTAGTTATTCTAACCGGCAATCTTGACCTATGAGTCTCTGGTAAATAGCTTAAAATTGTATCAGAATCAATCTTTCTTTCAGCTTCTAAAACTGACATCTGCTCAGTGATATGCTTTAGCTGCCTTATATTTCCAGGCCAAGGGTAACTTTCTAATATATCGACCGCATCAGGGCTAAGTGATAATGGCGGCATCCTGTGCATCTCACTAAAATCAGTAGTGAATTTTCTGAATAGAAGGTGAATATCTCCAGCTCTTTTTCTAAGTGGTGGCATGTTAATAGGAACTTGATTGAGCCTGTAGTAGAGATCTTCTCTAAACTTTCCTTTTGAGAAAGCATCTTCAAAATCTACGTTAGTTGCAGCGACTACCCTTACGTCTGTTTTTTGGGTTTTTGAAGATCCAACTTTCATGAACTCTCCTGACTCCAAAACCCTTAGCAATCTGACTTGGGTTGTCATTGGAAGTTCTGCAACCTCATCTAGGAAAATTGTACCTCCATCTGCTTCCTCAAAGTAGCCATTTCTCGATTCTGTCGCTCCTGTAAAAGCTCCTTTTACGTGTCCAAATAATTCAGAGTCTATGGTTCCCTCTGGAATAGCGCCACAGTTAACAGCAATGTATTTTCCATGTTTCCTGGAGCTAAATTGATGGACGATTTTGGGCATCGTTTCCTTACCCGTACCACTTTCACCAAGTATGAGAACCGATAAATCAGTAGGTGCCACTTGAGCAGCAACAAATAATGCCCTATCCAATGCTGGGCAATTTCCGATAACTCCAAATCTTTGCTTTATGGCTGACGTATTCATGCTTCTGGTGCTTTAGTTGTAATAGTTCCAAATAAAGTATTAGCAGTACAACGGTCAGTTTTTACAGTTACGTATTTTCCCTTCTCAGCATTTTCTTTAGGAAAGATGACCATAGAATTGTAAGTAGTCCTTCCGCAAAATTCCTCTGGATTCCTCTTACTTGGACCTTCTACAAGAACTTTTAGGTTTCTACCTACCAAACCTTGAGTTCTTTTTAGAGCTTGCTCCCTTTGAACTTCGATAATCTCAGTCAATCTTTCGCTTTTAACACTATCTGGAACATCGTCATCATACTTTCTTTCTGCCAGGGTTCTTGGACGTTCACTGTACTTAAAGTGATAGGCCAAAATGAATCCTACCTCTTTCAATAGCGAAATAGTTTCCTGATGCTCTTCTTCTGTTTCTCCACAAAATCCAGCTATGATATCTGTCGACAGCTCGCAATCTGGAATAATCTTCCTAATTGCTGCAATTCTATCCATATACCACTCACGTGTATAACCCCTATTCATTCTTTTGAGCATGGTAGTTGCTCCCGATTGAACTGGTAGATGGATGTATTTACATAGATTGTCGTACTTAGCAATTACGTGGAGAACATCGTCAGTCATATCTTTTGGATGACTTGTTGAGAATCTAATTCTTAGATCTGGGTGAACCTGTGCTACCATTTCTAAAAGCTCTGCAAATCTTACAACTGGTTGATCAGGATTTTTAATGGTTCCTTTATTATCGATATTCCACTTATATGAATCTACGTTTTGGCCTAAAAGAGTGACCTCTCTGTAGCCCTTATTGTATAAATCTTGCGCTTCAGAAACTATGCTTTGCGGATCACGACTGCGCTCGCGACCTCGAGTAAAAGGCACAACACAAAAAGAACACATATTATCGCATCCTCGCATAATACTGATGAATGCAGTTACTCCAGAATAATCTAAACGCACTGGACTAATCTCAGCATAGGTTTCTTCACGAGAAAGAAGAACGTTTACTGACTTTTGGCCTCCCTCAACTTTTCGAATCAGATTGGGGAGATCTCTGTATGCATCGGGTCCAACAACAAGATCGACTAGCTTTTCTTCTTCAAGAAGTTTATCCTTAAGCCTCTCTGCCATGCAACCAAGCATACCAACTACAAGGCTTGGGTTATTCTTTTTATAACTTTTAAAATTCGTCAGCCTATTGCGGACTCTTTCCTCTGCCTTTTCTCGAATAGAACAAGTATTGATCAGAATTAAATCTGCGTCCTTTTCTTTTCTAGTTGTTGAATATCCGTCTTCCGCCAAGATTGATGCGATGATTTCTGAATCAGAAAAATTCATTGCACATCCGTAGCTTTCCAAAAAGAGTTTTTTACCCTTTGAATTTCCGTCAAGAATTAGGGCTTCACCCTGTCTTGACTCGTCAATTGTTTTGTCTCCTGATCTCATAATTACAGTGCAAATGTAATGTGTTAGAAATAGGTGACAAATTGTCACCCCTAAAGGGGTCCCCTAAAATTGATAAAAACTTCTTGCTATTAACGTGTTGTAAGAAAAGAGATTTTTCTTTCTTTGCCGTCGAAAATTGAAAATCATGCCCAAAAATCTTGTTATAGTCGAATCGCCAGCCAAGGCCAAAACAATTGAAGGTTACTTAGGAAAAGACTTCGTAGTGAAGTCGAGTTTTGGTCATATTAGAGACCTACCAAAAGGAAATAAAGCTATTGACATTGAAAACGATTTTACCCCTAAATATGAGATTAGCGATGATAAAAAGCAGGTCATCAAGGACCTAAAGAAAGAGGTTAAGAGTTCTGAAATTGTTTGGCTTGCAACGGATGAGGACCGCGAGGGAGAAGCTATTTCTTGGCATTTGGTTGAAGCTCTTAAGCTCAAGCCTGAAAACACAAAAAGGATTGTATTCCACGAGATTACAAAGCCAGCTATTCTTAAAGCTATTGAAAATCCGCGTGGAGTGAATAAAAATTTGGTTGACGCACAACAGGCACGTCGTGTACTCGATAGATTGGTTGGATTTGAATTGAGCCCTGTACTTTGGAGAAAAGTAAAACAGGGGTTAAGTGCTGGTAGGGTGCAAAGTGTTGGGGTTAGAATTATCATCGATAGAGAGAGAGAAATTGAAGCTCATGTAGCTTCTTCAAAGTTTAGGGTGGTTGGAGAATTCACTACTCAAGCTGGCAAGGTTTTAAAAGCAGAATGTAAAAAGCGTTTTGATACAGAGGATGAGGCCCAAAACTTCTTGAACACTTGTGCAGGTAGTAGCCACAAAGTGTTTGGCCTAGAGACAAAGCCGGCAAAAAAGAAACCAACTGCGCCATTTACAACTTCGACGCTTCAGCAAGAGGCATCTAGAAAGCTTGGGTTTTCTGTACAGCGTACAATGTCTGTAGCCCAAAAGCTCTATGAAGCAGGTCGCATCACTTACATGAGAACAGATTCTGTGACTCTTAGTGATCAAGCTCTGGACGGTGCAGCAGCAGCAATTGCAAGTATTTATGGAGAAGATTACTGCGAGCGAAGGACTTACACAAATAAAAATTCAAGTGCTCAAGAAGCACACGAGGCAATACGTCCTTCTGATTTTGGGTTAAGTAAGCACAGTGGAACGGTGGATGAGGAAAAATTATACGGTCTGATTTGGCGACGTGGAATAGCATCCCAAATGGCAGATGCAAGGCTGGAAAAAACAACTGCAACAATTGACGTAAGCGGTTCTCCGGAGCAATTTGTAGCTAGAGGAGAAGTAATCACATTTGAGGGTTTCTTAAAGGTATACCTTGAGGGGACAGATGATGAAAATGACGAGGAAGCAAAAGGGCTGCTTCCTGCAATGAAACAGGGGGAAGAGATGGTTCGAAACTCAATAACAGCAACCCAAAGATTTGCAAATCACCCTCCACGTTATACAGAAGCAAGCTTGGTTAAAAAACTAGAAGAGCTAGGTATTGGTCGTCCTTCAACGTACGCGTCTACAATTAGCACAATCCAAAATCGCGGGTACGTTAATATGCCCGATAGGGAAGGGAAAAAGAGAGAGTACAGAGTTCTCACCCTGAAAGGAGGTGAATTAAGTGCTAAAACTACTTCCGAAAACACTGGAGCAGAGAAGAATAAATTAGCTCCAACTGATATTGGGATTGTAGTTAACGATTTCTTAATCAAGCATTTTGGCGACATCTTAGAATACAACTTCACTGCAGATGTAGAGAAGAAATTCGACGTAATTGCAAAAGGCCAAGACAATTGGCAGAACATGATTCGAGATTTCTACAAGCCATTTAAAACTCAAGTTAACACAACACTTGAAACTGCCGAAAGAGCTTCTGGTGAGAGAATCCTTGGTGAAGATCCAGAATCTGGCAAGCAAGTTCTTGTAAGAATTGGAAGGTTTGGACCTATGGCGCAACTTGGAAAAGCGGATGATGAAGAGAAGCGTTTTTCATCTCTTAGAGAGGGCCAAACTCTAGAGTCAATTACCCTAGACGAAGCTCTATTACTTTTCAAATTACCAAGAGATTTAGGGGAATTTGAGGGTAAGAAAGTTGTGACAGACATTGGTAGATTTGGCCCATATGTAAGGCATGATAGCAAATTCATCAGTATCAAAAAAGGCACTGAAGACGATCCATACACATTGACTTTGAATAGAGCAGTAGAACTTATTGAAGCAAAGCGCGCAGCAGATGCAGCGGCACTTCTAAAAGTTTTCGAGGAAGATCCGGAAATTAGAATAATTGAGGGCCGCTGGGGACCATATATAAAAGCTGGAAAGGCCAATGTAAAAATCCCAAAAGGAGAAGATTACACAACAATCGATTGGAATAGGGCTCAAGAGCTCATTGAAGAACACTCTAAACGACCGGCCACAAAGGGGCGTAGATCTAAAGCTAATAAGAAATAACAATCGAGTGTGGACTCAAATCTAAAAACAACGTAAATCAGGAATTAAACAGAGCGTTATTGTACCCATCTGTTTGAATTTCACACTATGAGCGTTAAGATTTTTGAGTTTTTACAATCAATAGACATTTCATTCTTCGGGAATCCAGAGGGTTCAGCCCGAATTGCCGATAAAATTGATATGCACAGATTCGACCACAAACCAGAGGTTGAAGGATGTCGAATAGCTTTAATTGGTGTAAATGATGGAAGAAATAGCGGAGATAATGAAGGTTGCTCTGGAGGACCAAGTGCTATAAGAGAACACCTCTATCGTTTAACCCCAAACACTAGGTGGTCACCAACTGTAGATCTTGGAGATATAAAAACTTCGTATACTGAAGATGAAACAGAAATAGCACTAATTGCTGTCGTGTCTGAATTGATTCAGATGGGTATTATACCCATAGTTCTTGGTGGAGGTCAAGATTTGACTTATTCTATGTATTCTGCTTTAGAAAGTTTAGGAAGACCCATTAATGTTGTCACTGTAGACCAAAGACTTGATTTTGGCGGAGATCCACAAATTTCTACTTCTAGAAATTACATGAACAGAATTGTTCTTCACGAGCCAAACTACCTATTTGACTACGTAAACGTAGGACACAAAGGATATCTTTCTGACCCAGACACATTAGAATTACTTGAGAAACTTCAATTTGAAGCAATTCGTTTAGGGCAAGTTCACGCTAATACAAAATTGCTAGAACCTTCTTTCAGAAATGCCGATCTTATTTCTATAGATATGTCTTCAATTAGAATAGCTGATCACCCTGCATCCGTGCATGCAGGACCCAACGGCATAACTGCGAATCAAATATGCCAAATCGCACGCTATGCTGGCTTAAGTGACAGAATGCTAGCTCTTGGAGTTTTTGAACATAACCCAGATTTAGACGATAGAAAAAGAGGAGCACAATTAACAGCCCAGGTTGTTTGGCATATGCTCGATGGAATTTTCTATCAACCAGGAGATTATCCTAAGTGTAGTATTAAAGAATATACTCGATATGTTGTGGATTTACCTGGTAATGAACATGAAGTAACTTTTTATAAATCTCCTCGATCAGATAGATGGTGGATGGACGTTCCAATCCCCACATCGAAAAAGAATAACCAGGATCATCACCACCTTGTGCCATGCTCATATGAGGATTATTTGGAGGCAGCAAATGGACAATTACCCGATAGATGGTGGAGGACATATCAAAAATTAGCTTGATGGTATCGAAAAATTCCGTATCTTGCCACACTTAGGGTTATGCCCAAATCTGTGAAACCATTTGAAATCAACGAGTTAACATGATTCGTAATTACATATTATCCTTTGCATTTGTAATGCTGGTGTCATTTATGAACGCTCAGCAGGATCCTCAATTCACACAATGGTACATGGATCCAGTAGTTTCAAACATTGCTGCAGCTGGTCAGTCTAACTTGACAAACATAAGCGCTATCTATAGACAGCAATGGGCAAGCATGGAAGGAAGACCAGAAACTACACTTATAAATTTTGATACAAGAATTGATGAAGGTCCAATTGGAATTGGAGGTCAAGTTTACCAAGAAACAATTGGCAATGAAAATAACACAATGATTAAAATTGGTCCTTCGTTTACTTTCAACCCAAATTCGACTGGAACAAAAATTAGCGGAGGAATTGGACTTACATTCTTAAATAAAAAAATAGGAGATAATTACGCATGGTTGCCACCAGATGGCGTGCAATCTATTGGAGAGGATAATGCTATACCTAACACTGACGAAGTTTCCGGTTGGACTTTTGATCTTGATTTTGGATTATTTATAAGAAATTCTAATAAGTTCTATGCTGGAATTTCATCGACCAACCTAGTACAAAGTACATTTTCTGATTTTGGTATTACACGATCTCGTCACTACTACATAATGGGAGGATATAATTTTGCACTCAATGGAGATGCATTATTGCTTAGAACAAATTTCCTCACTAAAACTGATATATCTGCTACTGCAATTGACTTTAACGTTAATGCCCTAATCAACAATATGATTTGGGCTGGTGTATCATATAGACCTGGAGACGCTGTTGCTCCTGTTCTTGGATACCAACTTAGAATTGAAAAGGAAGAGCAAATTACTGCAAGCGAACAGTTCTTAAGAATTGGATATTCTTATGACGTAACGACTTCAGAGCTCCAGACTTACTCAGCTGGATCTCACGAAATATTCCTTTCGTATGGATTTATGTTTAAGTCAACTCCTATTCTCAATAAATATGCTAATCCTCGTTATCTATAATATAATATTATTTAAAAGCGTATATTAGAATTAGTTTATACCTGCAAACGAAATTAAAACAACTCAATATGAATAAGTTCCTTCTGTTTTTCATGGCTCCAGTTCTGCTTGCTGGATGTTACATGGGACCCCAGGGTGAGCTCGTTGGGGTTCAACCCCGTGAATACTGGGATCAAGCTAATCCTTATGGCATGAATTACATTCACTTTGGTTCATTTACTATGGGGCCAAGTGATCAAGACGTTCCATATGCATTAAATACACGATCAAAAACAGTGACTGTACCGGCTTTCTATATCGATATTCACGAGATTTCAAATAATGAATATCGTCAGTTTGTAAATTACGTTAGAGATTCTTTATTCCTTAATACTCTTGCTGAAAACGATGACGACCGTTATTTCTATGCTGAAAACGAAGCTGGTCAAGAACTAGATAGATTTATTGACAAGGGATACATACTTAATTGGGAAGAGCCTATCGATTGGACTGATGAAGATATTTTCGATCTTCTATATGACGAATACTACTTACAAGGTTCTGATAGGTTCTACAATAGAAAAGAAATTGATACTCGTAAGTTGAATTACAGATACTATTGGTTCAACCTTGAACAATCTTCAAGTAAAGAAGAAAGAGATGAAGAGTATGGAGAGGTTAACGAATTAAATCAACTTCACTCTGTACGTCGTTACTCGGATCGCTCACAGTTTGTTGTTGAAGAAACGATTAATGTTTATCCAGATACTCTTGTGTGGATCCATGACTATGCTTATGCTTACAATGAGCCACTAGCAGAAAACTACTTTTGGCATCCAGCTTATGATGATTATCCAGTAGTTGGAATTACCTGGGGACAAGCTGTTGCATTTAACGCTTGGCGTACTCAAATAATGAACGAATGGAAAGTGAAGAATGGTGAAACATACATTCAAAAATTCCGTTTACCTTCTGAAGCTGAGTGGGAATATGCTGCTCGTGGAGGTAGAGATCTTGCTCCTTACCCATGGGGTGGGCCATATATTAGAAACGACCAGGGCTGTGTTCTTGCAAACTTTAAGCCCATGCGTGGTGACTATGTAGAGGATGCAAATGCATACACCGCACCTGTTGAATCATACAGTCCTAACGATTATGGACTATTTAATATGGCAGGAAATGTTGCAGAATGGACTAATACAGCCTTTGATGAAACTGTTTATGATTTCGCTTTTGACCTAGCTCCTGATTACGTTTACCATGCAAAGGTTGACGATCCTCCAGCATTACACAGAAAGGTAATTCGTGGTGGTTCATGGAAAGACATTGGTTACTACTGTCAAACTGGAACTCGGACATTTGAATACAGTGATACTGCAAAGTCTTACATCGGATTCAGATCAGTCATGTCATATCTAGGTCGTGGAAAGTCAGGATCTCAGGATGAGTGGAACTAGTCTTTTGTCACAAAAAAAATACCTTGATCCCTATTTGGGAATAAATTGAAATTAATCCTACAATAAAATGAAACCAGGAAGTAAAAGTTGGAAAAAATTAATGTCTAAGCTCTATGGATGGGGAGCATCGGTTGTAATCCTTGGAGCGTTATTTAAAATTGAACACTGGCCCGGTGCTTCGCAAATGTTAATACTTGGGCTTGGAACAGAGGCTGTTATCTTTTTCTTTTCTGCATTTGAGCCACTTCCAAAAGACGATCCAGACTGGACTCTCGTATACCCACAATTAGCTACTGGTGAAGATTCTAAAACTGCTGTACAGCAATTAGACAATCTACTTGAGGATGCTCAAATTGATTCTAATCTTTTAAAGAAATTAGGTGATGGAATGCGGAACCTAGGAGATCAAGCAAATAAGATGGGTGATATGGCTGATGCTGCTGGTGCCACTCAAGAATTTAGCGATTCCCTAGTTAAAGCATCTAACAGAGTAAATGAAATGGCAGATACATACGAAGGTGTATCAAATTCGTTAACAGGACTTGTTGGTTCTCAAGACGCAAGTACAAATGCTGGAGATAACCTAATAAGAATGAATGCAAATCTTGACTCGCTAAACAATATGTATGAGATGCAGCTTGCTCAACTTAAAGAGAACAAGGCTTTATTCGATGGTATGGGTGACCTTATAAAGACCCTTAACGAAAGTGTTGAAGATACAAAAGCATATAAGGATCATATTGCTGAACTAGCACAAAACCTTGCAACTCTCAACACAGTATACGGAAACATGTTAAATGCTATGGGCGGAAGCCGTAGTTAATCTTCTCTATATCTAAATAATTATTTAAGTTATGGCAGGAGCTAAACTATCACCACGACAGAAGATGATTGGGATGATGTACCTCGTCCTAACCGCTCTTCTTGCCCTAAACATTTCTAAAGAAGTCCTCAATGGTTTTGTAAAGGTTGAAAACAGTCTTATTAATACACAAGCGACTATTGCAGATAAGGTGGATGATACTTTTGGGACATTAAAGGCAAAGTATCTAAATAACCAAGAAAAGGTTGGCCCATTCTTCAACAAAGCAGAAGAAGTTAGCTCTGAATCTAAAGAATTAGTATCATACATCTCTAAGCTAAAGGCAAGATGTATGGCGGCTTCTGAAAAAACATTAGAAGAACAAGAAGAATTAAATTTCTCAAAATATTATGGCGTTGATAACAATGGTAGAGATACTGTATTAAATCTTGAGTATATTACAATCAAAGATGAATACATGGCTCTTACAGCATACATGGTAGGATCTGATCCTCACAATCCAATAGGAGCTAATGAAGATTGGTATGCAAATGCTAACAACATTGCTAAATGGAGCGAAGAAGGACAATGGTCTGCTAAATCTTTACGTAGAGCATTAGAAAAATACCGTGATGATATCTTAAATATTAAAGTTTTAGACATCGACGGAAATGAACGTGTAATCCCTGAACAACTTAAGAAATCTATTATTGAAAGGTTCTCATTTGAAAATGAGATTGAAAATGGTGTTGATGTACTTTGGGAGGCTGCTAATTTTTATGACGTACCACTTGCTGCAGTTATGCCATTAATGACAAAAATGATTATTGACGTGCAGGATGCCGAAGCAGAAGTATTAACATGGTTACTTGGTGGAATTGAAGCAAAGAGTTTAAAATTTTCTGAGGTTATGCCTCTAGTGATTCCACAATCTAACTACATCATTAAAGGTGATACTGCAAGAGCTAATATTCTTCTAGCAGCATTTGACCCAACAAGGATTCCTGAGATTTATGTAGAACAAGATAAATGGAATGGAGAAGATTCAACTGAAATTGATTATTCAAATCTTGAAGCATTACCTGTAGATGGGATTGGTAATGGTCAATTCACTTTCTCAACACGAGGAATGAAGTTAGGACAGTATCAATATAGAGGTATTATTCGATACCAAGGACCTGAAGGAGATATGCAATCTCAAGATTTCATCACACCAGTATTCACTGTTGCTGAAGCTGCTCTAGTTGTTTCACCAACTAAAATGAATGTATTCTACAGAGGGCTACCAAACCCTGTTGATGTTAGTGTACCGGGTGTTGCTAATGATAAGTTGAGA
Source organism: Crocinitomicaceae bacterium (assembly GCA_002717605.1). Classification (GTDB taxonomy): domain Bacteria; phylum Bacteroidota; class Bacteroidia; order Flavobacteriales_D; family Sanyastnellaceae; genus UBA974. The sequence goes on along the minus strand of PBEE01000015.1, from coordinate 9,390 downwards.
GTAAGTATTTCTTCTGGTCATAAGATTAGAAAACAACCAGATGGATCGTACATAGTTGAGCCATCTAGCTCTAATTCAAACAAAGTCGCTAAAGTTTCAGTTAAGGGTGAAATGCCTGATGGCACTATTGCGGACCTTGGAAACAAAGAGTTTAGAGTTAAGAGAATTCCTGACCCAGTACCATTTTGGTCTGGAAAGCGTCCATCTAATAGAACAATTACAAAAAACGAAGTGCTTTCATTTGCACCACTAGCTGCAAAAATGGACAATTTCGATTTCGATGTAAAGGTTCGTGTTAAAAGCTTCCCTATTCGTGTTAGTAAAGATGGTACATTTAAGGAGCTTACATCTGGCAATAACAGATTAACAAGTGATATGAAAGCTCTTCTAGAACGAGTTAGAAGAGGTAACACAATATATTTTGAGGATATTGTAGTAAGTATGCCTGATGGTACAGAGCGTATCCTAGCTCCAATGAAATTGAAGGTAACTACGTAAACTAGTTTTAATGATGAGAAATTTTTTCAAATACACACTGCTCCTAGTAGCTACTGCCCTATTTACAGTAAATACTAGTGCACAAGTATACAACGTACTCGATGGAGCCTATGTAAAAGAGACAAACCTAACAAAGCGCGTTATCCCATATCCTCACTTACGTGAAGCAGATGTAATGTATTTCCGTCGCATTTGGCAGGAGATGGATTTAAAACAAAAAATTAATCATCCATATTATTACCCTGTTGAACCAATTCAGGATAGAAAGAATCTATTTGATGTAATACGCGATGGGTTGTTAGTTGAAGGATCTCTTGTGGCATATAGTCCTGGACCTGCAGGCGATAATGATGAGTTTACTCTTCCATTAACCACTGACAGTATCTACAATATTTTAAATCCTATTGAGTATACCAAGCAATGGGATGATGATGGTGAACTCATTGGAACTACTCAAACCAGAAGACCTATTGAATCTGAAAATGTAACTCGTTACAGATTGAAGGAAGATTGGATTTGGGATAGACAACGTTCTGAGAGATACGTTAGAATTATTGGAGTTGCTCCAATGATTGAGGGATTCGACCAAGATGGTGAAAGCATGGGGTACTCTCCTCTATTCTGGTTGTACTACCCAGAATGCCGTTATGTATTTGCTAACGCTGACGTATTCAACTTATTTAATGACGCTCAGAGACGTACTTATGAGGATTTATTCCAAAAGCGTTACTTCTCAAGCTACATTATTAAGGAATCAAATGTTTACGACAGAAATGTTAGCGAGTATGCTAGAGGTTTGGACGCCCTTGCAGAATCTGAAAAGATTAAGGAAGAATTATTTATTCTTGAACACGATTTATGGCACTACTAAATAGTAGAATGCATTAGTATAAAACGGGGAGCATTTGCTCCCCGTTTTTAATTTCCGACCTTTGCGGCCGCATGCTAACAGTAACACAACTTGGAATTCATTTTGGCGAGAGATCTTTATTTGAAGGTCTTAACTTATTTGTGGGAGATAAGGATAGAATTGGACTCGTTGGGCGAAATGGTGCAGGTAAATCTACCCTTCTTAAATTATTAGCTGGAATAAATACGCCAAGCGAAGGAACGATAAGTCACCCTAAAGAATACAAGATTTGTTACTTGCCACAAGAAATGGATCATAATGAAAATGTTAGCATTTACGATGAGGCATATAGCGCATTTGATGAGATTAAGACCTTAGAGGCTAGACTTGAAGAGATAACTAATGAAATAGGTAGTAGAGAAGATTATGAATCTGATGAATACTCAAGATTAATTGATGATTTAACTGAGTGCAACGAAAGGCTTGATGTAATCGGTGTTGTAAATCTAGAGGAGAAAATTCAAAGAATTTTGCAGGGTTTGGGCTTTGCTCCAAGTGACATGGAACGCAAGATGNGTGAATTCAGNGGAGGATGGAAGATGAGAGTAGAGCTAGCTAAGNTGCTTTTAATGAATCCAAACCTNNTNCTTCTCGACGAGCCNACAAATCATTTGGANATCGAGTCGATTNAATGGCTTGAAGGGTTTTTAAAAACATATCCTGGATCGATAATTCTTATCTCTCACGATAGAATGTTCTTAGACACTTTGACTGAGAGAACTATTGAAATTAGTCCGTACAAACTGTACGATTTTAAGGCACCATATTCAAAGTATCAGGTTTGGCGAGAAGAAGAGAGGGATAGGCAGGTACAGGCTTATAAAAATCAGAAAAAGTACATAGACGAAACTCAAGTACTAATTAATAAGTTCAGGGCGAAAAAGAATAAAGCAGCTTTTGCTCAAACTCTTATTAGAAAATTAGAAAAGCTCGAAAGAGTTGAAATTGACAAAGACGATACCGCTAGTATAAAGTTTAGGTTCCCTCCTGCCCCTAGGACAGGCAAGGTGGTTTTTGAGGCAAAGGCGATGGCAAAATCGTTTGGCCCTTTAGATGTGTTTAAAGATTTAGACCTAATTATGGCTAGGCAGGATAAAATTGCCTTGGTGGGGAAGAATGGTGCAGGTAAGACGACTTTGACTAGGATACTTTTGGGCTTAGAGTCTTATGATGGCGAATTAACGGTTGGTCACAATGTAGACATTGGTTATTACGCCCAAAACCAAGCTGAAGAGCTCGATCCTAAGTTAACTGTGATGGAAACCTTAGAGGAGGCAGTAACTAATGATTTTGAAGTTAATGTTAGATCCATGTTAGGGGCGTTTCTCTTTTCTGGTGATGACGTAGAGAAGAAAGTAAGTGTTTTAAGTGGTGGTGAGAAGGCAAGGTTAGCAATGTGTAAGCTCCTGCTCCATCCATATAATGTTTTGATATTAGACGAGCCTACAAATCATTTGGACTTAAAGGCAAAAGCTGTTCTAAAAGACGCACTGCAAAAGTTTGATGGTTCGCTTATAGTCGTTTCCCACGATAGAGATTTCTTAGCTGGTCTAACCGAGTTTGTTTATGAGGTAACCCCTAACAGGTTAAAGCAATACATAGGGGACATAAAGAACTTCCTTCACGAAAAACACGCTGAAAGCATAGGCCAATACGAAGCTTCAAAGACTGGAGAAAGATTACTTAGCAAGGGAAAGAGCGCTGCCAAAGCAAAAAACCTAACTGAGCAAAAAGTTAGCAAGGAAGAGAGAAAGGCAAGGGACAAAGCACTTAGGCAGGCTATTAAAAAAATACAGAGATTAGAAAAATCTGTATCAAAAGCTGAGGAAGAATTAAAACTTAAAAATGCTGAACTTAGTGAGGTGGATCCTTCAGATAGAAAAAGGATGACTGATTTAAGTTATGAATTTGAAGCAGTCCAAAAAAAGCACGACCATCTTGTACATCAATGGGAAGACGCTATTATTGAAAAAGAAGAAATAGAAAATTAATCATCGAGCGATTCCGCCTAGATATGTCTTCCACTTTTCTATCACCTCTACCATATCGCCAGGCAAATTAGAATCGAAATTCATAAACTCACCCCTTCTAGGGTNCTTAAAGCCCAAAGTTTTAGCATGGAGAGCTTGACGCGGCAGAATATCAAAACAATTTCTTAGGAAACTATTGTACTTCCCACCTGGCGAACCCTTCACTGCAACATTACCTCCGTATCTNGGATCTCCAAATAGAGGATGTCCAATGTATTGCATATGAACCCTGATTTGGTGAGTACGCCCCGTCTCAAGTTTGCATTCGATTAGAGTAACAGGTCCTAATCTCTCAATAACTCTGTAATGTGTAACTGCATGTTTACCCTCCTCACCATCGGTGTACACAGCTTGAACTGTTCTGTTTTGTCTTGACCTACCAACGTGACCTTCAACAGTACCATCCTCACTCAGATCACCCCAAACTAATGCATGGTACCTCCTCTCAACAGTCCTCTCAAAAAATTGCTCACTAAGATCTGAAAGAGAAAATTCTGTTTTACCCAAAACCATTAATCCAGTAGTGTCCTTATCCAATCTATGCACCAAACCTGGTCTTGGTGTTGGCGATCCAGGCATAGAAGGGATTTTCTGAAGATGATGAAGAACGCCATGAACTAATGTGCCAGAGTAATTACCATGGCCAGGATGAACCACAAGATCTGTTTGCTTGTTGATTACAAGAATATCTTTGTCCTCGAAGACTATATCAAGTTCTATCTCCTCAGGAAGAAGCTCAAACTCATATACTGGTTGTGGCAATTCTACTGTTACTACATGACCTGCCTTAATCTTGAAATTTGATTTTACTGGCTTTCCATCAACCCTTATATATCCACTTTTAGCAGCAATTTGAAGCTTATTCCTACTAATGTGTGCAATGAGATTCATAAGGAATTTGTCCACCCTCAAAGGCTGTTGGCCTGGGTCGGCAACTAGCTTGTGATGTTCAAATAACTCCTCAGACATGTTATCGTTGGATTACAAATTGATGGTACTCAACCTCGAAGCCCTTTTTAGTTTTTAGCTGTAATAAGTACATGCCTTCAGATAGCGAGCTNAAATCTAAAGAGTTAACTCCTGGGAAGGTTTGGCCTTCTGCTAAATGTTTTCCATTTAAGTTGAATATAGCCCAAACCAATTCATCACATGCATTAAACATCAATGGAGAAGATGTTGGATTTGGGTAAGGAGAAGTGATTAATTCAAAATTTTGAAGTTCTGGAACATCTACAACAAACTCCCCTCCTGCTCTTAGAACAGGTCTAAGCATAAGCGACCCCTCAATCTCAGACGCAGCCCAAGAGCTTCCAGGGCCTAACATATAATGTAAGTTCCCAATATTCGCATTAGTGTTCTTATCTAATCCTATATTTAGTCTTTCTATATTTTGCTGAATTAGCCCAACGTGAATTACTCCACTCACCTCTAATGGTTCGTCAAGAGGGTAAAACGCAAACATGTCATGTCCCTCTGTGAAGTAAACTGGATTGTGGAATTGATTCGAGGCAATAACTAGCTCACCAGGAGTGCCTGGTAGCAAATCATCATCTTCCCAAACCTTTAGCACAAATGTTTCATCTGAAGCATTTTCATAGAATGGTGTAAAATGTATCAATACTCCATCGAGGGTGTCTGCCTTTGCCAAAGGAAATCTCAATGCTAATTGGCCTCCAATAGCATCAAGCGCATAAGCTTTTTCAGCAGTCCCGTCGTCATATGCGTAGTAGTTGCTGAAAACCTGGTTGAATCCTATGGAGTCATTGTCAAATACGCCCAAATGATTTGTCTCATATCCAATTTCTTCTTCCCAAAGGCTGACCTCAAATACAGCTGTAGAATCTGAAAGAGAGGTGTCAAAATTTAATGTTGCACTATTTCCATTTTCATCTACAATATTTTCTAAAAACTCAGTTGTAAATGTTCCGACATCTACACTTACGTTTTGGATTGACTCACTTGTGAATTTATTTGGTTCGGCACCATCAACACTGTGTCTGATTGTTATTCCTGTGTTCTCCTGATTATTTAATCCAATGCCAAAATTATTCGACTCTATCTCAAGATTATTCCTAATATAAAGCTCTGGAAATTCAGAAAAGTGAGTCCAAGGCATTGCTGAAAAATCCTTGAGTAAGGAATATGCTGGCTCACTAAAGGCAATTTCTTCTGAAGGATTCCCCGTTATTCCACCCTGCTCCACAAAAACATAATCGATATGCCACAAATCGGCATTACCCATCAAAGTTCCATAATTTCTAAACCTAAATTGAAAAGTNCTGTGAAGNTATTCTCCTGCATCAATTGGNANTACAACTTGGANAAACTCNTCTTCAGAATAGTACTCTNTTTNATAGTTTNNATATNNATCTTCTATAGATTCTCCAAGNTCAATAAGNTCTAAAACTTCTTCAGTAATGTCATTNNCANNCTGATCNTANTAATGTAAAANGNNTGTNGNTTCCCANACNTGAGTCCAAATATCTCCNTCTAAACCAATNGATTTAAACTCTACNATCAANTGATCCTCTNNAAANTCNGGNGCATTNNNTATACCTCCTCCTTGAAGCCAAAACGAAAGAGTAACTTCATCCTCTAGGGTATATCCTTCAAGATAAATTTGCCTTGATGTTAATGTATCAGCCCAACCGTGAACATCAATACCATTAAACTGATATGGATATCCTCCTGCATCTAGTCCGTCTAATGTTGCTACTCCAATTGTTGGAACGTTTTTAGAAAAAGTTTGAGTTCTTCTTACTGGGCTTGTTTCCCATCGGATTAAATCGTGATCACCCTCAATATTTTCCTCCTCAAAGCTTGGCCAAGCGAAATCATCTAAAAATTGAAGGGACATTGGGAGAATGCCTCCTCTTGAGGTTTGGACTTGGGAGAAATCCCTATCCAAACCTGTTGGAACGAACTTTAAATCTCTCTCTATCTCCTGCCCCATTGCAGAAGCAAAGACAAAATACACACAAAAAAGGGGAAGTATTTTAGTGATCGAATTCATATTATGGCTTCTCTAGAATTATGTCTATTGCTGTCCCTGCTTTGACAAATCCAGCACTTGATTTTGGGAATTGGCTTACAACTAACGCATTTAATGTATCATTTCTTGTGAAGAGTGAATCGCCGAATTCTACATAACCAACAGATAGTGCTGATATGCTCAATCTCTTCGTTGCATCTCTAAGATTAAGGCCTATAAGCCAAGGAATTCTGACCTGCTTATTTAGGACCTTTCCTATTATCAAAGTGATCGAAGATCCTCTCTGTAGTCTGTCTTCTGGACCTAAAGGAATCCCCCTGTGCTCAACTCTAACAAGCTTACCATCTAACTCTGTGTTTGCTTCTGTTTTCACTTTGATCTTGAAACCTTTTCTCTCAAGAATACTTTGTGCTAGACGGGCGTCTTGGCCTTCCTGCACATCGATTTTTTCATCTGGAGGGGTAACTCTAAAAGTCGTAAGATAAACAGGCCTACCACTTTTGACATTACTCCCTACAGTGGGACTTTGCTCAAGTACAGTACCGGGTATTGCTAACGCACTAAAAACGGAGTCAAGATGAATTGGTTGTAGGTCTAAATCTTCAAGAACTTGAATAGCTGAGTCCTTCATTAGCCCCTCAACGTGAGGAACAGTCCTTTCAGACCATGGGCGACTATTAAGGTTCAGTCCCAACCATGTAAAGCTCAAAATCAAAATCCATGATATGCATATGCCTAATAGCGACTTAAGCATTAGTTTGGATTTTATAAAATTGAGCAGATCTCTCATTATAGGTCCATCGCTTCTTCTAATCCGTTGTTGTAGTATGCAGTTAGTTCTTCACAAAAACCGAAAGGCACATCATCAACAACTAACTTTCCTTTTGTTACGTGTCCCAGAAGAACAGCAGGCACATCATTTGCCTCACAAATTTCATAGAACTCGTCACAATCTGCTTCATCAATTGTTACAATGATTCGGCCTTGGGCTTCTCCGAATAAAAAACCATCAATTCTAAGTTCATCGTCACTTACGATATCGAAGCCAAGTTGATTTGGCATAGACATTTCAAGTAGGCAAGTGAATAGACCACCATCACTAATGTCGTGAGCAGCAGATACTAACTTCATCTTAATCAAATTTCTGACACACTTATGAAGTTTAAATTCAGCATCTAAATTGAATTTTGGAGCAGGAGTATTTTTCTCACCCACCATGTTAGCTAGGTATTCTGACGCATTAATACAATCAGACATTTCGCCAAGATGAAAAATGAGATCTCCCTTCTGCTTGAACTCTAGAGACATGTGCTTTTCTCTATCCTCAATAACTCCAACCATTCCTATTGTTGGGGTTGGAAACACAGCCTTTGCAGATCCATCAGGGTTTACAGTTTGGTTATAGAAGCTGACATTGCCTCCAGTTACAGGAGTACCAAACTTCTCACACGATCTTCCCATACCCTTGATAGCACCAACGAATTGCCAGTAAACCTCCTTGTTATACGGATTACCAAAATTCAGACAGTTTGTAATTGCAGATGGTGTCGCACCTGTACAGCTAATGTTTCTTGCTGCTTCTGCAACTGCAATTGCAGTACCCGTTTCTGGATCAGCTTGAACGTACCTAGCATTACAATCAACTGTTAGGGCTAGTCCTTTTTTAGTTCCCCTAACAGAAACAACACCTGCATCAGAAGGTCTATTTGTTGTTCTATTTAGAGTTCCAACCATGCTGTCGTACTGCTCCCAAACCCACTTCTTTGAAGCAATATTTGGTTGACAAATTAAATCGTGACTCAGGTCAACACATTCTTGGATAGTAGGTACTGGAATTGAACTCTGATCGAAAACTAGGTTTTCAGCAAACCAAGCTGGCTCCTCATATTCTCTTTCGTAGATAGGAGCTCCTCCGCCAAGAACAAGAGGCGATGCAGCTACTTGCGCAACGATTTCACCATCTACAAAGAATCTAATATCATCTCTTTCGGTAACCTCTCCAATGTGTTTTGCATGAAGGTCCCACTTAGCAAAAATGTCCTCTACAATTTTTTCCTTCCCCTTCTCCACTACAACAAGCATTCTCTCCTGAGATTCAGATAAAAGAATTTCAAAAGGTTCCATATCAGCTTGTCTTAATGGAACTCTGTCTAGGTGTACATCCATACCTACTTCACCTGCAGCACTCATTTCTGAAGTTGAACAAGTAATACCTGCTGCACCCATATCCTGCATTCCAACTACAGCGTCAGTCTTTGCAAGTTCTAATGTTGCTTCAAGAAGAAGTTTCTCTTGGAATGGGTCTCCAACTTGAACAGAAGGTAGGTCATCGGCACTGTCCTCAGTAATATCTTTAGAAGCGAATGATGCTCCTTGAATTCCATCCTTACCCGTATCAGATCCCACGATATAAACAGGGTTACCTGGGCCTTTTGCAGTAGCCGAAATGATTTCATCAGCATTCAAAATGCCAGCTGACATTGCGTTTACAAGAGGGTTAACTTGATAGCATTCGTCAAAGAAAATCTCTCCTCCTACTACTGGAATCCCAAAACTATTTCCGTAATCACCAATTCCCTTTACAACACCCTCAAGATGCCATTTGGTTTTAGGGTTATCTGGATCGCCAAATCTCAAACTGTTTAGCTGAGCTATTGGACGAGCGCCCATGGTGAAGATATCTCTATTGATACCTCCTACTCCTGTTGCAGCGCCTTGATATGGCTCAATTGCCGAAGGGTGATTGTGAGATTCAATCTTAAACGCACAGCCCAATCCTTCTCCGATATCTACAATACCAGCATTCTCCTCACCTGCTTTAACAAGCATGTGTTCTCCATCTCTTGGAAGTGTCTTAAGCCACTTAATTGAATTCTTGTATGAACAAGAAAGCCAAAAAAAGGCGGCAGAAGAAATGAAGGATATGGCTCGTGCAATGGAAAGCATGTTGTCTCAAGAGG
>PBEE01000014.1:0-39349 GCA_002717605.1 Crocinitomicaceae bacterium | reverse complement strand
TCAACTTCTCGCAATCTTCATTTCCACATAATCCATCAGGTTTATGCTGGGGGGTTATTGATGGGCGCTGTTATGAATTTGGCCCCAGATTTATTTAATGGTGTACTTGCTGCTGTTCCATTTGTTGATGTCATAAATACAATGCTTGACGAGACTATTCCTCTGACTACTTTTGAGTTTGATGAGTGGGGAAATCCCAAACAAAAGAAATACTTTGACTACATCATGAAGTACAGCCCTTATGACAATGTAGAGGCAAAAGACTACCCACACACGCTTATAACAACAGGGTATTGGGATAGTCAAGTTCAGTATTGGGAGCCTGCAAAATGGATAGCTAAGCTTCGCGACCTTAAGACTGATGACAATGTCCTTATCATGCACTGTAATATGGAAACTGGCCACGGGGGAGCTTCGGGAAGATTTGCAAGGTTTAAGGAAGTTGCTATGGAGTACTCGTTCATGTTTATGCTCGAGGGAATAGACGAATAAATGAGATATAGAAGACTGACTAGCGAAGAGCTTGCAGTTGTAGAGGGAGAATTTGTGAAATTTTTGGCCTCTCAGGGTTTAGATGCCCCAGAATGGCAAAAAGTAAAAAGCGATAACCCAAATAAGGTTGAGCACTTACTCGATGAATTTAGTACTTTCTTTTGGGAGTGCACTACTTCTAGAATAACCTACTTAGAAAAGGTGACATCAGACGATAGGTGGCTTTTTAAGTTTAGCGAAAACTGTGCTGAGGTATTGCGCTGGCAAAAAGCCGAAGGGTCTAGCGAGCCACAAATCTCAAAAGGCAAAAAAGAATTCCCAGAGGAAGCCAGGGGTATCGAAATTTTCATGTTGCTAGAGCAGGGATTGTTACCATGTGCTCAAGACAGACAAGAAGAGCTATCTAAGCTTTTTGAGCCATGATGCAGTACGGCCAGCTTTTCTAGCTTTTGCCATTTCCTCTCTCGCTTCATACTCTTCTGTAAACTCGCCAAGGGCTACTAAATGTAGCTTGTTATGCTTTTGGTAGTGGAAGGTTGGAGAGTAACCCTCTTTGCGAAGTTCTTTAGCTAAAGCGTGTGCATTTTCTTCAATCGCAAATGCGCCTCCAACTATAAGAAAGTTTATCTGTGGCGTAGAAGTAATTTCTATAACCACTTCTTCAACTACTGTTTCCTCAACGTAATCTATTTTGAGATCGTCCGTTTCTTCAGACGTTACTGATTCAAGGTCAAATAGGGCCGAACTTTCTGAAGGGCTAAATGAAGATATAATCGCTTCTGGTAACGGGAATAAACTGAGTAATGTACTTTGACTGTTGTCTGTTCCAAGGTAAGCACCTCCAATTATTACTCCCGCTGCTACAGGCAGAACTAGTATAGCAGCTATCCTTGCAATCCTCCTGCTGAGTGGCTGCATTGAAATTACCACCGTCTCTTTTTTGTGCTGTTCGTCAGGCTTATTTAATGGCATCTCTATTTGCTTAGCTTGAAGTTTTGCAAGAGGAATTCTTGAGTGGCCAAACGAGCTTAGCGTCCTAACTAACTCTGCATCTGGAGTAAATCTGTTTACTCCATCCTCCCCTGCGTAGAGCCTTCCCACACCTTGAATCTCAACTTGATTTCCTTCTAGCAACTCCGCCGCAATAAAAGTCGCTTCTTCCTCAGCAAGCTTCATTGCTTCTGAATAGCTAAGCCCGGTAGATCTAATGATTTCCTGGGCTAAGAGACCGTCGTTGTGGGTAAGTTTTGGATTAAAGAGAACATCCCTTGAAGGAGGAACCATCTCCTCTTTGTCGTCGTCGTACCAAGCTGGTCTTTCGTTGCAAACAAATCCTCCAAATCCTGGAATGATTACGCAGTCGAAATCTAAAAACATGCCTGGTAAAAGTGCTCTTGTATACTTCAACTCCATGTATGCAAGATAGTTAAATATTAATTTCTATCGCAGCAAAGTTACATGACCTTTCAACATCAAAGCGCTACGAGAATCTTCATATCTTAAAGTGTACAAATAGACTCCGTCGGGGCAGTAATGTTCGCCTCCTCTATATGAACCATCCCAAACCTCCTCTGGATCTTGAGAGTAGAAAACCCTCTCTCCCCATCTGTTATAAATCGATAAAATATATCCGTCTAATCTTTCTCCATGAACAAAAAATGCATCGTTATCACCATCGTTGTTTGGGGTGAATGTGTTGGGTATGTATACAGGGAAGTAAACATCAAGATATGTTGAATCAACGCCTTTACAACCGTTATCATCTAATGCATGAAGAACATACCAGCCTGGTTCAGCAGAAAGGACTTCCGGTGTTAGGCATCCCGAGCAGCTTAGCTTGTCAGCAGGTGTCCACCAATAATTATCTCCTTCAGTTTGGCCAAAGAGCCTCACTTTATCTAGCCACTCAACATCTCTATCTGGTCCTGCATCGATATAAGGTGGCTGCCCAACATATATCGTAAGTTCATCGCTAGCTGTACAACCATCAGAGTCAGTAACGAAGACTGTAAAGGTTGTGGTTTCTACTGGGAAAGCGTAAGTGCTTTCTGCGTTGGCTTGGCCTACGAGCATGGGGGGGACCCAACTGTATGTAGATTCTGGATCTAGTCCTGAGGCTGAAATATCAAATTCATCTCCCCTGCAAATTCCTCCATCTTCAGAAGCAAATGCCTGCGGCACTATCACATTAACTGTTACTTCGTCCTCACCTATTCCACATATGTTTTCTACGTAACAAGTGTATGTAATGTCGTTTGTGGGTGTAGCATAGGGGAATTGGACGTTTGTTTGGCTTAGATTTAATGATGGTTCCCACAGCCAAGCGTCGCCATCTGATGACGGTAAAACCGCTCCATAACCAGTGCATAAACTTATGGGGTCGTGAACCACCCCTCCAGGCGCTCCTTGAACAACAGTTATCAATACGTTTTCTGTATCTTCACAACCGTATTGGTCTACAGCTGTTACGGTATAATCTGTTGTGACAAACGGCGAGGCCATTACGTTATCCGACGTTGGGTCGCTAATACCAAGTGGTGGTTCCCAAGCGTATTCCTCTCCGCCTTCTGCGGTTAGGTTAATGCTCTCGCCTATGCAAATTGATACACCTGGAGTGTTGAGTTCAAGTGTTACATCGCTTACCTCAACTGTTACCTCAACTTGCACTTGGCCACATTCGTTTTCGTCAACGGCATAGTATGTAGTAGTTTCTGATGGCGTTGCAATAGGGTCTGGAATATCTGTTGCGCTCAATGTTGGGTCCGGGGCCCAATACAAATCATCAGATCCCCAAGCGTAGAGTTGAGCTTCTTCTCCATTGCAAATCGGAAGAACCTCATCAATTGTTGGTGCAGGAGGGTCTTCAATGAATAAACCAATTGTTGCCGTTTGAGGATCAAGACAGCCTAATGGATCTGACACGGTCATAGTAACCACCCATTCTCCATTAGTCTCGTAAACGTGAAATGGCTCGAATTCAGTTGAAGTATTCCCGTCTCCAAAATCCCAAAAATACTCCCCACCACCTAGAGAATTATTTACAAACTGTATAGGTTGCTCTGGGCAAATAATATCAGGTGCAACAAGATCTATGTCAGGTTGAATCGTACCTAACTCAAACTTGAATACACCTAAATTGCAGTTAAAGCTATTGTTGAAATTACTCCAAGCTCCAGGGGTTGTTGGGAAATCATTATTACCACCACACCCTGCGCAAACCGCTTGATATACTGTTCCATTTTTATCAAATCTTGAAGTACCTCCGTCAACGTGTTCTGCCGATGTTGGGCCTCCAAAGAACGACCCATAAATGAGTTCTTCGGCTCCTGGATTGAGTACTCCAAGCCAAAAATCACTTCCGTCCGTAGAGCTTTGATACGCGTCTGATGTTGTCGGAAGACCTTGAGTGCCTCCCCCATTTGCATTTGCAGAATTTGTAACTCCTCCCCAACCACTCATGTAAATTTGGCCACATTCGCTAACTAAAAAAGCTGTAGGAGAAATCTCAATTCCATCGTTAAATCCAATGCTACCAACGCGTGTGTTCCATTCAAGATTTTGAAGCTGAGTGTCAAAACAAGCTACGAACTGGCCTGCATTTGGCGTAATGTCAAAAACACCATCTGTAACTTCGAGATTGCCTTCAGTTTGACCGAAAATATATATTAAATCTTCCTCATCAATTTGAACAAAATAAGATTGATCATATGATGATGTCCCAAAGAAAGTACTAGCTAAGGGATTGCCCCCTCCGTTTGGGAAGCGTGTAATAAACGCGTCGACTCCACCTCCAATCCCAAATTGATACGACGACCCAAGGGCTGGGTAGTCAAGGCTTTTAGTGCCGCCGCATACAACGGGCTCAAAGTCAGACGTAAACTGTACTGCGTATGCTGCATCGTCAGATGTACCGCCAACATATGAAGACCATTCCATTGCTCCTAAATTGGGAGACATCCTAAATAAAACGCCGTCAGTACTTCCGCCGTTGTAATCCAAGTATGGCCCTGCGACCATTGGGAAGTCTGTTGAAGAAGTCACTGTAGCTACCCAAGGCCTATCTAATTCGTCGACATTGATTTCTCCTCTAAAAACGTCGCCATAATTAAAGTTTAATAAGCTTCCCGAATTCACTCCGTCATTTGCTGACCCTCCAACATAAGTGCCTGAAAGGAGCCCTCCAGTACCTGAAGCAAACTTTAAGATAAATAGGTCAGAGCCAGACTCAAAAAATCCGGGGAAGAAGCAACAAGTATTTAAATCTACATATGGACCTCCATTAAAACCACCATCATATGATCCGGATGTAACAGGAAAATCACTGGACCCTGTTGTGCCAAACACATAAATATCGCCACTGGAATCAGCTACTAATGACGAGGGCACATCCATCCCATCTCCTCCAGCAATAGTTGAATAAACTATCCCTGATCCATCTGGTGTAAATACCGTAATTCCAATGTCGAATGGCGCGTCAGCAAAGTCGAATGTTGTAGATATCGCTCCTGCTGTAGTTGGGTATTCACCCATCCCTCCTTCCCAAAGAGCAGCGCCAGCAATGGCGTGTCCATCCTCGTCAAATGCTGCAGTGAACCCCCAGTTTGCTTGGGTTGCGCCAATGTATGTTGCAAAGACAATATCAGGATCTATGATGAGGTCAAGGGCATGATTATAGTCGCCGAGCTTGAATGTGACAAGGCTTGAGCCGTCACGATTTGATTTGACCTTGTACTCACATTCGACTTCGATGAGCTTTGAACCATCGAGTTGAAATGCAAAAGGAGCGCCTTCGATGATTTCGCCTGTTGAGCCTAGTGAGTGGTAGAGTGATCCATCGGATCTGAGGTTTAACTCTGTGCCGTCGTGTCTAATTGCTATGTCGTCAGGGTCACCTCCTGGTTTGATTATCCAGTCGTACTTTAGCCTTTGGGAGCCTCTGCCAGAGCCGTCCATTCTGAGATTGATACTAGGCCAAACTCCCTTGTATATAACTGTGCTCACTGGATCAAGGCCCTCGACCCATTTATGTGGGTCATTACCTCTTAGGTAATTGACTTTGTAGCCTAGTTCGTTTGCACCTGTTTTTAATGATTGGGTGTTTGCATTGAGGAATGTGGTTTTCCAGGCGTGCGAGTGTAGCTCTTGGGGGTATCCAGCTCCATCAAAATCCTCATGAGCCCAAATCTCGTCGTAACCCTCTCCTGCAATCCAGGCCGTAAACCCAGCTTCTTCCATCCAAAACACACCGTTGCTAAGATCAGCCCTGTACTGAACAAAATCATCCCACTGTCCTTCGTTTGGGAGAAATGATATGTCGTGGTTTTGGGCTAAAAGAGGAGATAAATAGATAAAAGAAACGCCCATCATAATGAGCGCTGCTTTAGCAATTCTATTTAATAACTTCAAAATCACTAGCTCAAGTTATCAGACAAAAGCCTCATTTCCAAGACAGGAGACATGCGTTCGTGTAAAATCCTGTAAACTGCGTCCACAATTGGAATATCTACTTGGAATTTTTTGTTCATCTCATTAATGCCTTTTGCGCCAGTCATTCCCTCTGCCACCATCTTCATCTCAATAACCGCCGATTTAACTGTGTAGCCATTGCCAACCATTGTGCCAAGAGCCCTGTTTCTACTGTTTACACTGTATGCTGTTACCAACAAATCACCAAGATATGGACTACTTTTAATATTCCTATCAATGTCGTGCACAGTATCGATAAAACGCTTCATCTCAATTGCCGCATTCGATATCAGAACTGATATGAAATTGTCTCCATAGCCCAGACCATGGGCCAAGCCAGCCCCCACTGCATACACATTCTTTAGTACAGCTGCAAGCTCAGCTCCAAATACATCATCAGAAGTATTCACCCTGATATATCTAGTTTGTAAATACGGTGCAAACTGTTTCGCTTTTGTTATATCGGGGCATGCTACGGTCAGGTAGGAGAGCCGTTCTCTTGCTACCTCTTCTGCGTGGCAGGGTCCACAAATTATCCCAATATTTTCATAAGGAATATTCAAGCTCTTGTGTAAATACCTCGCAGGAATACTATTGTATTGCGGTATCATCCCTTTTATTGTAGAAAAAACCAGCTTATTATCAAGTCCGAGGGGTTTATATTCCTTAAAAACAGCGTCTAGATAAATTGATGGTATAGCAATGATTACCACATCGCTACTATCTATTACCTCCTGCATATCCAAAGAGAGGTTTAGTTTCTCTTTTGTGAAGAGTATTGATTCTATATATCTGGGATTGTGCCCAAATTGAGCCAAATGCTCCATCATGTCCTCACTACGTATCCACCAATTAAGCTTATCCGTATTCTCACAAATCATTTTGGCCAAAGCCGTCGCCCAGCTACCGCTCCCCAATAAACCAATTCTAAGACTTTTTGACATAATTGCTAAGGTAAGGTTTAGCCCAAGGATTTAAGGAAGGTATATGAGTATGTCTTGACCTGGTCGCATGCTATTGCCAACAAGTGCGTTCCAAGATTTTATTTGCTCATAGCTAACTCCATACTTATTATATAGACCATAAAGAGTTTCCCCTTTCTTAACTCTATGAATAACCACGTTTTCACCAGTGTGAAGGATGTTAGCAACAGATCTTCTGTTGATCTGGTGTTCCTCCTCAGAACAGCTAGCAGCTGTTTCACAAGTAATAATTGGGAACATTTCACTTGCTCCATAAGATATTAGTCTATTCTCCTGCACTCCTTCTTCTATAAGTGCGCGCTTTATAGCATTTGCTCTGTTTTGACTTAATCTATCGTTGTATTTGTGAGTAGCTCTAATATCACAGTGTGACATTAAAAGAACATTTAGATTTGGGTTTGACTTAAGATATGTCACAAATTTTTCTATTTCAGGTTTATCGGATTCTCTGACAAAATATTTATCAAGATCCCAATGGATTTTCAACTCTACAACATCTCCCTCTTCAAGATCTTCGATGTCTTCAGTAACCGTCATACAGCTCTCATATTCACATGACCCATCATTCTTAGTTGCTACTGGATCGTAATTACAAGCATGAGGAATTGTACAACCAATAATATCGTCAGGAATTGTAATTATTTCTTCTTGTTCATCTTCTGATGATTCGTCCTCTGACTCAACTTCTTCTACAACAAGTTCTGGCTCATACTCAGGAACATAGTATTGACACGATCCGTCATCTACTATCGCATTTGGATCGTAATTTAGTGCCTCAGCATCCATACAGCCCATTGGGATAACTACTGGAATAGGTACAACAATTGTGATTTCTTTGATTGTTTGGTCTTCAGGCGTGTCAAAAGGCCTTGCTGAATATCCTAAAGAACTTGGACATTGAATCATAAACGTTTCACCTCGCTCAACAACCATTGTCCACTTACCAGAGCTATCTGTTTCGAATTCTTCTGCAAACTTTGAGTCTAGCATTTCTAATACTGCGTCAACCTCTCCCCATGGTGAAAAATCGGCTTCGTGTACCGTTTCAATTTTAAGAGTTATCTCAGGTTCATAGCTCGCAAAGTGATATAGTGCATCTATTCCAGTTCTATCTGAAGCAAATATTCCACCGTCACCTTTTGGATCTAGTTGTAAGCCAAAATCATCTCTTGATGAGTTTATAGGACTTGGAAATTCATCATAAACCTCTTGCCAATCCTCGCCCTCAGATCTTATGGCATAAACTATATCCAGACCTCCAAGACCCAGATGACCATTAGAGCTAAAATACAATGTGTCATTGTGTCTCATAGTAGGGAATGCCTCATCACTAGAAGTATTTATAACACTTCCAAGATTTGTTGGCGATTTCCATATCCCTCGTTTCTTTTCTGATTGCCAAATATCCATTCCACCATATCCACCAGGCATGTCAGAAGTGAAATAAAGAGTTTTGCCATCAGGAGACAAAGCAGGGTGAGCAAACATGTAATCGTCGTCACAGAAAAGAAGTCTGTCCTTAGTATCCCAAAATTTATTCCCTAGCGAATCAATCACAAGGTCTGTATGGAAAAGCTGAATAGGTCTAAAAATGCTATATCCAGCTGGTCTACTTAATGTTTCCATAAATGACTCATCGGGCTTTATATAAGTCTTTCCTAAAACTCCTGTTGTATCGCCTTGGTGATGAGCTACTATTCCGTCGTGAAATTCTGTGTTTACATCTAACATTGGAGTCGACATTAATTCAATGGGGCCACCAAATCCCGATGTGTCTACAACCGTTCCTTTCCACAAATCCATCAACCTATTTCCAGTGTAGTCGTCTATATAAGTGTCCTTCCCTTGACGCTGATTTTTAAAAACCCTTGGGCTCTCAGCAACAAAGTATAATATGTCATCAACTCTGTGAGGAAGTGCCGCACTTGCAATGTCCGGCGCACTATTACTAACATTGATAATATCAATTTTTCTTACTGTATAATAAATGCTATCTGCTTGCCTAGAGCTAATTGTATTTATTGAATTCAGCCTAGAAATAACTTCAGGCGATTTATCCAATTCTTCTAAAGCCTCTTTTGCTAAATCATATTGCTCAAGAGCCATATGAGCTTCCGCCTTCATAAAAAGCTGCTCGTTTGTTAGACCTATATTAGAGTCTAGAGAATCCAAACTTCTGAGTGCACTTTCGTGTGCATTTAATTCCGTATAGATTGGTACAAGGGCTTCGTAAGCTTCAAGGTTCAATTTTCCTTTTGCTGCCTTTTCATACAGTTCAGCCGCTTCCATATATGCTCCTTGACTATCAAGTGCAGATCCTTCTAAATAATAATGTGTTGAACATCCTGTTAGGACAAATAAACAAGTCCAAATAATATATTCTCTAACCCACTCCATCAGAAATATCTTGGGCTTTGAATAATTGGTGTTGACCCTCCAAAATTAAAACCGAGCTGAACTTCATGAGTTGCACCTAAATGCTGATATAATCCTTTGCCTGCAACGTCAAAAGAGTAACCCATTCTTAAATTATATGGGAGGTTAATTTCACAGGAAACTAAGTACGTTCTATTTGTCCTAATACCCGCACCAAGCCAAAGCTGAATACCCTTTCTTTTCTTATCCATTACCGATACATGAAGGTTTGCGTCCATTAACATCGGATTAGTCTCCATAAATCTAACAAGCACACTTGGTTTAAGATCAATCGATTCATTCATCGTTACAATTCCTCCCCCGTATAAATAAATATGTCGCTTATAAAACCTAGTTTCTGGATTAGATCTTAAAACATGATCTCTTGCATAGTATTCTGGAATTGAAATCCCCCAAAACCATTTCCCGCTATTAGATCTAGCAAATGCTCCAAATCCAAGTGTCAAAAAACTCTCTCTAATATTTCCATTGTTGTAAATTGGATCATCTTCATCCCAATAAACAAGCTCATCAAGAGCAGCAAAATATCCAACATGACCTCCCCTTAGGCCAAATGAAAACTTACCCCATCCCGTTCTAAAGTGATAACTAGCATCAAGACCTATTGCTCTTTCCCTTACTACTCCAATTTTGTCAGATGTAAACGTAACCCCAAGGCCTAATGGAACCTTTTTTAACCTTCCGTCTGCACATAAAATTTGAGTTGTTGGGCCCCCCTCAATCTTCCATTGATTTCTATACATCGTTGAGGTCTGTAAGTACTGGTGAGCGCCTGCGTATGCAGGATTAAGCATCAACGCGTTGAAATTGTATTGCGAGGCTAAATAGTCTTGTTGACTATAACTAAAGTCTACACATAACAATGCTATTATGAGAGTCAGTAATATATGCCTTGCCCTAATCATCTCCTGATGTCAACAAAGCTTGTATACGACCTTCCCATTACATCGAAGATGATAAAGTAGGTGCCTGGAGCCAACGCCTCTCCGCTATTATTTACCCCTGACCAATCATTTCTATAATTGCTTTTTTCAAATACAATTTGGCCCCATCTATTTACAACTCTTAAATGTGTGTCCGGAATCCAATCACATGGAGCTCCCTCTCCTGGTGAGATTTGAGGGCCTATATCTAGAATTACATAATGTTCATTTGCATCATCTCCATTAGGAGTAATTCCGGTTGGAAAAATTGGCTCAAAAACTGATTGTTCAATTGTAATATATTGATTTGACGAGGATGAATTACCACAGCCATCTGACCAATAATAAGTGCGTTCAATCATACATTTTTGCTCTTCACAAATACCCTCTATTACCACATCCTCACAAGAATAATTTAAAATGTTTGACCCACACTCATCAATAAATTCTAACTCATTTAGCGCATCTTCACAAAGCGGCATATCGTAAGAACAATAAAAATAAAGTGAATCTAATGGTGTCATTAATACTGGTGCATTAGAGTCAACAATGTTTATTGTTTGAACGTCTGATGATATATTTCCACATTCATCAGTAGCAGTAAATGTTCTGGTAATTATATACTCTCCTGCACAGTCACCAAATTCGGTATGCTCATCAATTGTAATATTCACTGAACTACAATTATCCGTGGCTGAAGCATCACTCATGGGATGATCCTCTGAACACTCTGCTGTATAATCATCAGGTATAATCAAAATAGGTGCAGCATTGTCAACAATGGTTATTATTTGGATTCCCGTTGAACTATTTCCGCACTCATCCGTTGCTGTAAATTCTCTTGAGATCGAATAATCTCCTATACAATCTCCTTCTGTTATAACCTCATTAACTGTAATAGTCACATTACTACAATTGTCTGTTGCTGTTGCATCGTCCAAAGGAAAATCGTCTGAGCATACTGCTGCGAAGCTGTTTGGAATTGACAGAACTGGTGGCGAGCTGTCAATAATTGTTATTGTCTGAGTTTCAGACGTCGTGTTTCCGCAGTCGTCAACGGCTGTAAAGGTTCTATTAATTACATAGTCTCCTGTACAAGAGCCTGAAACTTTTTCTTCATCTAGAGTAATTGTTACACTACCGCAATTGTCTGTTGCTGCTGCATCTTCTAATATATAACTGTCCGAACATTCAGCGGTAAAACTATGAGGAATATCTAATTGAGGAGGTGTAGTGTCTATGACTGTGATTGTCTGTGTGTCTGTAACTGTATTACCACAGTCATCAGAAGCTGTAAAAGTTCTTTGAATAACATATGATCCTGAACAGCCATTAGATTCTGTTGATTCGTCAACTGTTATTATCACTTCGCCGCAATTGTCAATTGCTACAGCATTGTCAAAAAGAATTTCGTCTGAACATTCCGTCGTATAATCGCTTGGAATTGTGAGTTCAGGTGCTGTGGTGTCAGTGATGGTGATTACTTGTAGCGCTGAATTCTCATTTCCACAATCATCAGAAGCAGTAAACGTCCTTGTTAACAAGTAATCTCCCGTACACATCCCCGGTGTAATTTCTTCAATAGTAATTATTTGAACATCTCCGCAATTATCTATTGCAGTGGCGTTATCCATGGGGTTATCATCTGAACATTCACCTGTGTAATTTGTAGGTACTGACGTGAATTCTGGTGCGGTTGTATCAATTACTGTAATTTCTTGATACGCTACCGTTGAATTTCCACAATCATCCGTTGCTGTAAATGTTCTAGATATTACGTAATCCCCTTCACATGAACCCGGTAATGTAACCTCATCTACATTTATGTCTACTGGGCCACAATTGTCTGTTGCTGTCGCCTCATCTAATACAATTTCTTCTGAGCATTCTATAGTATAATCAGCTGGAACAAAAGAATATACAGGAGAAGTCATATCAACGATAGTTATAGTTTGGGTTTCAACAACAGCGTTTCCGCAATCATCAGAAACAGTGAAGGTTCTAGAAATTGTATAATCTCCCGTACAAACTCCTGCATAAATCTTTTCTAAAACTGAAACAGAAACTTCGCCACAATCATCTATCCCTGTCACATCTTCCATAGGATGTTCATCAGAGCACTCAGCTGTATAGTCCTCAGGCATAAATGTTATCTCAGGAGCCGTAGTGTCTATTACTGTTATCACCTGTGTATCTGAGGTTGAATTACCAAAATCATCAGCAGCTGTAAATGTTCTACTAATAGAATAGCTTCCTTCACATAAGCCAGGAATTATTTTCTCTAAAACTGATATGGTTACTGGTCCGCAATTATCTACAGCAAAAGCATTAGCAAGAATTATTTCGCCTGAACATTCAATCGTATAATCATCGGGTATAGTTAGTTCAGGTGGTGTTGTGTCAACTATTGTTATGGCTTGAGATCCTACGGATGCATTCCCGCAAATATCAGTTGCTGTAAAGGTTCTGACGATAGTGTAATCTCCAACTGCTGATCCCGGAATTATGGTTTCTTCAACCGTTATAAAAGCCTCTCCACATTTGTCATAAGCACTTGCGTCTTCCATCGGGTGTTCGGCTGAACACTCTGCTGTATAGTCCGCCGGAATTATAAGAGTTGGTGGTACGTCGTCAAAGACTTCTATTATGTATTCCGTAGAATCAATATTTCCACAGTCGTCTTCTGCCACAGCCCATCTAGACAATTCTAAATGATGTGGACACGTCAATTCTAACTCATTTATTTCCCCCCATTCAACATCATCAGTACTTGAGCATAAGTCATCGGCTTCTAGGTCAGGCCAAACAACTAGGTCAGCACACATAAACGGTTCTATCTCATCCTGTAGAGGATTAAATATAATACTTGGGGCAATTGTGTCAACTACATTAACAAAATGCGTATCAATTCGTGTGTTATTACATTGGTCAACAAGAATAAATTCCCATTGAAACTCTCTCTCTGAAGTACAAATCCCAATAATCGTGTCAAGGTTTATGGTTTGGTCTACTACTCCACAGTTGTCATTAAAATCTACTTGAAATAGGCCGCTGATTAGATAGTCTAATAAATCCCAATCATGGCAATTAATAAGAGTATCGTTTGGGAACTCTGTGAATTCAGGAGCTTCAAAATCAACAACATCTATTGTTTGAGTTGCGCATACAATCCAGTTTCCGCACTCTGAGGTTTGGCCTATGGCAGAGGTAAGAAATGTCCTGTGTATTCTAGAAACAACATTTGGTGCAGTTGGATCAGAACAATCAAGCGTGTCAACCTCAACTATCAATTCTACTTGTTGGAATAATTGGTTATCTATATCGTCACAAGTGTGAACAATCACATCATCAGTTTGTGTAAAGACATAAAACCAATCTTCTTCTCCACAATTCCATACTAAATCGTCTGGAGGGGTTATGCAGATTTGAGCATGAACAAAATTGAAGCACAAAATAAGCAGAAGTAAAAGCAGAAGAGATTTATGTAAACTAGAAAACATTATGCTAAAATTCTGTTCAATTTATCTAAGTATAATAACATGTCCTCTTAATTCTTTGCCATTATCTACCCAAGTGTTTGATTGAACCTTAATAATCCAGTTGTATACTTCATTTTGGACAAAGTACTGTCCGTCTGTACCAACCTCCCCCAACCAATATTCCTCTGGATCATGTGATTCCCAGATCTTCTCTCCCCAACGGTTGTATATCTGAATTTCAAAAGACTCAATTACAGTAATGTCTGAAAACTCAGCTCTGAATGCATCATTAATCCCTGGTGTACCAGCGCCTTCAAAAGATGGGGTAAACGCAGTTGGAACATAAATTTCTAGTTCAGAGGATATAATTACTGTTTCTGAATGACTACTTACACATCCCTCATCGCTTATTACAGTTAATGTTGTTGGGAATTGGCCTTGATATACAAAATCTACAATAGGGCTGTCTTCATTTGAGATTGCTCCATTTCCAAAAATCCAAGAGCTTGAAACATACCCCGATGATAAATTTACAAACTCAAAGGCTGTGTTGCTTGGGTGTGATTGAGATGGATCTCCAGATGCTCCAATAACTGGTACTGCATCAAAATCTGCATTTGGCAAAGGCCAAACATTTATTATTTCTGGTGTCGCCAAATTACTCAAACAGCCATCTGCTGAAATCGCCACCATATTTAAAATAAAGTTTCCGCTTTGATTTATTGTTAATGGTACGTTTGGCACAGGTCCATCATATATCAACCAATCTGAATTTGCTATGGTTATGTTAGATGATACAGATCCTGTAGAATTGTCATTAAAAGCAACTTGTAAAGGTTCGCATCCTGCTGAAGGATACAACATAATTTGTGGAGTTGGATATTCGTGAACACTAACTGTATTTACATCGACAGAAGAACACCCAAATGTGTTTGTTGCTGTAAGTTCTACTACTTGATCTCCATAATAAGACGCTTCAAAAATTGGTTCAAATTGACCGCCTTCGTTTTGTCCATTAAAAGTCCAATCAAAAGCTTGGGCACCGTCTGATGTATTCGTTAAATTAATCAATGAAGGAAGGCCACATAGAAGAACATCATCAATTTCAAAAGCAGCTATAGGTTCTGGAAATACATCAATTGTAAGAGATCCAGAAGATGAGCAGCCATTAAGCGTTAGAGCGTTATAGTTTACAACATAGGTTTGCTGCTCATAAGTGTTGTTGGTAAAAATGTGAGTCGGATCTGAGGTAACCTGGTTTGCAGTTTGGTCTCCAAAATCCCAGGTCCAAAAGTCAGAATCAATTGATTGGTTAATGAATGATACTTGTAAAGGACTACATCCATTAATTACATCGGATGAAATATTCAATACAGGCGTAGGATATACCTCAACATCTATAGACTCTGAACCTACACAACCCCAAAGGTTTGATAAAACAGTGGCCTCTACTACGTAATTACCTGATTGATCGAATACATATTCAACATTTAATCCGCTATCTACTCCCCCATCACCAAAATACCAATCAATCGCACCAGGAGATGTTGCTTGCACAGAGAATGAAGCTGCTTCTCCTTCACAAAAGCTTGGAGCTTCTGCTACTAAAGTAAATTCTGGCTCAGGATGAACAGTAATTATAACTTCAGATGTGTCGTAAGAACACCCATTCGTAGCATATTGAGTTAATATATACTGACCTTCTTCGTAATAAGTGTTTGAAGCCGTTTCGTCAGATGAAAAATTGCCATCTCCAAAATCAAAAGTTACCCCTGTTGTAGCATCGCTTAAGTTTTCTACTTCTATTTCTAGCGGAGGGCAACCACTTGTAACGTTTGTTGTAAAAAATGACTGAATCGTGTTTGGTTGGATCCAAATTGGAACTGAAAATTCATTTACACCGCATTCATTTTCTCCTGTAACTGTAATGTCAAATACAACTTCTTCTTCATCTACTGAATAGGTTGGGAAAATTGGAATAGCTTCTGTTGAGGTTTGGCCATTTCCATAATCCCAAAATATTTCATCAGGTAATCCAACTCCTGTGTATAGGAGTTCGGCTGTATATGGAGAACATGCTGTATCATTCAACAATACAAAGCTCATTTGAGGATTTGGCAATACTGTTACTTCATCAATAAATACATCAAAACCACAAAGATTTGAAACAGTAAGTTGAGGGTAGTACTGTACTATGCTGTCCCCCTGTTGGAATGCATATGTTGCTGGAGAAGCATCAAAAAAGTAGTTGTCTGCAAAAATCCATTCGAAAGAGCTATACGGTGCATAAGAAATATTTGTGAAGTCTACTTCTAATGCAGCACATCCAGAATCTGTAGACATAATAAATTCTGCAATTGGCACTTCTGTAACTTCTACGTCAACATAAGCTGTGTCTACACATCCCAAATCATTTGAGGTAAATAACGTTACTGTATAATCTCCAATATTTGGATAGGTATAATCCGGAATCCAATCATTACTTGTATCTCCATTTCCTAAATCCCATAGAGCAGAAGTAGCTCCAGTTGTAAGCTGGGCAAAAGAATATGGTGAATTGTTACACCCTAATGGATCCGCCGCAAATATTGCGTCAGGAACTGGATGTATAGTAACATTATGAGGAATAGTATCCGAACATTGAGTAATAGGATGAGTATATGTATAATATACCTCGTACTCACCTTCTGGAAGATTTGTATTAAATATCCCAGCTTGTTCATCCTCTATATTATCTCCAAACCAATAACCTCCTGTAGGATTAGGTGTAAGTAATTCTTCAAGCCAAAGGTTACCACAAAACGCGTCATCATTTGCTATTGACATCACTGGTAAAGGATCAACTGATACAATTATTTCATCATTCGTGTAACATGTGCCTACTCCATTTTCTATCATATAGCTATAGTCTCCAGGAGGTAATAATTGAGGGTTAATGATGCCCAATTGATCATCTATCAAAGCGCCTGAAGCTGTGGGGCTTAAACCACTCCATAGAACACCAATGTCTGGATAGAAACCCTCTAGTTGAAGTAGTGGTGCGTTGTAACAAACCGTAGTGTCAAGGCCTGCGTCAGCAACAACAGGGTCGCTAACTAAAATTGTTAATGTATCTGTGTTAGTACAGTTTGTTTGGCTACTTGTAAAAGAATATACAACATTAAAAACTCCTGCTCCAGATATAGAAGGGTCAAATTGGCCAATACTTGAAACCGCGCCGGCTGCATCATCTAAGCCATAAAAATATCCCGTACCCCCTTGAAAGAATCCTGGACTATAACCTTCTAGTTGGCCAATTACATTGTTTTGGTTACAAAATGTTGTGTCGGAGCCAGCTGACACCTCAGGTAAGTCATTAATAAATACATCAAATGAAAGGAGCTCTGCACAACCATTAAAATCTGTGACAAAGATTTCGACTGGATGTGTTCCTATCTCGTCCCAAGAATTATACGCAGTATATCCGTCTAAAGATATGTTGTCCATTTCTGTTAACCATTCAATAAAGTATGGTCCAGTTCCTCCATCAATAGTTAATTCAAAGACGCCTGTTTCGTATAGACACAATACGTTTGGGCCATCCCAATAAATATTTGGCCTATCATAAATCTCTAGAAGCATAACATCTTCTGTAAAACACGTTTCCTCCCCATATGTATATATGTATGGGTAGATTCCTGGTCCTAAATCAGAAACATCCAGGTTATAATTTGAGTCAATTGAATTATCTATCCATTGACCATTAGTTGGCGTGAACCCAGAAATAGTGAGTGTAGTGTCAATGTCACAAACAGCCATGTCTGGACCGGCATTTGCAAAAACTGGATCAACAACTGTTACCGTTAAGGAGTCTGTGTTTGAACACCCGTTAGAATCTGTATAGTTATAATTAATTATTGATGTCCCAATTCCAATTAAAGAAGGATCAATAGTTCCATTATCCTGATCAATAATGCCTAATCCATCCCAATAACCATTTAAAGGGAAGTTTTCTTCTAAGTTGGTTAATATTGGTTGGTCACAGAATTCAACATTTGCTCCTGCCTCAACAGTCGGTAAATCATAAACCGTAATGCCAATACCTTCAGTTGATTCACATCCGTTTGCATCAACTACATCAGTAATCACATAGTTTAAACCAAGGCTTGCTTCTATTATTAATATTGAATCAAGCGCTGACGCGTTTTGCTCGGACCAGCTAATGGAATAATCTGGTGTTCCATTAGTTATTTCTGCAATTAATGTAAGCGTGTCTTCATCACAAATTTCTGGGTTACCTAAAATTTCAATTTGAGGTAACTGGAAAGCTAAAATTTCAAATGTCTCCTCAGATTCACACGATACAAATGCATGGTTAAGTACCCCTGTAACTGTTTCAGTTGTTGTTTCTGAAATAGTATATTCTACAGGGTTTCCGGTTTGAGAACTGACTTGATTATTATTTGTCCATTGATATGAGTCAGCTCCAGATGCTTCGACAACAGCAGTATTTCCAATACAATCACCAGGAGGCGAAGAAACTTCAATTGTTGGTGTTTCGTTTACTGAAACTGAAATCTGGCTAGTGTGAGAACCACAAATATTAGTTGCTGTAGCCTCAATTGTATGATTTCCTTCTTCTTGGAAAGCTAAAGTAATTGGATCAATTGTGGTACTAAACAGTTCATCATCTACAAACCATTGAAATTCGTACTCATCTAAATTTCCGTCATTAAATTCAATCGTGGTTACATTAATTATGTCACCTTCGCATAGGAAATATTCGTCAGAAATAATCTGTACATAGGGCTCATCATAAACCTCAATGTCAATTATATATTCTCCTACTGGACAAGTTGCTTCTACTGCAGTAGTGTCCCCTGGTAGATTCGCGTTGTAATTATAACAGCCTGCAATCTGTTCTACGTCAACAATGTATAGAGTTGAATCTACATATGCAAAGTCTGGCACATGGGTTAGTGTGATTTCATAATCTCCTTCTTCAAGAAGTACTACAACAGGATCAATTGATTCTGGACCTGTACCATTAATAAATTCAAAAGGACCCCCATCAACACTCCAGTTTAATGCAATCTCCCCACATGGTAATGGAGGGGTTATGTCGTTTAGGTTAACCGTTAAAGGAGCGCAGCCATTTTCCGGAAAGCTTAAAG
Source organism: Crocinitomicaceae bacterium (assembly GCA_002717605.1). GTDB lineage: Bacteria > Bacteroidota > Bacteroidia > Flavobacteriales_D > Sanyastnellaceae > UBA974. The sequence continues at coordinate 20,417 of PBEE01000014.1, read as the reverse complement.
CCTCTGGGTTAAGTTCGTCAGGATATACGCATACTTCAAAGGTGTCTGTGTCAGCATCACAAACTGGATGGTCTTCTAATACATGTATTGTATAAAGTCCCGCATTGGAAAAAGTTGTTGCAAAATTAGTTACTGAATTTCCAAAAGTTGGATCAGAATCAAAAACCGCAGGCAAACCTGTGGCTTGGCTAATTATTTGCCAATCTCCTAATTCAGTAGTACAGTCAGTAGAATTTGCATCTACCCAGGTTCCTGTTGGCTCTGAAATCCATTGATATTCTACGCCTGCGCATACAAAGGGCTCTCCTTCGATTGTTGGGTCAGGGGCAGAGTGAATTCTAACTGGTTCCACGGTATTACTAGACTCGCCACATTCGTTTTCAGCTGTGATTTTAAACATATATGAGTTCTGTGAGCCTAATGGAGATGTGTACCCACAAGAAGATGATAAATAAGTGTGAGTAACGTCTAATGGTGGAGGATGCGAATAGATTTGAGGGACAGAAGCATCTCCAAAATCAACTTCATAAATTGTAGATGGGTCATTACTTGAAAAATTAAAAACAGGAAATGTTAATTCATATGGTGCGCAAATTCCGTCTGTGTTGCCTGGATTAGCAGTTCCAATTTGAGGGTTATTACCAATAAATAATGAGTCTTCTAAATATGTTATACAGCCATTATAGCCGAGTAATTCTATATTAATCGGGTAATAGCCAAAATCGTTATAAATCGGACTTATGATAGTATCTGTTGGAAACAGAGAGGGGGTATACGATACTATTTCATCATCACCCCAATCAATTGTTATTAATTGAATCCCTCCTTGGCCATAAGGTTCAGGATTAAAAATAATTTCAGCTTGAATTTCATTTGGATTGCCTGTACAAATGTTTCCAGCTGAAAAATCATCACCAGGGTTTGGTGTGTCTAGAACCTCTACTATTTCTACTACATTATCTGAACAGCCATTATCATCTACCACAGTTAAGGTTACTGGTATTGAGGTTGACATTCCGCCATCTATAATTATGTCAAATGTTGGACTAGCTTCAAACGACTCTCCATAGTCACCATCAGTGCCAAACATCCAATGAAATGTTGGGCCTTCCCCTCCAACTACAGTATTAACAAATGAAATTCCCTGGTTACCACATTCACCTTCATTTTCGACATAAAAACTTGCAATTGGCGGGCCCGCGGGTTGACAATCACATGGCCAGTCATCGAATTCCTCAACTAGATCTTCTGCTGAAAATATAGCTGAGCAAGCGCAGTCAAATGCAAGCTCATCATCATTTTCTGAATTAAAAATAAATAGTGCAGTTATCTCAATTTCATTGCCATTAATAAGATCTTGACTATTTATGTCTGCCCATTCCCCATTCTCAATGAAGTCGCCATCTAGTTCCCAACTATAGATTACGTTATAAGTGAAATCTTCTAATTCAAAATCTGATGAGCTAACGTTTAGTGAAACGTCACAAGGTCCGTCTTCAACAAGAACAACACCATTTATTTCTAAATTAATCTCAACATCATCACAAATATCACAGTCTTGTGATAATGAATTAAAGGGCAAACTAAAGAGAAAGAATAAGGTTAGGATAAAGTGATATTTCCTGTATAAGTTTTTGATTATAGTCAGATTAGGTGAGTTCAAAAATAAAAAAAGATGGTTTAAATTAAATTGTTTAGTGGTTTAAGTTTTAGGAAGTAGGTGGAAGTAGGTAACTTTGCCTAAAACCTCCCAGAATGAGTGCTGAAGACGGATTAAAAAAGATTATTAGCCACGCAAAAGAATACGGATTTGTGTTTCCAAGTAGTGAGATCTATGACGGCTTAAGCGCAGCGTACGATTATGGTCAACTTGGAAGTGAGCTTAAGAATAATCTTAAGAACTATTGGTGGACATCTATGGTTAGGATGAATGACAATATTGTTGGAATTGATGCAGCTATCTTTATGCACCCAAATACATGGAAGGCTTCAGGGCACGTTGATGCATTTAACGATCCGCTTATTGACAATAAGGATAGCAAGAAACGCTACAGAGCTGACGTTTTAATCGAAGAGCACATTGGCAAGATTGAAGCTAAGATCAACAAGGCCGTAGATAAGGGTAAAAAGAGGTATGGCGACGACTTCAACGAAGAGGAATTCCGCACAACTAATCCCAACATTCTTCGCAGGCAGAGTAAAATCGATGAGATTAACTCGAAGTTTAAAGCTGCAATGGACGCTGATGATTTAGCAGCTGTTAAAGCGCTTATCGAGGAGCTTGAAATCGCATGTCCCGCTAGTGGATCAAAGAATTGGACTGATGTTAGGCAGTTTAACTTGATGTTCAAAACAGAGCTTGGAGCAGTAAGTGGAGACTCGGGCATTGTGTATTTAAGACCAGAAACTGCCCAGGGAATATTTGTAAATTATTTGAACGTTCAGAAGAGCGGTAGGATGAAGCTTCCTTTTGGCATAGCCCAAATTGGAAAAGCATTCCGAAACGAGATAATTGCAAGACAGTTCATTTTCAGGATGAGAGAATTTGAACAGATGGAAATGCAGTTCTTCGTTAAGCCTGGAACCCAAGAGGAATGGTACAATCACTGGAAAGATGCTCGTAAGAATTGGCACTTTTCTCTAGGATTAGGTGAGGAGAATTACAGATTCCACGACCATATTAAACTCGCTCACTATGCAGATGCAGCATGTGATATTGAGTTCAACTTTCCAATGGGATTTAAAGAGCTTGAGGGCATACACTCTAGAACTGATTTTGACCTAAAGTCTCACGAAGAGCACAGTAGCAAGAAGCTAAGGTTTTTCGATCCAGAGACAAAAGAAAGCTTTGTTCCTTATGTTGTAGAGACTTCAATCGGACTTGATAGATTATTCCTTGCTGTGTTGAGTAACGCATACACTGAAGAAAAATTAGAAGGTGGAGCAGAAAGGACAGTGCTAAGGATTCCTCCAGTAATTGCTCCTATCAAAGCCGCTGTTCTTCCTCTTATCAAAAAGGATGGTCTTCCTGAAAAAGCAAAAGAGGTATTAGATCAATTGAGAATTAACCACAACGTTCAGTACGATGAAAAGGATGCAATTGGCCGTCGTTACCGTAGACAAGATGCAATTGGAACTCCTCTATGTATAACTGTTGATCATGAATCTTTAAATGATAATGCAGTAACGGTTAGAGAAAGAGACGGTATGACTCAAGAAAGAGTAGATATATCTGACCTTGCTTCATATGTAGATTCTATAGTGGGTATGCACACTCTATTTTCAAAATAATGTCACTTTCACATCTAAAAATCAAGGGCAAAAGAGTTCTTGTTAGAGTTGATTTTAACGTCCCCTTGGACGAGACTTTTCAAGTCCAAGACGATACTCGCATTAGAAGAGCTCTTCCTACTATAAAGTATTTATTAGATGGCGGTGCTTCGGTTGTTTTAATAAGTCATATGGGGAGGCCCAAGGGAGTGTGTCAAGAGTTTAGCCTTTGTCATCTCGTTTCAAAACTTAATGAATTATTGGGGCTTCATGTGAAATTTGCAAAGAATTGTATTGGTGATGTTGCGTTGGATATTACTCAAACATTGAAGCCCGGTGAAGTTGCTCTATTGGAAAACTTGCGATTTCATCCTGAAGAGAAAGAAGGTGACGAGTTTTTTGCTGGGCAATTAGCTGAAAGCGGAGATGTCTATGTGAATGATGCATTTGGTACAGCGCATAGAGCACACGCTTCTACAGCTGTAATTACAAGATTTTTCCCTTTAGACAAGGCCTTTGGCTTATTGTTGCAGAGTGAAATTAATGCCTTGAGTAAAGTGATGGCAGAGCCAGCTAGCCCGCTATTAGCAATAATTGGTGGAGCAAAGGTTAGCTCTAAGCTTGCCATCCTAGAAAACCTAGTAGATAAGGTTGATAGATTGATGATAGGTGGTGGGATGGCTTACACATTTGTTTTGGCCCAAGGCGGAAACGTAGGAAATAGCTTGGTAGAAGAGGATATGGTTCCTCGAGCATTAGATATTTTAAAGAAGGCTCAAGAAAAAGACGTTGAAGTTTACTTACCGATAGACAGCGTTGTGGCTGACAATTTTTCTGCGGACGCAAACGCTAAAGCGTGTGCTACTGCTGAGATTCCCCAGGGTTGGATGGGCTTAGACATCGGACCTGAATCTGCAAATAGGTTTGCTGAAGCTGTTCGCACAAGCAAAACAATTCTTTGGAATGGACCAATGGGAGTTTTTGAGTTTGAAAAATTCTCAAATGGAACATTTACAGTTGCAAAAGCACTAAAAGAGGTAACAGATCTCGGCGGTTACACATTAATTGGTGGTGGAGATTCTGTAGCAGCAATAAATGCGGCCAAACTTGCCGACAAGGTTAGTTATGTTAGCACAGGAGGTGGTGCAATGTTAGAATACCTTGAAGGAAAGGTGTTGCCGGGCATTGCTGCTATGGCTGAATAAGCTTATTTCTCTATGATTTCATTCATAACGAACATGCTTTTTACTTGGGCTATGTTGTCCATAGCTGCGAGCCTATGAGTTATGAATTTGTGATATGAATCCATGTCTGCAACCTGAATTTCCACCATATAATCTGAAGAACCCGTAAGGTGGTAACATGCCTTTACTTCTCTGAATTCACCGATACTGTGCTCAAAATCCTCTAGCGCTGCTCTTTCGTGAAGTTTTAAATTCACACTACAGAATGCTCTAATCTCAAGACCCATTTTTCTCCTGTCCAATTTTACCGTGTAGCCCTGTATAATCCTGTCAGATTCAAGCCTTTTAACTCTTGCAAACACAGCGGAACGGCTCAGCCCCGTAAGCTCGCTCAGGTCCTGCATTGAAGAACGACCGTCAAACCTTAAATGGTCGACAATTGTACGGTCTAAAGCGTCAAGAAGATTCATTTGTTCAGTATTTCTTGCATTTCAGAGCACAAATTAGCACAATTTTAATTATTTGCGAAAAATTAAACGCATTTGTTCACTCTGCGACAAAAACAACAAAACATTTATCTAATTTTAGAGCATGAAGCCGAACAAAAACCACAGACTAGAAACGCGTTCAATATTTGCTGGATACGATCCTACCGAGAATTCTGGCGCTGTTAAGCCACCTATTCACCCTGCGTCAACTTTTATTTTCCCAGATGCAAGAACAGGTGCTGCACATATGCAGACAGCCTATGGAATTGAAGGAGCTGAAACTCCACCAGAGGATGGGTTCATCTATTCTAGACTTGGCAACCCTACCCTTAGTGTTGCAGAAAAAAGACTAGCAAGCTGGGACGACACAGATACTGCTGCGTTTTTTGCAAGTGGAATGGCTGCAATCAGCACTGCTTTGATGGCCCACACTTCTATGTATAGGCCTCTTTGGTATGTTGGCCCACTTTACGGCGGAACGCAACACATAATTGACGATATCTTGCCAAAAATGGGAGTTGATGTGATCCGTATGAATTGCCTTGACGACCTAGCAACCATGGACGTCAGCCCGGGTTTGCCGGGAATGATTTATATGGAAACTCCTGCTAATCCTACACTTCAAGTTCACGATATTGAGCTAGCTACCAAGTGGTCAAAAGAGAACTCTACTGAAAAGGAAAAAGTAATTGTCGCCGTGGACAACACCTTCCTTGGCCCAATTATCCAAAGGCCTTTAGACATGGGAGCTCACTTAAATCTTTATTCTGCAACCAAGTATATCGGAGGTCATAGCGACGTTGTTGCAGGAGCGGTAAGTGGAGATTCTGAAGCAATGGCCAAGGTGTTCGAATACCGCACTTTCTTTGGAGGCATGGCAGACCCCTGGACTAGTTGGCTGCTTGCAAGATCAATGGAAACACTACATGTTAGAGTTGAAAGACAAGTAGAGTCGGCAAGAAAAATTCTTAACTTTCTCCAAGAACAATCAGATCTAAAAACCTTCTCTGCTTGGGAAGAGGACCTTGCTAAAGCTGGCGACTATAAAGCAGCCGAAATCGTTCACAAACAACAGAAAAATGGCGGGGCAATGATGGCCATTGAAATTCCTGGAGGACGAAAGGCCGCTTTTGCATTCCTTGATTCTTTAGACGTATTTAAGCTTGCCGTGAGTCTTGGGTCGACTGAGTCACTTGCCGAACATCCTGCGAGCATGACTCATGCAGGAGTAAGCCCTGAGGAAAAGGAAAGAACTGGGATTACTGAAGGCTTGGTGAGGTTGTCGATTGGACTTGAAAATGCCGACGATTTGATTGCTGACATTGATACAGCACTAGGCGCGGCTCGTTTATCTTTAAAAGATGAAACGAGCTGTGTAAATGGGTAACTTGAAGCGAATTTTGGGCTGCGTTGTCGCGATTTGGGCTGCTGCCATTAATTTTTCCCTCGCCCAAACCTATGTGTACACAGATGTCCAGATGACTTGGGACCAAATGGCTTGCCATATCGATAATGGTGTTGTGATAATGGGCCCTGATTGGCGGGGAGAAATAGAATATACCGTTCAAAATAACAGGATTTTTAAGGGATATAGCAGCTCGAGTTTTGATATAGCCTACGCCTATAGAGAGGGAAAGCTCTACATAGGCGAATCATATTTTTCAGATGCAATTAGCTACACATTTAACGAGGGCAGAATCTACATTGGGGATAGTAATTTTGAACTGGATTTGGTATACACAATTCGCCCAAACCCAAACTATAGAGGGGCTTTATGCGTTTATAAGGAAGATAGCATTAGCCCATTTGACATTGTAGCGTTTTTGCAAGGAGAGCCGACAGAAGTTGAAATTTTTGCTCTGTTGATTACTTTAAGATTAATCTAATTTGAGGCTTAACCCTTATTTTCAAACATCGTTTTATTGGCACTTTGCTTATATAGTATTAACTAGATTTAATAATGAGAGCATATTTCTTAATCACGGCTTTGGCCTACTATTTTGTCAAATCCTGTATTTAACAACTTGAAATATTGCGCAATTTCTCTTCTAGGAGTATCCCAAACACTCGTATTCATAATTTTATTTAGAACAAAATTTTTAGAGTATGAGGTTTCGTTAATTTAGACCTCTTCTAGATGAAATACAAAATGCTCCATGATTTGGTTCACAAGGAGCTTTTCGCATGCTTCTATCACTTTAGATTCAGCGGTGGCTTTGTCCGCCGCATCAATTTCCATTGTAATATGCTTGCCTATTCTTACCCCAACAATCTCTCCAAGCCCCATCTGAGGCATGGTATTACTTACTGCTTTCCCTTGAGGGTCAAGTAATGCTGGAAGAGGCATTATGTCAATATCTGCGCGAAATTTCATTTCTGAAGTTTGTTTATTTTGGTGCTAATGCAAATGCAAAACATGAGTACAAAAGTACGGACAACGGCGCCGCTACAAACACATTATGCCATACGAAAAATACACAAGCAGTAACAAGTATTGAAAGAGCAACAAACACCTTTCTTTTATTGTCAAAATGAACGTCATCTCCCCAGTCTTTAAGTGAAAAAAACTTTCTTTTTAATATCATAAAAATTGGCAAGAACACTAAACCTATACCCCCGATAATGAGTATTGCTTGAGATTCAATTGACGAATGAGTTCCTCCAGACCAAACAATCATTCCCATCCAAAATATACTAGAAGCTGGCGCTGGAAGCCCTTCAAAATATTTTTTATCAGACTCTTTTGAAGCATTCACATTAAATCTTGCGAGCCTATAAGCTGATGCAATTGCAAGAGCCCAAGGCAAAACTCTTGTCATCGGAGTGAGTGCTAAAATTCTAGAAAAAACGCAATCCTCATCAATGAGTAATCTATAAGCAACAAACGCTGGGGCTAGACCCCCTGTCACCACATCTGCCAGCGAGTCTAACTGCAAACCTAATGGACCATCCACGCCCAGTTTTCTAGCGACTAGTCCGTCTAATAAATCGCAAAGCATCGCAATTAACCAAACTGTCGCAACAACGCCATCAGTCAAATTGCCTCCCGCTGCTGCAACCCAACAAACATATGATCCTCCCAGTAAATTACACATAGTAAATGAGTTAGGAATTATAGCTTTTGCGTTCATAATGCTAAGATAGCCTTCTGCCGGGCTTTCTAGAAGAGTTGTGTATATTTGCAGTCCTTTGGTCCGATGGCCGAGTGGCTAGGCTCTGCTCTGCAAAAGCAGCTACAGCGGTTCGAATCCGCTTCGGACCTCCATCCCCCCCTGTTTGCTAAAGCAATTCAGGGGGGGTTAGATTAAATTATTTAGCCCGTGGAAAGGAAAGATGTTTGATTAAACTACATCTGTTTAATCTTAAACACGGCTGTTCCATTAAGTTACATGCAGTGTGTTTGTGCTAAAAATCAATTTTCACTGCATCTTTGTAAAGAATTCTTTCAAAATGAATCTTACTCAAAAACAATCTTTCATTGCAATCGCTGGTCTCACTGTTCTTTGCGTTTTCCTTGGAGCAAAACTTTATGTCAATAATCAAGATTACAAAAAGCTTACTGGCGAATACGGACAATTAGAGCTATCAAAAGAACAAGTTGTTTTTGACCTAGAAAAAATGCGATTTTCATATGATACGCTTCAAACGGAGAACTCAATGATGATAGCAGAAATCGCTGCCCAAAGAGATAGAATTGACGACTTAATCACTCAAGTTAAAAATGGGAACTGGGCTTTGTCAAAAGCGAAAAAAGAGTCTGAAACGCTAAGGTCTATAATGAAGGGGTACATTGCTACAATTGATTCAGTCAATCAATTAAACATCGCTCTTACAGAAGAAAATCTTGCAATTAAAGAGCAATTTGAAGAAGTCAAAGACAGAAACGACAAGCTAGAACGTCGTCAAGTAAATATGGAAGAAATAATCGCCTCTGGTCAGGTTTTACAATGCTCGGAAATTAGTGCTGTTGGTATTCGCCTTCTTTCGTCCGGTAGACAGAGAGAAACGACAAGGGCCGATAGGGCCGATATGATCAAGGTATGCTTTACCCTCCTTGAAAACGCAATTGCCGAATCAGGGGATAAAAATCTATACTTAAATATTTTGGCTCCAGACAGCACTCTTCTTGTGTTTGAACAAGGGGCTGAATTTAGCGCTAAGCGAACTATTGACTATGCGAATGACAGACTAGATGCATGTATTTTCTATACCGCTGATGAATCTGCTGAACTTACTTCTGGAATGTACCAAATCGTGATATTTGAAGAGGAGGTTGTGATAGGCAAAACGATGATTGAACTTAGATAATTTATCTCTGTGAATTAAGGCCAAACGCTCACAAACATTCTATGCTCCAAATCCCTTATCATTTCTTATCTAGTTATCTTTGTGACTTCAATCATTAGAAAATGAAAAATCAACGAGGTTCAGGCCGCCGTGGAGGCGCCCGGAGGACCAAGCCCGAATCGAAATCATTTGTCCCTAAGCAAAAAACTTCAGGGAGAAAGCTTAGTCAAAAGGGTCCAGGAGTAAAAGCTACGCCAAAGAAGGTAAAGGGGCATAAGCCAAGTTATGATTCGAAGAGAAAAGCGTCGCTAAAGCAAAAGCCGCTATCAGACTCTAATGCTCCAATGAGGCTTAATCGCTTCGTTTCTCAAGCAGGCATTTGCTCGAGACGAGAGGCAGACGTGCTAATTGCTGCTGGCGTAGTTAGTGTAAACGGAAAGGTTGTAACTAAGATGGGTTATAAAGTAGTTTCAACTGATAAAGTACAAGTTGAAGGGGACACGATTAAGGCTGAGGCAAAGAGATATGTCCTTCTTAACAAGCCCAAAAACTTCCTGGCAACTGCGGAAGATCCACGTGGAAGAAGGACTGTAATGCAATTGATTAAGGGCGCTTGCAAAGAACGTGTTTACCCAGTAGGAAGGATTGATAAGGATACCACTGGCTTATTACTTTTAACTAACGATGGTGAAATGGCGAAGAGATTGTCAAATCCCAAAACAGGGGTTAGAAACCTATATCATGCAACAACATACGAGAAGGTTAAAAAAGAACACCTGTTAGCAATGTTAGAAGGGTTTGTGCTTGACGAGAAGTTTGTAAGAGTAGAAAAGGCAAGTTTTGTAAAGGACGATCCTAGACAAATTGGAGTTGAAATACACTCTGGCAGGAACAGGATTGTAAAAAGAATATTCGAGCATTTTGCATATAGAGTAACCAAGTTAGACAGAGTGATCTTTGGATGCTTGAACAAGAAAGACACTCCACGCGGAACTTGGAGGCACCTAACAGAACAAGAACTCAGTATATTAAGGATGACAACGTGATGAATGACAGCCTGGTAATAATTCCTACCTACAACGAAAAAGAAAACGTTGTTAAAATGCTTGAAGCCATAATGGGTCTTGAGTTTCCTTTTGACGTTCTTGTCGTTGATGATGGTTCGCCAGATGGAACTGCACAGCTTGTTCAGGAAGTTGCAGGGGATTATCCTGAAAGGATTCACCTTCTTAAAAGAAGAGGGAAGCTAGGTTTAGGTACTGCTTATATAGCTGGGTTTAAATGGGCTCTTAGCAGATCTTACGAATATGTTTTTGAGATGGATTGTGACTTCTCTCACGACCCAAACGACCTTGTTAGATTGCGAATACCATGTGCTGAAGGTGGGTTCGGGGTTACTGTAGGATCTAGATATGTAAAAGGTGGCGGCATTGTAAACTGGCCTTTTTTGAGAAGGCTTATTAGTCGAGGAGCATCAATTTATGTGAATTTAATTCTTCGGCTTGGAGTTCGAGACAGCACTGCTGGATTTGTAGCATATAAAAGAGAGGTTTTAGAAGCGATAGACTTAGACGCAGTAAGATTTATTGGATATGCGTTCCAAATAGAAATGAAATTCCGAGCAAAGAGACTTGGTTATAAAATAGCAGAGGTTCCTATTAGTTTTCGTGATAGAGTTTTAGGCACATCTAAGATGAGTTTAGATATCTTTAATGAAGCTTTTCTGGGTGTAATTAAAATTCGATTTCTAAAATAAGAAGTATGTCAATATCAACATTGATAAGAAATGCTCACGTAGTGAATGAAGGTACCGTAACCGTTAGTGACGTCTTAATCGTTGGGGACAGTATTGCTAAAATTGGAAAGGGGTTAGACGTAGAAGCCACTGAGTCAATCGATGCTACTGGACTTTGGCTTATGCCTGGAATCATCGACGATCAAGTACACTTTAGAGAGCCGGGCCTAACACACAAAGCTGACCTTAAGACCGAATCTAAAGCTGCTGCTGCTGGAGGAGTCACATCGTTTATGGAAATGCCTAACACTGTTCCTCAAGCTTTAACTCAACAGCTTTTACAAGATAAATATGAGAGAGCTGCTGAGGTTAGTGCAGTGAATTATAGCTTCTTTATGGGTGCAAGCAACAATAATTTAAATGAGGTTCTAAAAACAGATCCAAAAAGAGTTTGTGGAGTTAAGGTTTTTATGGGATCATCTACTGGTGATATGCTTGTAGATGAGAGAAAAATTCTTGAAGGTATTTTTAAAGAAAGCCCCACAATTGTTGCAACTCACTGCGAAGAAGAAGCTGTTGTAAGGGCAAACATGGCTGCAGCAAAGGAGCGTTGGGGCGAGAGGGTGCCAATAGGTCAACATCCATTTATTCGTTCTGCTGAAGCTTGCTATCAGAGCTCATCGAAAGCTATAGAGCTTGCCACAAAGCATGGAGCGAGGTTGCACATATTACATATATCAACTGCTCGAGAGTTAGAGCTATTTGACGGCAATATTCCCCTAAAGGAAAAAAAGATTACTTCTGAAGCTTGTATACACCACCTGTGGTTTACTGACGCAGATTATGCAGATAAAGGAACTTACATTAAGTGGAATCCTGCTGTAAAGTCTGAAGATGACAGAAATGCTCTTAGAGCTGCTTTGCAAGATGGAAGGATTGATGTGATTGCTACGGACCACGCACCACACACCGTTGAAGAAAAGAGTCGCTCATATTTCAAAGCTCCATCAGGAGGGCCGCTTGTACAACATGGGTTGCCTGCAATGCTAGAGCTTGTACACCAAGGTGAAATCGAAATAGAAAAGGTAATCGACCTAATGTGTCACAGAGTTGCTGAGCTATTCGAAATAAAAGACAGAGGCTATATCAGAGAAGGATATAAAGCAGATTTAGTTCTTGTAAACCCCGATGCAAATTGGACTGTAACAGGGGAAAATATTCTATACAAATGTGGATGGTCTCCTTTTACTGGATATGAGTTTAAGTCTCACGTAACTGGCACTTGGGTAAATGGTGTTAGGGTTTGGGATGGAGTAAATATTTTAACTGAAGAAGGAAATCATGCAGGCGAAAGGCTTGAATTCAATCGTTAAAACGCTTTATGCGATATTATTCCTAGTAGGGTGCTCTACCGATTCAAGGGACAATCCTTTGGCTTCGCCTTCTGAAGATTCGGGGTTGATTCAAAAAGAGCAACTCGTTGCCTTGTTAGCAGACATTCACATTGCTGAGGCTGCTCACAAAACGAGGGTCCTCGTTCCAGAAATAAGTGAAGATGTCTTGTTGGAAAACTACTCTGCAATATTTGCAAATCACAGAGTTACTGCTGAAGAGTTTAAAGAGTCATACACTTGGTGGTGGGAACACCCAGCAGCCATGAAATCAGTGCTACAAGAAGTAACCGAAAGGTTAAACAAACTTGATCAGGGCGCCTCTCATTGAAGAGAATCTAAATAGGCCTTGCCCGTTCTTTTAATTGCTGTGTCAATGTCCTCGTAGGACCAATTGTCTATAGTATTTAAAATCTTAGAGCCATCGTATTTGGTGTCTAGTTGAGCCATGAGCATGCTTGTTTTATTCGCAAGCGATTTTCTTCCAGTTACAATCTCCAAGAATTTAAAAATGAAGACTACCAGGTTGATCATCCACCCTTTGACAACCTTGGTTGGAGGAGCGGCGTTAACTGATTTGGCAATTTTAGTCATGACATCCTTATAGCTCAAGTTGGCTCCATTCAATAAAAATCTTTGCCCCCAAGCTCCTCTTTCTGCCAAGGCCAAACAAGCCGAAGCAACATCCCTAGCAGACACGAAACCATTAGAGCCCGCTGAGTGTACAGGCAAGCCCTTTGCCGTTTGTGAGAAGAGTTCTCCGGAAGATCTTGAAAAATCACCCTCGCCAATTATGATGGTTGGATTTACAATGAGAACGTCTAGTCCTTCTTCTTGTCCTCGCCAAACTTCCAATTCAGAGGCATATTTGCTCCTTGCATATTCGTTATCAAAAGGGCCCTCTTCAAATGGAGTTTCTTCTGTAATAGAGCTCTTTGTAGAATGGCCTAATGCTGCAACTGAACTAAGGTAAACTAGCTTTCTAATGCCGGCAATTAGCATGACATTTACTACGTTTTCTGTTCCACCTTGATTGATGCCCATTAAGTTTGGCTCGTCAGAAGGATGAAAGCTAACTAGCGCGGCTAAATGAAACACTCTATCACAACCGGTGAGCGCTAATTCCATTTCGTCATAATCACTTGTGTCACCGTACACCCATTCAAGTTTGTCAGTAGAAATGCCTTGGGTGCGTATAAACCTCTCTACAGATTCAACATCGGAGCCTTCTCTTCTTAACGCCTTAACAGAACCGCCTTTAGACAAAAGTTGGGCTAATAATTCTCTCCCTACAATACCTGTTCCACCGGTAACAAAATCCATGCTCCAAAGGTAGCTATCTTTGATCGTTGTGAAGCCCTCTGACCACATAGCTAAATTGTTAAAGCGCCTGCCACAAGAGCCAGGCGTATACAAACATTTCGATTCTAAGGGTGAGCTTCTTTATGTTGGAAAGGCCAAAAACCTAAAGAAGAGAGTAAGCAGCTACTTTAATCGCAAATCATACGACAATAAAAAAACTAAAACACTTGTAAGGAAAATAGAAGATGTCGAGTGGATAGTAACTCACACTGAACAAGACGCACTCCTGCTTGAAAACACTCTAATTAAAAAGCATAAACCTACCTATAATATCCTTTTAAAGGACGATAAGACTTTCCCGTTTTTGGTCATAAAAAACGAGGATTTTCCAAGGGTGGTTTCAACGCGGCAAACCTCAAAAAACGGGGGTGAATATTTTGGCCCATTTACAAGTAAAAGAAGTATGTATACTCTTCTTGACTTGTGCAAGAAACTATATCCAATAAGGTCGTGTTCACTGAAATTAAGTGATAAAAACATACAAAGCGGGAAGTTCCGGGTGTGTTTGGAGTATCACGTTGGGAATTGTTTGGGTCCTTGTGTTGGAAAGCAAGAAAAATCAGATTACGATAACAGCATAGCTTCAATAAGACATGTGCTTAAGGGGAATTTATCTGAGGTCAAGGAAGAGCTTAAGAAAAGAATGAAAGATGCTGCTGAGAGTTTGGCCTTTGAAAAAGCAGACTTGATTAAATCTAAACTAAAGTCTCTAGAAAAATACCAAGCAAAGAGCACGGTGGTTAATCCAACTATTACGAATGTAGATGTCTTTTCTATTATTAGTGACAGTACAAGTGCATATGTCAACTGCATGAATATAGTAAGCGGTTCGATTGTAAGAGGCCAAACCTTCGAAATAAAAAAGCAGGTTGCAGAAGGTGATGAGGAGGTTCTTCAGTCTGCTATTCCTCTAATTCGTGAGGTTTTTAGAAGTAAGAGTAAGGAGCTAATTCTTCCGTTTGATTTGGGCTTAGAGGAGGGTCTTAGGGGTGTCGTGCCCAAAAAGGGGGATAAAAAGAGGTTATTAGAAATGTCCGAGAAAAATGTCTTGTTCTTTATGAAGGACAGGCATAAGCAGCAAGAGCAGGTCGATCCTGAGGCTGCTGTGATGAGGCTGCTGGAAACGATGAAGGGAGATTTGGGCTTAAAAGAGTACCCAAGGCATATAGAGTGTTTTGATAATTCAAATATTCAGGGGACAAACCCAACGTCGGCTTGCGTTGTTTTTAAAAATTGCAAGCCTGCAAAGAGAGATTACAGGCATTTTAATATCAAATCGGTAGAGGGGCCAGATGATTTTGCAAGTATGAAGGAGGCGGTATACAGAAGGTATAGAAGGCTGGCAGAAGAGGGTGATTCTTTGCCTCAACTTTTGATTATTGATGGAGGAAAAGGCCAAATCTCACATGCAATGGAGGCCCTTGAAGAATTGGGTCTCGATGGAGAGATTAAAGTTGTTGGGATAGCTAAAAGACTTGAGGAATTGTACTTCCCCGGTGACTCAGCTCCATTGTATTTAGACAAAAGATCTGAAACACTAAAGGTGATTCAACAGATGAGAAATGAAGCCCACCGTTTCTCGTTAAAACATCACAGGAACAAACGAAGCAAGGGGGCTTTAGGGTCAGAATTGGATAATATCAAGGGCGTTGGGGAGGCAAGCATACAAAAATTGCTTGACGTATTTGGGTCTGTAAAGGGGGTTAGAGAAGCAAGCGCTAAAGACCTTAAAAAGGTCGTAAACTCAAAAGCGGCAAAAAGTATCTTAGACTACTTTAATTAAAATTCAAAGCGTTTGCCAAGCTTCATTCCTCCTGCGGCTTTATAGCCTTCAATAATGTTTTGGACTACTTCGTTTGCTGGTTTAATCTCATTGAGCATGGATGATATTTGCCCTATCTCAAGCTCGCCTTCTGAAAGGTCTCCTTCAAACATTCCCTTTTTAGATCGGCCTCTGCCGAGTAAGTCTGCAAGTTCCTCTGTTGTTGCTTTGGCCTTGTAAGCCTCAACTACCTTTTGGTAAAATTCGTTGTGAATCATTCTTACAGGAGTTAGTTCTTTTAAAGTGAGAGTTGTTGCTCCCTCATCTAATCCAACTACTGTGTTTTTAAAGTCAATGTGTGCCGAAGATTCTTGAGTTACTACAAATCTCGAGCCCATTTGAACTCCCTCAGCTCCTAGCACCATTGCTGCAAGCATCGATTTTCCGTCGTGAAGTCCTCCTGCAGCGATAACGGGAATATTTACCGCATCAACTACTGCGGGAATCAGACACATCGTCGTTGTCTCGTCCCTTCCGTTGTGCCCTCCTGCTTCAAATCCTTCACAAACTACAGCGTCTACTCCTGCAGCTTCTGATTTTGCAGCGAACATTGCGCTACTCACTACGTGAACCACCTTGATTCCGTGTTCTTTTAGCGTTGACGTCCACTTTTTTGGAGACCCTGCGCTTGTGAAAACAATTGGAACTTCGTGCTTGATAATGTTTGCAATGTGCTTGTCTATGTCCGGGTATAAAAGCGGAAGATTAACAGCAAAGGGCTTGTTTGTTGCGGCCTTACACTTAGCGATGTGTTCGTCCAAGATGTCTGGGTACATGCTCCCAGAGCCTATTATTCCAAGCCCACCTGCGTTACTTACTGCTGAAGCTAGCTCCCAGCCTGCGCACCATACCATGCCCCCCTGCACAAGGGGATACTTAATGCCAAAAAGTTCAGTGATTCGATTGGTTTGGTTTACGTCTGCAGCCATTATCCTTGTTTAATGCCGTCCCATCCTTGGGCTTTAAGTTCTACGTCTGTTCCACTCTTTGTAACCATAATCCTTTCGTCTGGATTTTCCGTCATGTGACCGATGAATGATAATTTTGGGTGGTTGCGAAGCTTTTCATAATCGTCAGGGCTGATTGTAAACAGAAGTTCATAATCCTCTCCTCCACTAAGCATGCAAACCGTTGGGTCTAAGTTAAACTCTCTTGCTGTATCATAGGTTTTGGGGTCGATGGGAAATTTATCCTCATAGAGCCTTACTCCTAGCCCACTTGCAGCCATTAAATGCATACACTCTGAGGCCAAACCATCACTAACGTCTATCATGCTCGTTGGCTTCACCTCAAGGTCGCTCAGTTCTCTAACAATGTCTGTTCTTGCCTCAGGCTTTAGTTGGCGCTCTAAAATATAGGCGTGGTCGTCTAGCTCAGGCTGAATAGACGGAGCGTCCTTGAACACCGACTTCTCCCTTTCAAGAACCTGTAGCCCCATGTACGCCGATCCCAAATCTCCTGATACAACGAGTAGGTCTCCTGCGTTTGCTCCACTTCTTGAAACGAGCTTTTCTGCATCAGCAAGCCCTATTGCCGTAATGCTTAGGGTTAGTCCTGACGGTGATGAGGTTGTATCTCCTCCTACAAGGTCTACTTCGTAGAGTTCACACGCTAGCTTCATCCCGCTGTAGAGTTCTTCAAGGGCTTCAACAGAGAATCTGTTTGATATTCCTAGTCCTACTACGATTTGGGTTGGGAGAGAATTCATAGCGCATATATCGCTCAAATTCGCAATAACAGCTTTGTAGCCCAGGTGCTTTAAAGGCACATAGCTCAAATCGAAATGAACGCCCTCAACAAGCAGGTCTGTAGAAACCACTACCCTTTTCCCAAGCGGGTCAATAACTGCTGCGTCGTCACCAACTCCTAAAAGAGTTGAGGGCTGTCTCTTTTGAATACCTTCTGTAAGCCTTCCAATTAGGCCAAACTCACCTAAGTCCTGTATCTCAGTTCTTTCCATTTATTCCTCTTCTCTTATGTCGCAAACGGTCCCTTCAAAGTGAAGGTCTATGTCAACAAATGGGTGATTAAAGTCCATCTCAACCTCTGTGTCGCTTACGTCTAGAACAATCCCAAACAATTCATTACCCTCGTCATCCTTCATGGGCAAAACCTCTCCTGGCTGAACTGCCTCTGCATCAAATTTTCCGTCAACCTCGAAGATGCTCTTTGGTAGTGTGTGGATAGCCTCTGTCGTAGTTTCTCCATATGCTTCAGCACATGGAATAGTAAAGCTAAACGGTTCCCCTGTTTTTTTACCTAGCAGTGCTTTTTCGAATGCTGGAAGCACCTCGCCTGCACCCATCTTAAATCCAAATGCTTGTTCCGCTGGGCACTCCTCAAGCACCTCGCCGTCCGGGCTTTCTTCAGTTAGAACGTATTCAATTTCTACAAAAAGGCCGTCAGCAACAGATAAATTTTTCATACTGCAAATGTCCGTTGTACTTTGTGCGTATGCAACGAATTACGCTCGCTTTCCTGTTTTTTATCATATCAGGGGCTTTTTCTTTCTCTCCAGCCCAAACCCTTCACAAAAATTTAAAGGATTACACCTCTAAACCACGTGTTTACAAACCCATTGGGTGTAAGTACACTGATTTGCCGGGACATGAGCACTTTGGCAAGAAAGTAATGCAGAACTACGACATGGAGCCTTCTATAGCCCGTAGCGATACGTTTGACATCGTTCATTACAATGTCGATTTAGACGTTACTCAATACACAAATCAATACATGAAAGCTCATTGTGGAATTGAATTGAACGTCATTGAAAGCGGTGCAGAGTCTGTAAGGTTTGATCTTATTGAAATGACCGTTGATTCTGTTTTGATTGACGGTGTTGAATCTTCTTTTAATCACGTTGGTGGTGAGGTTTGGCTTGACGCTCCAAACGGAGTTTTCAATGAGGGCGATTCGTACGAAATAGACATATACTACTCTGGGAATCCCGAAGGTGATCCGTATTGGGGAGGCGTGTATTTTGCTTCGAACTATATCTATCACATGGGGATTGGGCTTACTACGATTCCTCCAAATTTTGGGAAGGTTTGGCACCCTTGTTTTGACAATTTTGTCGAACGCGCTACATACACTTGGAATGTTCGATCTGCTGGAGGGCGCAAGGCACATCTGCAAGGCACATTCTTAGGCGAAACCCTGGAAGAAGGCGACACCCTAACGAGAAGCTTTACCCTAGAGCATCCCATTACAACACACCAAGCGGCCTTTGCCGTTTCAAACTACGTTGACAGCAATTACGTATACACTAGTGAGTATGGAGATATTCCCATCAGGCTAACCGCTAAACCTGAAGACATAAACCAAATGGTAAACAAGTTTCAGGATTTGGGCTATGCCATTGATGCTTGTGAGTACTGGTATGGGCCCTATGCTTGGGAAAGGGTGGGGTACGTTCTAACGACAGAAGGCGCCCTTGAAATCCCAACAAATATTGCCTACCCAAAATACATGGTAGGTGAGCCTGTTGCTTCTAATAGTGACCTCCTAACTCACGAGCTTGGCCATCAGTGGTGGGGAAATATTGTTGCGCCATACATTCACAATCACATGTGGCTTAAGGAAGGTGGTGCGGAATACACTAACACTCTTTTTGAAGAATGGAAAAATGGCCACGATGCTATGGTTGAGTTTATAAAGGACAATCAGCAGTTTGTCCTTGAGGAATGTCACATACAAGACAATGGCCACCATGCGCTTTCGCCTATACCTGACGAAGAAATTTATGGAAGGCACACATACTACAAAGGCGCTTCAATACATCACAACTTGAGGGCATATTTGGGTGATGATATGTATAGAAACGCATGCCAAGCTGTGCTGTCTGAGTATTGGGATTCTTACATGGATCCCGACATGTTCATCGAAGCATTGGAAGATTATTCTGAAATGGATGTCCAGTCGTTCTTTGACGCTCAGGTTTTCCAGCCGGGTTTCTCTACTTGGATTATTGACTCTACTTCTACCGAAGGAGATGCTGCTAGTGGCTTTGAAACCACCGTTTACCTAAACCAAAAGCTCCGCGCTTGCAGCGATTTCCACAACAACGAACCTATAGAAATTTATTTGTGGGACGAGGATTGGAATACATCATTTGAAGAGTTCAGGCTAAGTGGCGAGTACGATGTTGCTGTTATTGAACACGAGGACCCCTTTGTATTAATCGCCCTCAACGCAGATGGAAGGCTAAACCAGGGTAGGCTTGATGTGACAGTTGCAATTACAGAAACTACTGGCATTAGCACTATGCCTTGGGTTGATATGAGAATGGGTTGTGATGCTATTACCGACAGCGTCCTTGTTCGTGTAGAGCACCATTGGGCTGCTCCCGATCAAGATCCTCTAGATTTTTATATTGAAGAAGTAAGTGGGTCTCACTTTTGGACTGTAGACGGAACTTGGGAGGATGGAATTGAAGGAACAGACGCTCTAACCTTAGACGCACGATTCAATTATAGTGGGGTAGATTCTGACGAATTAGATTGGGATTTATACGGAAATACGGAAGAAAATGGATTCCTAGCGTGGAGACCTGATTCCGATTCTTTATGGGAGCAATATCCTGATTACACCTGGCAAGCGGGTGCAATGACAAATGGAACAGGAATATTTAAAGTAAGTAGCCTAAGAAAAGGCCAATACACTTTTGCAAATGGCGATATCTCTTTGAATATAGACGATGTTGCTCAAGAATTTGATTTCACCATCTACCCCTCACCTGCTGCGTCATTCATTAGTCTAGACTGGCCTTTAGAAGCTGAGGTTGATGCGATAAGTATCTACGATTCTTCTGGCCGCTGTGTAAAACGCGTAAGTGCAGTGGTTGGTGAACAAATCAGTGTTGTAGACCTTCCTTCAGGC
>PBEE01000013.1:0-16774 GCA_002717605.1 Crocinitomicaceae bacterium | reverse complement strand
TAGGGTCTCTCTTATTTTATCATCAAACTTAGAATCAGACATTGTCTGTTTTTTTTCTATTTAAAATTTTCCGAAGGTTTCTTCTCGCCTTAGCAAGATTAGACTTAGAAGTTCCAACAGTAATACCAAGTGTTGAGGCAATTTCTTGGTGTGTCATGTTATCGAATACATTCAAATTGAACACTGCTCGGTACATTGGAGTCAATTGAGACATCGCCTCTTGTACATCATGTACCGTAAAAGTGTATTCGTCCTCATCAAATTCTTCTTCAAAACCATCATCAACAACATCTTCAAAGCTTTTATCCTCACCTAATACAAGGCCTGTAGCTTTTCGACGTCTAATGGCGTCAATTGAAGTATTTACCATTATTCGACGCATCCAGCCTTCGAAAGAACCTTTGGAAGTATATCCCTCAATATTGGTAAATATCTTGAGAAATCCCTCCTGTACAACATCTTGTAAAGCATCCTTATCCGAAACATATCTCATGCACACACCAAACATCAAACGGTAGTATCGTTCAAAAATCCA
This sequence comes from Crocinitomicaceae bacterium, assembly GCA_002717605.1. GTDB lineage: Bacteria > Bacteroidota > Bacteroidia > Flavobacteriales_D > Sanyastnellaceae > UBA974. The sequence goes on along the minus strand of PBEE01000013.1, from coordinate 16,239 downwards.
ACGCTGGGATTTTGATTCCCCTCGTCGGCATCCTTGGATGTGGGCGAGCAATTCTTTGTTTTGCATAGGTTCGCCGGTTGAATGACGTAGTTAAAATTATTTGGTTGCCTCAAAAAAGTTAAGACCTGACATGCAATTTCGTGTATATCCTCTACCAACACAAACGTACATTTGCATATGCGCATAGTTGTAGGTTTATCTGGAGGAGTTGACTCTAGTGTTGCAGCTCTAAAACTTTTAGAGCAAGGACATGAAGTAATAGGCATGTTTATGCGCAACTGGCATGACGAAAGTGTTACTGTAAGTAATGAATGTCCATGGATTGATGATTCCAACGATGCTATGTTGGTTGCAGACGAACTTGGGATTCCCTTTCAAGTAATTGACCTAAGTGCAGAGTATAAAGAAAGAATTGTAGAATACATGTTTTCTGAATACAAGGCTGGTAGAACCCCTAATCCAGATGTTCTGTGTAATAAAGAAATCAAATTTGACTTATTTCTAAAAGCTGCTTTAAAACTTGGCGCTGATGCAGTTGCAACTGGCCACTACTGCAGAAAGGATAAGGTAGATGGAGAGTTTAGGCTACTTGCTGGTGCTGATTCGAACAAAGATCAAAGCTATTTCCTCTGCCAACTAACCCAAAACCAATTAAAGTATGCTCTATTTCCCATAGGCGACTTGGAAAAGCCTGAATTAAGAAAAATTGCTAAGGATACAGGATTACATACTGCAGAAAAAAAAGACAGCCAAGGACTTTGTTTTATTGGAAAAGTGAGAATACCTGACTTTTTGCAACAAAAACTTAATGTTAAAAAGGGAAACATTGTTGAGATAGCTTCTAACCATGNAACCTTCAATAGAGANNANACTTCTNTAAATGNAAGGGCNAANCCATACACNNTAACACCANAGATGGGNCAAATAGTNGGNGAGCATCAAGGCGCTCATTTTTACACTATNGGCCAAAGAAAAGGACTCAACGTAGGNGGCAAACCNNAGCCATTATTCGTNATNGGNACNGACACAATATCAAATACTATTTATGTTGGCTGTGGAGANAATCACCCNGGNTTNCTAAGAGNTGCTTTGCTNATNAACAATNANGANATTCACTGGATTCAGCCATCACACAAGNTCGAAGTAGGTGAATCNANAAAATANNAGCTNAGATTCAGNTANAGACAAAATCTTCAAAATGGANAAATCCANATGACNAAAGAAGGTTTNTACTTGCTTTTTGANGAACCACAAAAGGGAATNGCATCAGGACAATTCGCAACGTGGTACGATGGTGATGCCCTAGTAGGATCAGGGCCTATAGCCTAAATCTCTTCAGATACTCCGTACTCTTTTCTAGAAGGATCAGTTCTAGAAATCATCTCTGCTAAAAAGCCTGTGAGGAATAATTGAGAACCTAAAATCATTCCAGCTAAGGCAACGTAAAACGCGCTAATCTCTGTGATGTTTTTGGCCTCTATACCCTGATTCATCGCATAGANTTTATACCCACCNATGTANCAAAAAATTCCNGCGCTANTTAANAAAGTNAAAGTGCCTAATAGGCCAAACAAATGCATGGGCTTCCTTGCGAAACGCTGCATAAAAACTATAGTCAGTAGATCTAACATACCATTAGTAAATCGTTCAAGTCCAAATTTTGTTACCCCGTATTTCCTCGCCTGATGCTGCACAACGTGCTCCCCTATTTTATTGTATCCAGCAGCTTTAGCAAGAAGAGGAATGTACCTATGCATTTCGCCCTGAACCTCTATTGATTTTACAACTTCTAGGCGATAGCATTTTAAACCACAATTAAAATCGTGAAGAGTGATTCCACTCATCCGTCTTGTCATCCAATTATAAAGCTTAGTTGGTACAGTTTTAGTGATTGGATCATGCCTTTTCTTCTTCCAACCACTAACGAGGTCATACCCATCACTTAGGAGCTTTTTTTCCATGGGAAGTATCTCATCTGGACTGTCTTGTAAATCGGCATCCATTGTAAATACAACCTTTCCTTTTGCGGCTTCAAAACCCTTTTGAAGTCCAGCGCTTTTGCCGTAGTTACGAGAGAGTTTAATGCCCCTCACTTTGGCCCCAAATTGAGATGATAAATCCTGAACAACAGCCCAGGAATTATCCTTAGAACCATCGTCTACGAAAACAACTTCATAATTGCGTCCCACAAGAACCTTATCAATCCAAGACATAAGCTCTGGCAGGCTTTCTTCCTCATTGTATAGAGGTACAATTATGCTTAAATCCATGTGATTTGGGTTACTCGAATAAAGCTCTAAATATAGTTCTGAAATGTTTGTTACGACCTATATTTGCAATTGGGGCAAGTCTCTTACGACCAGCTCCCTCTAAATCCCCCAGGGTCGGAAGACAGCAAGGGTATGAGGTTGAGCGGTGCGATAAGAATCGCTTGCCCCTTTCTTTTCAATACTTTACAAGCTCGACGAATGAAATCAATTAAGAAAGTACTGATTGCAAATAGAGGCGAAATTGCTCTAAGAATTATTAGGACATGTAGCGAAATGGGAATTAGTACTGTTGCTATTCATTCTGAAGCTGACGCAAGTGCTCCATTTGTTCTTGCAGCTGATGAAAGTGTATGTGTTGGCCCTCCTCCCTCTTCAGAGTCATACTTATTGATTGATAAAGTAATTGCTGCAGCAAAAAAGACTGGTGCTGATGCTATTCATCCAGGCTATGGATTCTTATCTGAAAATGCAGCCTTTTCAGAAGCAGTTGAGTCAGCAGGTATAATTTTCATTGGTCCCAAAGCTCATGCGATTAGAGTTATGGGTGACAAACTTTCAGCAAAGGAAGCTGTGTCAGACAGAAATATTCCATTAGTTCCTGGTACAGTGGGAGCTATTTCAGACCCTGAAGAAGCTTTGATAGAGGCTGAGAGAATTGGCCTGCCTTTAATTATAAAAGCAAGTGCAGGAGGTGGAGGTAAAGGAATGCGCGCAGTACACGACGCAAATTCTGTAAAAGACGAACTAGCTAGAGCAATTTCTGAAGCTGAAAGGTCATTTGGCAATGGAGCTGTCTTTATGGAAAGACTTGTCCTTAAGCCTAGACATATTGAAGTTCAAGTTCTTGCTGATTCTCATGGAAATGTAGTTCATCTGTTCGAAAGAGAATGTTCTATCCAACGTCGTCACCAAAAAGTAGTTGAGGAAGCGCCCTCTGCACTACTAGACGACAACCTTAGAGAAGAAATGGGACAGTGTGCTATAGAAGTTGCAAAGTCATGTGATTATATTGGGGCTGGAACAGTTGAATTTCTAGTTGATGAATCTAAGAATTTCTACTTCTTAGAAATGAATACTAGACTACAAGTAGAACACCCTGTTACAGAATGTATCACTGGAGTTGATCTTGTTAGAGAACAGATTAGAATTGCTGAAGGTCATCCGATTTCATTCAAGCAAGAAGATTTAAAAATTTCTGGACATGCTGTAGAACTTAGAGTTTATGCCGAAGATACAGGAGCTGGATTCCTTCCTGATACAGGATTTTTAAAGAGATATTCTCCACCTGTTGGGCCTGGAATCAGAGTTGATGATGGAGTTGAAGAAGGCGGTGAGATTAGTATTCATTACGACCCCATGCTGAGTAAGCTTATNACTCATGGACCAACAAGAGAAGCTGCTATAGATAGAATGATTCACGCTATTGACAATTACGATGTAGTTGGAGTGAAAACCACATTAGATTTTGGGCGATTTGCTTGTGATCACGAAGCATTTAGATCTGGCAACTTTGACACGGGTTTCGTCAACGATTATTTCAGTCCAGAAAAACTGATTAGAGAACTTCCGGTATCTGACGAAATTTTTGCTGAGCTTGTAGCTGAGCTATCTTTAAGAGAAGAAAGTAACAACACTAACAATCAGGGTGTTACAAAAGGCGAAGGAAGATCACCTTGGAGAAATAGAGCTACTTACTAAACCCAAACCATCGACTGCTCCAAGAGCATGAATAGTTAAGTTGGGCATAGATATTTCAGGTGGGTTTGGATCTATTAAATGTATAGGAACTCCAGATCTAACATAGTTTATCAATCCTGCAGCTGGATAAACCTGCATTGATGTTCCAACTATAATAACGATATCTGCTTCATTAACTATTTGGACTGCAGTTTCGATCAATGGCACTGCTTCTCCAAACCAAACAATATGAGGCCTTAGCTGGCTACCAAGTGGACATGTATCACCAAGATTTAACTCTGACCCCTCAATATCAAATATTAAAGAACTATCTGCTGTTGACCTTGACTTCATTAACTCTCCATGTAAATGAAGGATNTTNGAAGAACCAGCTCTTTCGTGAAGGTCATCTACGTTTTGGGTTATAATTTGGACATCAAATTCTTTCTCAAGCTGGACCAAAGCAAAATGTCCTGCATTGGGGATTGCCTCAAGAACATTCCTTCTTCTTGCATTGTAGAAGTTTAAAACCAATTCTGGATTTGCACGAAATGCTTCTGGAGTAGCGACCTCCTCAACCCTATGCCCTTCCCACAAACCTCCTGCTCCNCTGAACGTTGCGATTCCACTTTCTGCGCTCATTCCAGCGCCTGAAAGAACTACTAGTTTTTTTAACGATTTCATGCACGCGATAAATTTAGTGAACGGTAGCTCAGAATGTATCTTTGCNTNCGTATGTCAGGTAGACAATTTATCATTTACGATTTGGAGGCTACATGCTGGAGATCTCCTAAGCCCAGACAGGTTGAAATCATTGAGATTGGGGCTGTTAAGGTTAATGAGGATTTAGAAATTGTCGACGAATTTTGCATGTTTATCAAACCCCTTCTCCATCCTAAGATTGATAAATTTTGTACTAAGCTGACATCAATAACTCAAGATGACGTAGAAGACGCTCCACATTTTGACGAAGTAATAGCACAATTCGAAAAATGGATGGACGTAGATAATACAAGGACTGCACTTTTCAGCTGGGGAGATTTCGACAGAAGGCAGTTTGTAAAAGATGCACAACTTCACGAGCTTGATCTAACTTGGCTTAAGTATTGGGCTTGCTTGCAGAGTCACTACAGCAAGTTTAAAGGATCTAGCAACCAGATTGGGCTTAAAAACGCTCTTAAATTAGAAGGGTTGGAATTTGATGGAGTGCAGCATAGAGCTATAGAAGACGCTAGAAATATGGTTGAACTTTTTAAGCAAGTGGCAAAACCATTAGGTATTGTTTAGCATGGTATTTTATCTAATAAAGCACCAATTAAAAATGGATATGAGAAGCTTTCACAATGTGATGAGCCTCATATTGTTTGCTCTTGCATCTACTTATGCTGTGCTGCAAGTATTAGGAGGAATACCAGACCCAAACACGTGGAATGCCATTGCGTGGGTCATTTTATTGTTTACAGCATTCAATTCTGCTTCAAGAGTTCTTCCTGAGGATATAACATCAGTTAGATCTTACATGCATTGGACTGTACCTCCTCGTACAATGATTGTTGCTAGGACTTTGCACCAAAGTATCATTATGTCACTTCTTAGCACCTTGCTTCTCTTTGCGCTGGGTTTGTTTTTGGGTTCTGCAAACATGAATGCTTTAAGCATCTGTGGATTTTTAGCAGGCATGGTATTGACATCTATTGCACTATCGTCAACACTCACTCTATTATCTGCACTCTCTGCTAGAGCCGGAGCAGGTTATGGACTTACTGCTGTTTTGGGGCTTCCTTTAATAATCCCCATCATAATGATTAGTACAAGCTTTGGATCTGACTTAGTAGCAGGTATTGAGTTTAAAAACACAGTTCATAACCTATACTATTTAGGTGGATTATCAATAGGAATTGGGGTATATGGGTATGTTCTATTCCCCTACCTTTGGAGGTCTTAATTCAAGCAATTAAATGAGCAATATTCTCAAGAATTGGTGGAAGTTTTTAGGCATAGTCCTAATCATGTATGTATTCACTATGATTTTTATAGTTCCAATGGGGCCTGGACTTCTTTCATCCGAAGCTAAGGTCAATGAAACTGGTGTTGCTTCGATTGAGGTCAGTTCCTTTGCAACTCACTTCGATCAAAATCCTGAGAATATCAAAGCTTTTCTTAGACTTGAGGATAGTGGAATTACAATTGAGTGTGATAATATTATAGCCCAAACCAACTCTAAATTATCGCTTCAAGCCAACTTACCAGATACAGTTACTTCTAGCTCTTGGGATCTTTTAATTAATGCTGAAAAAGACGGAACTCTATACTTACCCAACGCCCTTTTCCACGAGCCTAAAATCAAAGCAGCACCTACTGACCTAAGCTTCACAATTAGAGATTTGAGTAACGTGCAAGTTTTTGAAAAGGACTTAGGACTACATTTTCCATATCAACCCAGAATCGTTGAATCGATAAGAAATCTACATCTGCACGTTCCAATGTGGTTCACGATGTTCTTCTTAATGGGTATAGGCTTTGCTCAATCTATAAGAACATTGAGAAACAGCAATAATGAGCTTAGTGACACTAAGGCTTTTTCCTCAATTAAAGTTGGCATTTTCTTCGGTGTACTAGGACTACTAACCGGAAGCCTTTGGGCAAGGTTTACTTGGGGAGCATGGTGGGTAAATGATCCACAATTAAATGGAGCACTAGTTAGTGTGATGATTTACTCTGGATATTTAATCCTCAGGTCATCAATATTAGAAAACTCTCAAAGAGCAAGACTATCTGCTGTTTACAATTTATTCGCTTTTGTAATTCTCATGGTTCTACTAATGGTACTTCCAAGATATACCGAGAGCTTACACCCGGGTAAAAGTGGAAATCCAGCATTTAGCAAATACGACTTAGACAGCTCCCTTAGAATGGTTTTCTATCCAGCAGTTATTGGTTGGATATTAATCGGAACTTGGATGTACAATCTAACTCTTAGAGCTGAATTACTAAAAAACAAGATTCAAAGTAAAAAGGAATACTAATGAAGTTTTTACTAGACATACAGGACATTTTCTTCGCATCTGGAAAAGCTCCCGTTGTGCTTGGAGTAGCACTAATCATCATTTTGGGCTTAGGCATTTGGATGTTCAAAATGGATAATGGAATTAAGAATTTAGAAGATCAAATAGACAGTCTGTAATGAAGAGATCACACCTAGTTTTACTGATTCTTGTAGCACTTTTAGTTGGTTTATTAGTTTTCACTTATTCTAGCTCAAACCAAAGTGTAACCTTTACCCAAGCAGCGGAAAAATCAGGCGTTGAGGTTACAATTACTGGAACTCTTTACAAAGAGGAACCTGTGATCTACAATCCTAAAGAGAACGCGAGTCTGACCAAGTTTCACATGGAAGATTCTAAAGGCCAAATCATGGAGGTACACCTTCAGATGGCTAAACCTCAAGGCCTATTACAAAGTGAATCAATTGTAATCGATGGATCGTATTCAAACGGAATATTCTACGCAACTGACATGCTTCTAAAATGTCCTTCGAAATACAACAGTGAAAACCATTTAATCACTGAATCTTAATGACTTTTGACGGCGAGTGGATATTAACAGCTTGGGCTGGAAGAACGCTTGTTGCAATAGCTTTCACTTCTGCCATTGTTTCTGGAATTAGCTATTTCAAGGGATGGAATGAGCTGGGAAGAAAGGCGTTCATCACTCACGTCACATCAGTATTCAGTGTAATTGCACTGATATTCATACTGTTCTTTGAGCATAGGTATGAATTCCAATACATCTGGAAACATCTTAATAACGAGATGCCCATGCGCTTTGTGTTAAGTGCATTTTGGGGAGGCCAAGAGGGCGGTTTTCTTCTTTGGATGTTTTGGCATAATATACTTGCACTTTTTGTAATTAAATCTGCTGATAAATGGGAGCCCAAAGTCATGGTTGTACTCGCTTCAATCGAGGCATTCCTAAGTATGATGCTCCTTGGAATTTACTTTGGAGATTTTCAGCTTTGCCTAGATCCATTCCTACTTTTAAGAGAAGTACCTGAAAACATAGGCCTTCCTTGGACTGGAATGTCGAACTACTTGACGAATCTCCCGTTTTTTGCAGATGGACAAGGGCTAAACCCATTACTTCAAAATTACTGGATGACTATTCATCCACCTACCCTATTTCTAGGTTTTGCTTCTACATCAATACCATTTGCATACGCTATTGCTGGCTTATGGGAGAAAGACTACAAGGGATGGATTACTCCTGCGTTGCCTTGGGCATATTTTGGTATAGGAATACTTGGTGCTGGTATTTTAATGGGTGGAGCCTGGGCATATGAAGCACTGAGTTTTGGTGGATTTTGGGCTTGGGATCCAGTAGAAAACAGCTCGCTTGTACCGTGGTTGATTTTAGTTGCTGGCGCTCACCTAATGATAATCAACAAGAACAAGAAGAAGCCAACAGCTCTTTTCTCTACGATCTACTTGACTCTCCTTTCGTTCTTATTAGTTCTGTATTCTACTTTTTTGACAAAGAGCGGGATTTTAGGTGATACTTCCGTTCACAGCTTTGTAGATAGTGGTATTCTACCACAACTCCTTGCATACCTATTGACTTTTGTACTACTTGCTCACACACTTTTGCTTGGAACTGCAAAACGAAGACTTTACCATTTGGCTAGTACTTTTTTAGTTATGAGCTTAATGTTTGTTGGGGAGTATGCACTTGCATCACTAGGATTCATTGTTCTTCAAGCAGCTGCTGCTATTAAGTCATTCAGTAATGAATTTGCTTCAGACGAAGATGACGACACATTGTTATCTAGAGAGTTTTGGCTTTTTGTAGGATCACTTCTAATTGTTATTTCTGCTGTACACATTACGTTCCAAACAAGTCTTCCAGTATTCAACGCTCTACTTGAACCATTTAGCGGAGCTCTTGACAGTCTAGGTGAATCTTGGAATTCCGACACTTTTAGGGCATTGTCAGAACACAATATGACTCCAAGCAAGGATTTGGACAAAGCATACCACTTAATTCAAGTTCCTCTTGCTACTCTGATTTTTATTGTAATCGGGATCACTCAATGGCTCAAATACAAGAAAACTGACGGATCGCAGGTTTTTAAAAACCTAGGCAAATCACTTATTGTATCCATTGCTATATCAGTAGTCTTAGTGTTGTCTTTCAATTTTAAATCACACGAACTGCCTAGGGTTGCTCTACTATTCGCCACTTCTTTCGCAGCATTTGCTAACGCAGACTACATTTGGTCTACACTGAGGGGCGCATATGACAAATGGGGCTCTCCCCTTGCGCACATTGGATTTGCACTAACGATTTTTGGCGCTGTTATTTCTACTGCTCAGCAGAGATTTATAAGCCAAAACAAAATCGGAGACATCTCATCTCTAAATGAAGAATTAAACAACAGGACTGACCTTCTATTAATGCAAGGAGATACTCTTCAGATGGGAGAGTATTTTGTTAGTTACAGAGATAGAAGGGAAAGTGGAATTCACGTCTTGTTCGACATGGATTACTACATCAACAAGCCGCAGAATTACAATGTTGGTGATGTTGTACTATTTGACGACATGGTTTTTGAGGCACACACAAACCACACAGCTTCATTAGATTTTGCATATGATTTAGAGAAGTTTTGGACTTTCCTTCCATTCCCAACTGAAGAGCAGGCAGAAAACGCAGTGAATTGGATAAACGGAACCCCAGGTGAATTTGCATTTACACTTTCTCCTAGAATTCAGCTGAATGAAAGGATGGGTAATTCACCTGAGCCCGATACAAAGCACAGTGTAGTCGCGGATCTATATACTCATATAAAATGGGCAAGGATTACTCCGCCAGAAACAGATGACGAAGGATGGCTCACAGGAAAGGAAGTTGAGTTCCAGGTTGGAGATTCAATGTTGGTAAGCTCTACCCTTCTTTCTCTTGATAGTTTGGCCTTGGTAAAAAAAGAAGACAGATGGGAATTAGGATTGTTGGATAGGGATTTAGCATTGATGGGGTGTTTCTCTCTGAAAGGAGTTGGTAAGAGTGCAAATGCTCAACCACTTTACATTGTAAGAGACAGTTTAATCATCCCAGATTTGCACGAAGTTGAGGATTGGGGTTTGAGATTTAGAATTGATAAGTTTGATCCGTCCTCAGAAACTTTAACTGCGACTATCTGGGAGCACGAAAGTGTAAAGACAGACTTTATAGTTATTCAAGCAATAATTTTCCCTTTGATCAACGTTCTTTGGCTTGGCTGTATTTTAATGACTCTTGGGTGTTTTATGGCAGTTAGAAGAAGAATTAAGCTCAATAGAAATGCTTAAAAAGCAACTAAAAATTAGCATAACCGGATCAGGCAAAGTGGCCAGGTCGTTTGGGCTTGCTCTAAAAGTTGCTGGCCATAGAGTAGGTCAAATCATAGCAAGGAATTCTGACACAGGGCGCTCATTAGCAAATGAACTTGGGGCGGAACTCACAAGTTTTGAAAGCACTAGTAACGTAGACCTAATTGCTGTTCTGGTTAGTGATGATGCCATTGAAGAAGTAAGCGCACAACTTCCAATCAACATACCTCAATTCCATGCATCTGGCGTAAGTGATTTAGATGTGTTGAGCAGTGAGATTAAAGGTGTGGTTTGGCCTATTAAAAGCATAAACTCTAAGAGCTCTGGCAGCAGCTTCAAAGGAGTCCCTGTAGGTGTTGAGGGCAACAACGAGGAATTTCAATCAACATTGCTATCAATTGCAAGAAGCATTGGAGGTGATGGATTTGTTGCAAGCTCAGAGAACAGGTCTATAATTCACTTGGCAGCTGTGTTCACAGATAATTTTGCCAACCACTGCTTATCATTATCCCAAGATATTTTAAAGAATAGTGATTTAGACCCCAAACTCATGAGGTCATTAGCCCAAGGTTTACTTGACGGTGCTTTGAATGGAGATTCTGCATCAAGACAAACTGGTGTGGCTATTAGAGGTGATGTTGGATCACAGATGAAGCATTTGGGCTTAATCAGTGATGAGGAAAAAAAAGAATTTTACAAATTCCTTTCAAAACAGATAAAAGAATATCATGAATTACAAGGAAAAGCTTGAAGAAATAGAGCTGTNCGTATTTGATTACGATGGNGTTTTTACTGACGGAATAGTCCTTCTCATGGAGGATGGATCAAATGTTAGGCAAGCAAACACTAGGGACGGGTACGCTGTACAGTGGGCGATTAAGCAAGGTTTAAACGTTGCCGTTTTAACTGGAGGTAAAGAACCTGCTGTGAAAGCAAGAATGGAGTTGCTAGGTGTAAAAGAGATTCACCTTGGGTGTCATGACAAACTTGAATCATTAAAATATTTGTGTAACAAGCTAAAGATATCACTTGACAAAGTGATGTACATGGGTGATGATATGCCTGATTACCCAGCAATGAAGGAAGTGGGGCTTGCTGCTTGTCCTTATGATGCAGCAATTGACATCCTAGAAATCGCTCATTACACTAGTCCAATATCTGGCGGAAGAGGTTGTGTAAGAGATATTTTAGAACAGGCAATGAGGCTTAAAGGGATTTGGGCTTCAGAAAAAGGATATAAGTGGTAATAAGGAGATACTTCTGAGTAAATTCGCAATCCCATGGATAAAAACACATATATAGGTCTCTTATTAATGTTTGTTCTCATCTACGGGTATAGTTGGTACTATGCTCCTACGGATGAAGAAATCGCCACAATTGAAGCTGCAAAAGAAGCAGAAGAAATTGAATCGAACGATAATCAGGTAATTGAATACGTTGAGAATACAACTGAAGAACCTTCAGATAGCTTGCTTTCACTTGAAATGCTCAATCTGAGAAGTGAATTTGGACAGTTTGCTGAGCGAACAATTGGTNATNAGCAAGGCCAAACCATAGCTTCAGATGTTCTGAGTTTAAACTTCAGCAACAAGGGAGCAATGCCCACAAAGGCAACGCTTATTGACGGAAATACAAAGTATGGGTGTGACGATGCTATTGAGCTTTGGGATGCTGAGCATTCAAATGTNAATGTTCAATTTGACATTGAAGGNATAGGCCGAATCAACACTTCAGATTTATACTTTGATATTACTGACAAAACCCCGTCGAGCATAACATTCACAGCGCCCGCATCTAATGGAGGAGNTTTAGTAATCACTCACTCTTTAGAGGATTACAGACTACACTCTGACGTTGCATTTATAGGTCTTCAAGGTATTGTTGAAGAAAGACAGTATTTGGATTGGAAGACTGCAGGTTTGAGAAACGAAAAGGGGCTTCAATGGGAGCGCCAACACACATCTATCTTTTATAAAGAAGAAGATAGAGGACGATCATACCTAAGCGAAGGTCGATCAGACGACGAAGAACTTGAGTACGAGCTTGAGTGGATGGCATTTAAGCAAAATTTCTTCTCTGCCTTAGTCTCAACTCCTGAAGGATTTGCTGTTGGATCAAAACTNGAAAACNCACTTNTAGAAGGTGATACAGTNAACACTCTGCACTTCCACGCAAACCTTCCAATGGATGNAAGGGTAAGTGGAAATAGAATGGAACAAAGGCTTGATTTCTACTTTGGNCCAAACCGCCTTGACGACCTTAATACAACTGGCCTTGGAGAAGTAGGTAGAATCATAGATTACGGTTGGTGGATTTTTGGTTGGGTAAATAGAAACGCCATCCTNCCNNTATACGATTTCTTGTANTCAAGAGTAGCGAGTGCGGGGTTAATAATCTTAATTATNACCTTAATTATNAAGATGTTCCTCTTCCCTATCACTTGGAAGAATTTCTTGAGCTCAGCTAAGATGAAAGTTCTTAGACCTGATATTGAGGANATAAATGANAAGCATAAAGACGACGCGATNGCGCGTCAACAAGCTACNGTAGAGCTATANCGCAAAACTGGAGTNAACCCTATGGCTGGTTGTCTTCCTGCACTTCTTCAGATGCCTATCCTATATGCTATGTTCAGGTTCTTCCCTGCAAACATGGATTTAAGAGGCCAAAGCTTCCTTTGGGCTGATGACCTGGCATCTTATGACGCAATTGTGAACCTTCCATTCTCTATCCCAATGTATGGGTCTCACATAAGTGGATTCACTGTTTTAATGGCAGCTTCAATCTTCGTTTATATGAAGATGACTACTGCTGGTCAACCGCCTCAGCCNCANCAGCCAGGAATGCCNAACATGAAGGTTATTCAGAACATCATTCCATTTACAATGCTGTTCTTNTTTAANGGATTNTCTTCTGGCTTGAGTCTTTACTACTTTGCTGCCAACATNGTATCTATTGCTCANATGCTTGTNATTAAGCATTACTTTATTGATGAAGCTAAGCTTAAAGAACAAATCGAGACTTACGCAAAGACACCACGAAAGAAGTCTTCATTCCAGCAAAGGCTCGAGGAAATGCAGCAAGAGCAAGCTAGAAGAACTAAGGAGCTTAAAAGGAAAAAGTAAGTTTGAATCGCGTCATTCAGATAATATGCCTATTTGGCGTTTGTAGTCTTGCGAGTTGCTCTATTGAAAAGCAACTCACAGATACTGCTTCACTTGAAACATCTGTCTCACTTCAAAAAACTCCATGCTATGGGGATTGTCCAGTGTACACGTTTCAAGCATTAAATAATGGTCGTGCTACATTGAGTGTTGGAAGGATGTCGCATAGTAGATTTGGCCTAGAGCTTAAAGAGGGGGATTATGAAGGAGTAATAAATTTAGGGGAATTAGAGGAGATTGTAGAATATGCAAAGACTATTGGATATTTTGATTTGGCCCCTGAGTACGACGATAAAAAAGTAATGGATCTTCCTGCATCGATTTCTTTGATTGAAGATCATAGAGTATTTAATAGATTTGAAGGCCCAAACCTTGAACCTCTTTACAATTTGATAGAGGATAAAATTTCAAAGGTTCAATGGCACCCAATTTCAGAAAACTAAAAACAGATTATATGAAACGATTATTTTTATTCGCATTAATCGCAATCCTATTCTCTCCAATTTCAAAGGCAGACGAAGGAATGTGGTTATTGCACATGCTTAAACAGATTAACGAAGCGTCAATGCAAGATGCTGGCTTCAGACTAACTGCAGAGGACATTTACGACATCAATAATGCTTCATTAAAGGATGCAATCCTCAGGTTAAATGGAGGAAGCTGTACAGCTGAGGTGATTTCATCAGAAGGCCTTGTGCTTACAAACCACCACTGTGCATACGGCGCAATCCAAGGGTTTAGCTCTCCGGAGAACGATTACTTAACAAATGGATTCTTCGCAATGAAAAAAGGCGAAGAGATGCATATCGACGGGTTTGAAGTGAGCTTCNTAGTNNGNATTGAAGATGTAACTNCTANAATNCTTGATGGAGTTTCTGANGAAATGAGTGANGATGAAAGGAATGCTGCNATNGGGCAAGCCCAAAACGCTCTAGTAGCAGAAATGAANGAGGGTGANACAAATGGTTATTCGTACGANGTAAAGAGCTTTTACTACGGAAACGAATACTACATGTTCGTTTACAATACATACAGAGATATCAGACTAGTTGCTGCACCACCAGAAAGCGTTGGTAAATACGGTGGCGATACAGATAACTGGATGTGGCCACGTCACACTGGTGATTTCACTATGCTTAGAATTTATGCTGATACTGACAACAATCCTGCTGATTACTCTGAAGATAACAAGCCTTATTCACCGAAGCGCCACCTAAAAATTNGCATGGACGGTGTTAAACAAGGAGACTTCACAATGGTAATGGGTTACCCTGGAAGCACTGACAGATTCCTCAGTAGCTGGGGGATTGAGCAAGCTCTTGACCTACACAACCCAAGCGTTGTAGACGTTAGAGACCTTAAGCTTAAAACTATGAAGGAGCATATGGATAGCGATCCTGCAATCCGCATCAAATACGCTGCGAAATACGCCCAAACTGCCAACTACTGGAAGTACTACATAGGCCAATCCAAAGGTCTTCGTGCTCTTGATGTACACGGAAAGAAAGAATCTATTGAGGAGAAATTCACGACTTGGGTTAACCAAAGCGAGGACAGAAAAGCTGAATACGGCGAAGCACTTAACATGATTGAATCTTATTATAGTGAAACTGACGCAACTGCGAAAGCTGACGCTTATGCTCTTGAGGCAGGATTAATCGGATCTGATATCACTTTATTTGCAGTGAGATTTGCTCGTACTGCACCTGGTTTATTTTCTCCAGATCCAGCCCAAGTTGCTGGAACAAAGGCTGCTCTAAATGAACTTTGTGATAGCTTCTACAAAGACTACGACATGGCAACAGATAGAGATCTGTTTGTAAACCTTATGAGCAAGTACAAGAATGACATTGACGCAGAATACCTTCCAACATTCTTTAGTGTAGTTGATGATGAATATGGCGGAAGTGTTGAGAACTACGCAAAGAAAATGTACTCAACAAGTATTCTTGTAAACGAAGCAAAAACAAGAGATTACATTGAAAATGCAACTCCACCATCTGCACGCGGTTCTAAGATTGGCATTAGCCTTCCAATGGGAGGTGGAAAATCTGGAGGATTCAACCTCATGGAGGATCTAGCTGTTGGTGCTGCAATGAGTATTCTTGACGTATACTTCGCAACATTTACAAGCCCATCCCAAGACAAATTCGACAAAGGATACAGACTGTTTGTAAAAGGTCTTAGAAAAATGCAACCAGATAAGGCATTCTACCCAGATGCAAACTCAACGATGCGTCTTACTTACGGCCAAGTTGGAGACTACTCTCCTGCTGATGCCGTACAATACGACTTCATTACTACAGCAAATGGTATCCTTCAAAAGAAGGACAACACAAATCCAGAATTCGTAGTTCCAGATCACCTTGACGAGCTAATTCGCAATAAGGATTTTGGAAAGTATGCTGATAAGAATGGCGAGCTAGTAGTTTGTTTCATCCACGGAACAGACATTACTGGTGGTAACTCTGGATCACCAGTAATGAATGGAAACGGAGATCTTATCGGTCTTGCATTTGATGGAAACTGGGAAGCAATGAGTGGAGACATCGCTTTCGAACCACAGCTTCAAAGAACTATCTCTGTTGACATCAGGTACGTACTTTGGATTGTAGACAAGTTTGCTGGAGCTACTAACATTATCGACGAACTTGATCTAGTATACGCGGCTGAATAAGCTGGGTAGTCAATTTTATCACATTAAACCCCGAATTACCGAGTGTAGTTCGGGGTTTTTTACATTTGCACCGTGAGAATAGATAT
>PBEE01000012.1:0-31562 GCA_002717605.1 Crocinitomicaceae bacterium | reverse complement strand
AAACCTACTGGTGGAGAATATTTTACAAGCGATTATTTCGAACAATTATATGACCTAGCTTTGAAGTTAATTGACGATGGAAAGGCTTATATTGACGACCAAAGTTCAGAGGATATTGCAGCCCAAAAGGGAACACCAACAAAGCCTGGCTTACACAGTCCATTTAGGGATAGATCTCCCGAGGAAAACAGAGATTTATTCGAAAGAATGAAAGCTGGAGAGTTCCAAGAAGGTTCAAAAGTTTTGCGAGCAAAAATTGATATGTCAAATCCCAATATGCATATGAGGGATCCCATCATGTACAGAATTATGTATTCAACACATCATAGAACTGGAGATAAGTGGTGTATTTACCCTATGTACGATTTTGCACATGGTCAGTCTGATAGCATTGAGGGAATTACTCATAGTCTTTGTTCATTAGAATTTGAAGTTCATAGACCCCTATACGACTGGTATATAGAAAATCTTGATATTTTCCCATCAAAGCAAACTGAGTTTGCAAGGCTTAACCTGAATTACACTGTTATGTCGAAGCGTAAGCTTTTAACGCTAGTTGAGGATGGTGTGGTTGATGGCTGGGATGATCCAAGAATGCCCACAATTAGCGGACTTAGAAGAAGAGGTTATACTCCAGCTTCAATAAGAGAATTTATTTCAAGAGTAGGTGTAGCTAAACGTGAAAACATTATTGACGTAGGCCTGCTAGAATGGGCTCTTAGAGACGACTTAAATAGAGTTGCTCCAAGGGTAATGGCTGTTCTCAATCCGATTAAGCTTGTAATAACAAACTACCCAGTTGATAAGGTGGAATGGCTGCCATCGATAAATAACCCTGAGGATCCAGAATCTGGTACTCGTGAAATTCCTTTTAGTCGAGAATTATGGATGGAGGCTGATGATTTTAAAATTGAGGCAAATAGAAAGTGGTTTAGACTAGCTCCTGGAAAAACTGTTCGCTTGAAGAGCGCATATATCGTTGAATACGAAAATCACATTTGTGACGAACATGGAAATGTTGTCGAGGTTCAAGTTAAATATTTCGAGAACTCTAAGTCTGGATCTGACACTAGTGGTATCAAAGCAAAGGGAACGCTTCATTGGGTTGAACAAGGTTATGCAGTTAATGCAGAAGTAAGGCAGTATGAAAGGCTATTTGCAGACGAAGCCCCTGATGGACACAAGGATAAAGACTTTACAGAGTTCTTAAACCCAAATTCTCTTGAAATTCTTAGAAATTGCAAGATAGAACCGTCTTTGTCAGATGCTAAGCCAGGCACAACATATCAGTTTACAAGACTAGGATATTTTACTCCTGACTCAAAAAACAGTAAGGAAGACGCTCTAGTATTTAATAGGGCTGTTACTCTCAGAGATAGTTGGAAAGGCTAACTCCTTTCAAGCCCCATTTCTTTTCCAAGCTTTAGCATTAACTCAAATGCCTCTTCTTTATCATTCTGGATATCACCTTCTAGAATAGCCTCTTTTATTGCCTTTTTAATTTCTCCAATAGGTCTTGAAGGGGGTATGCCAAACTCTTTCATTATCATTTCTCCAGTTACTGGTGGTTGGAAATTTCTAATGCAGTCATTTTCTTCTACTACCTTGAGTTTTTCTACAACTATGTCATAGTTCTTGAGATATTTAGCAACTTTTGCTTCGTTTTTGCTCGTAATGTCAGCTCTACAAAGGATCATTAAATCGTCAATATCATCTCCAGCTTCATAAAGTAATCTTCTAATTGCGCTATCTGTAACAATATCCTTAGTAAGTGCAATAGGCCTAAGGTGAAGTAGTACAAGTTTTTGAATGTACTTCATCTTTGAATCAAGAGGGAGCTTTAGTCTTTTGAAAATTTTAGGCACCATTCGAGCACCTCTGTCTTCGTGACCATGGAAAGTCCAGCCGTGTTTGGGATGGAATCTCTTAGTTTGAGGCTTTGCTATGTCGTGTAGAATAGCAGACCATCTAAGCCATAGATTATCAGACTTTTCGCACACATTTTCTAAAACTTCCAATGTGTGGAAGAAGTTGTCCTTATGAGTAATTCCATTCTTTTTTTCCACTCC
Source organism: Crocinitomicaceae bacterium (assembly GCA_002717605.1). GTDB lineage: Bacteria > Bacteroidota > Bacteroidia > Flavobacteriales_D > Sanyastnellaceae > UBA974. The sequence continues at coordinate 29,493 of PBEE01000012.1, read as the reverse complement.
TTTTAGCGCAACCATTTCAGGGAAGAATTTCTCTAGTAATCCTGTTTTCAAAAGGAGCTTAAAACCAATGCTTGGCTTATCTGCAAGTATAATCTTGTTGAGTTCAGTGTGTATCCTCTCAATAGAGATGATTTCAAGCCTATCAGAGTTTTTAGAAATAGACTTTAAACTCTCCGATTCAATGACAAAATCAAGCTGTGTAGCAAACCTGATAGCTCTCATCATCCTAAGAGGATCGTCGCTATAAGTAATATCAGGGTCAAGTGGTGTCTTAATAATTCCCAGATCTAAATCCCTAAGACCACCGAAAGGATCAATTAACTCACCGTAATTGCCCTTATTTAGGCTTAGGGCCATAGCATTTATGGTAAAATCCCTTCTGTTTTGGTCATCCTCTATAGTACCATCTTCTACAATTGGCTTTCTACTTCCTCGTGTATACGACTCCTTTCTTGCACCTACAAATTCAACTTCGAAATCACCGCAATTAAACATCGCAGTACCAAAATTCTTGAAGACGCTAACTTGCTTTATACCAAGCTCTTTAGCGGCTGCTTTTGCAAGTTCAATTCCACTTCCTTCTGTAACTATATCAATGTCTTTACAGGGTCTTCCAAGAATTAAATCACGCACAAAACCACCTATAACAAAGGCCTTTTCACCCTTATCATCTGCAACCTTGCCAACAGCTTTAAAAACCTTGTTTTCTAATGCGCTTTTGTAATTCATACTATTTGCGTAGAATCTTAAACCTTCCCTCAGTATCGAAGCTTACCATGAATGATGGGGGAGAGTTTAATACTTCAGATTTACGATGTGAACTTACGAAATCTACACCAACAGCGATGCTAGAATCAATATCGCTAAAGGATTTGGGTGTAGGTACTCCACTTAGGTTTGCGCTTGAGCTAGCAATAGGTTTTCCTAATCCTCTAATCACGAACTCGCACCATGGTTCATTAATACGTCTAACCGCAAGTGATCCCCCTGGTCCTAAAATGCTTGAGTCTACACCAGAACCTCCAGGCAAAACTACAGTAGTAGGTCTATCAGCTGCATCGTACAAATCCCAAGCTGCTTCAGGAACAGATTCTACATGGTTTTGAATCATACCATCATCAGACGCTAATACTAGAATAGGTGTTCCTTCATCGCGACCTTTTAATGATCTAAGCTTTGCAATTGCATCAGAATTAGATGCATCACAAGCCAAACCCCAAACTGTATCAGAAGCGTGGAGAATTACGCCGCCAGCACTTAAAGTTCTCACGGCCTCTAAGGCGTCATCACGCCAAGGTTCTACTGCCTTTTTGCGAGCCAATCTTCTACTGCTTTTTCAATTCTATCAAGTGGAGTGCTAGACGCATCACCTTCAAACTTTGACCCAGTTACCTTTTCGTATAACTCAACATATCTAGAAGTCACTAGGTTGAGGAAGTCGTCGTCCATATGAGGGGTGGTTTGGCCTTCAAGCCCCATAAAATCGTGATCCATTAGCCACTCTCTAACGAACTCCTTGCTTAATTGCTTTTGGGATTCACCTGTATCTTGACGCTCTTGATAACCTTCTGCGTAGAAATAACGCGAGCTATCAGGAGTGTGGATCTCATCGATTAGCATGAGTTTTCCTTCCTTTAGGCCAAACTCATATTTTGTGTCAACTAATATCAATCCTTGCTCAGCAGCAATTTCAGTTCCTCTTTGGAATAATGCTCGAGTGACTCTATCTAATTCTTCGTAGAGTTCTGAGCTGACAATTCCTTTAGCAACTATGTCAGCAGGAGAAATGTCCTCATCGTGGCCTTCTTCAGCTTTAGTTGCTGGAGGAATTATTGGAGTAGGGAACTTGTCGTGCTCCTTCATGCCTTCTGGCAATTCAGCACCACATAATTCTCGCAATCCCTTTTTATATGTCCTCCATGCGTGGCCAGTTAAATAGCCTCTAATTACCATTTCAATCCTAATTGGCTCAGCTCTGTGGCCTATTGTAACACTAGGATCTGGCGTTGCAATTTTCCAAGTTGGCACAATGTCGCTAACTGCATCTAGAAATTTTGAAGCAACTCCGTTTAAGACTTGACCTTTGTATGGAATGCCTCGTGGCATTACTACATCGAATGCGCTAATTCTGTCAGATACTACTGCAACTAATAAATCGTCACCTATTCTGTACATGTCTCTGACCTTACCGTGGTATGCTGAGGTTTGGCCTGTAAAATTGAAATCCGTTTTAGTTATAGGTGTTGGAGAACTCATTTACCTTCTTTTTTTTCAAATGCTGAAATAATTGTTCTTACTAGTCTGTGGCGCATAACATCAACTCCTTTAAGCCTTATAATGCTGATCCCATCAACTTTGTTTAGGGCACTTAGAGCGTGAGCTAATCCGCTTTTCTGTTTGTTTGGCAAATCTACCTGACTTTCGTCTCCTGTGATAATGAATTTAGCATCTCTACCCATTCTTGTTAAAAACATTTTCATTTGGGGTATCGAAGAGTTTTGGGCTTCATCTAGGATGACAAAAGCTTTATCAAGGGTACGTCCCCTCATAAATGCTAAAGGCGCAACCTCAATGACTCCTTTATCCATGTGTTCTGCAACTTTGTCATAAGGTAGCATATCAGTTAGTGCATCGTAAAGAGGTTGCAAGTAGGGGTCCAGCTTTTCCTTCAAATCTCCTGGCAAAAAGCCCAAATTTTCTCCCGCCTCTACAGCTGGTCTTGTGAGTATGATCTTCTTTACTCTTTTGTCTTTAAGAGCTCTTACTGCCATAGCAACTGCCGTATAGGTCTTACCTGTTCCAGCAGGCCCTACTGCAAACACCATGTCGTTTTCTTTAATTGCCTCAACTAATTTGTGCTGATTTGGAGTTCTAGCCATCACTCTATGTCCTCCGGGACCATGTACTAAGACATCATCTATTCCAGCATCATTCATGATAGTTTGTTCATCAGATTTAACTAATCTGTGGACGTCATCTATTGATAATGAATTGTATCTGTCGACATGCCAAACCACCATGCGCATTACTTCCTCGAACCTTCCAATGTCAACTCTATCTCCCTTGATGATAAAATCATTTCCACGGGCTACAATTCGTAATTTTGGGAACTTATCTTGCAGGGTACGAAGGTTCGAATTTTCGTAACCTAGCAAAACAACTGGATCTAATCCTTCTATTGAAATTAAAGACTCATGCATGTGGACGACAAAATTAACGTTCTCAACGTACTAAATGCCAATAATTACATTAACATCTGATTATGGACCTGAAAGGTTTTACGCAGGCATACTTCGCGGTGCCCTTCTTGCTGCTGTTCCAGATGTTAATGTTGTTGATTTAACTCACGATGTAAGGAAGTTTAGCCCAAACGATGCAGCCTTGATTTTAAGGTCAAGCGTAAAGCATTTCCCCAAGGGCACCATTCACATTATTGCAGTTTCAACTGAAGTTACCCCAGAAAGTCCTCATAGAATTGTTCGAATTGAAGACCAATATTTCATTGGAACAGATTCTGGGACATTCCATTTGATTTTTGGAAAAGAGCCAGATGCAATTTTTGATCTCAGTAATATGATGGCTGATTTTGATTATCCAACATTCCCAGAGAGATCCTTATTTGTGCCAGCAGCGGCACATCTAGCAAGGGGAGGTATACCAGAACTTCTTGGTCGACCAGCCAGTCTTGTGAATTCTAAAAATCTTTTGAAGCCAGTTTATGCTGATCATGTGCTTACAGGACATGTTATCTACGTTGATGGCTATGGGAATTGTATCACGGATATTGATAAAAAGCTTTTTAAGGACGTTGGTACAGATAGGAGTTTTGTGATTGTTATGAGGTCAAGTCGATCTGATATTAGAAAGATTCACAATTCATATTCAGAGGTGCCCATTGGAGAGTCAGTAGCTGTTTTTAACCATTTGGGTTTACTTGAAATTGCTATAAATAGAGGCGCTCCGACTAGTGGAAATGTTGGCGCTTCGGGTCTTTTAGGTATAAAATTGGATGACGTGTTAAGAATTGAATTTGCTCAGTAATGAAAGAGGGACACATAGTTAGAGTTGTTAGGTTGACCTTCAGTAAGGAGACTATTGATGAATTTAATGACCTATATAAAAAGCATGAGAATGATATTGCTTCTCAGCCAGGTTGTATGAGTGTTGATTTGATTGAAGATGCATCAAATCCTTATGTAAAAGCTACTATAAGTAAGTGGAGGGATGTAGATAGCCTAAACTCATATAGAGATTCGAAATTGTTTGGCGTAGTTTGGCCGGCCACTAAGTCCCTATTTGATGCAAAACCTGAGGTTTGGACTTACAAGACAAGATCATGAAAGCATTGATTCTTAAAGAAATAAGGAGCTTTTTCAGTTCGTTGATTGGCTATGTTGTGATTTCAGCATTTCTGTTGATGTTGGGTCTGTTTCTTTGGGTTTTCCCTGGCCCGTGGAATATTCTATCAAGTGGGGTAGCTACAATGGATTCATTTTTCACATTAGCGCCTTGGGTTCTTCTATTTCTAGTTCCTGCAATTACTATGCGTTCTTTCTCTGAAGAGCGCAGAAGTGGAACTTTAGAACTGCTCCTTACTCACCCTCTTTTAGAAGGCCAAATCATCCTTGCAAAGTTCCTTAGCTCCCTATCTCTAATTGCGATGTCTTTACTGCCAACTCTTTCATTTGTTTGGGTTATAGGCGAACTAGGTAATCCACTTTGGAATTTAGACATTGGAGGAATTTTGGGTTCGTATTTAGGATTATTCCTTCTCGCTTCAAGTATGGCAGCAATTGGGATTTTTTCTAGTACAACAACAAAGCAGCCATTAGTTGCATTCCTAATGACAATGATCCTATCAACTTTAGGATATATAGGGTTTACAGCTTTGAGTGATTTTTCGCTACTTGGCTCTTGGGATTATTTATTTGCCAACCTAGGGTTTGAAGCACACTACAGATCTCTTAGTAGAGGTCTAATAGATTCAAGAGATGTTGCTTATTTTATTTTCATTGACGTTTTATTCCTTCAACTTGCCAGATATATGCTTGCTGTTGAAAGAGGTAGAGTAGGAAGGGAGCTGACTAAGTTGAGTATTGTTCTTGCAACTTCGTCAGTCCTGTTCTTTGCCATCCACCTTACTAGTTTCAGTTTAGATGTAACAGCTGAAAAGAGGCATACGCTAACTCAAGGATCTATAAACCTTCTTNANAAAATGGACNCTGGAANGTCTGAGGCAGTGGTTACTTGTTATCTGTCAGGTGATTACCCTGCGTCTTGGAGGAGGTTAGAGATTGCAATTAGAGAAAAGCTAGAGGACTTTTCGACTCATTCAAACGGAAATCTAAGGTTCCAATTTGTCGATATATACGAATCAGATGATAGACAGACTATAGGCCAAAACGAAAACAGACTCCTCGAACTTGGACTTTCCTTCACTCGCATTGGATATGAAAACTCTGGAGGAAGGACATTCCAAAATGTTTGGCCCGCAGCATTGATAAGCTGCAATGGAAAAGATGTCCCTGTTCAATTCTTTATGAGCGACACTCCCCAGCCAACAGATGCGATGATTCAGGGATCAATCAATTCAATTGAATACCAGCTTTCATCAGCTTTAAATAGAGCTCTAACTCAAGACAGAAAGCAAATTGCTTTTATAGAAGGACATGGTGAGTTGCCAGAGCACGAAGTTGGTGATTTTGTTATGTCCCTCGAGGAAAATTATGGTGTAACAAGGGTAGAAATTGACGGCAAGCTTAACGCTCTTTGCGATAAGCTTGAGGGCATGAAGTATAGGGTTACTAAATTTGATTTGGCCATCATAGCTAAACCAGATTCTGCGTTCTCTGACAAGGACAGATTGATTTTGGATCAGTATTTAATGGCAGGTGGTAGGATACTTTGGATGGTTGATCCTGTTCTTACAGATTTGGACTCTTTAAGGTCAGCCCAAACCACTTTAGCAGTTGATAACGATTTGGGCTTATATCATCAACTTTTTGATTACGGTGTAAGGCTCAATAAGGATTTGATTCTTGACCCTCAATGTGCGCCAATTGCATTTGACGCTGGACCTCAAGGGAATCAAAGAAACTATCAGCTTTTTAGTTGGTATTTTGCTCCACTTGCAATACCTCAGGCTTCAGACCAAATAANCCACCCAATTACAACTAATCTTGACCCAATTCATTTCGATTTCGTGTCAAGCATGGACACAGTTGGAAGTGATCCAAATGTGAGAAAGACCGTTTTGTTAAGTAGTTCTTCAAGGTCGCGGAAACATTTAGCTCCTGTGAGAGTTTCCAGCGCAGTAGTTGATCTTAAGCCAGATTACTTTACAACTCATACAACTCCATATTCTCCAATGGCTGTACTATTAGAAGGTAAGTTCTCTTCACATTTTACAGACATCATTCCTCCTGGATTACAATCTGACCCAGAATTTGCTTTTAGATCCGAAGGAAGACCTTCAGCAATAATCGTAATTTCTGATGGAGATATTGCTAGAAATAAAGCATTAGAAACCCCTCAAGGATGGCAAATTTATCCACTTGGTTACGATAGATATGCCCAAGAAGTAGTTTACGATAACAAGGAATTCTTATTAAATGCCGTTAATCATTTGTTAGATGAAAACTCAATGATTTCAGTTAGATCAAGAGCTATCACTTTAAGATCATTAAACAATGATTTAATATCTAGCCATAGACTAGGTTGGCAATTTTTGGCCATAGCTATTCCATTAATATTTGTAATATTAATAGCTGCAATTCTTTTGAAATTTAGACAGTATAAATACACATAATAAATGAAATCAAATCTCAAACTATTCTTTTTATTAGTTCTAGTTACTTTAGGTACTGGTATTCTTTGGTATTTAGATGATAATCCTGGGAATATTTTAGAAAATGATCAGGCAAGTTTCGCAATAGATGACACATCAAAAGTAGTTAAGATTTTTATTGCAGATAACTATGGTACAACTTTGTTAGAGAGAAAGAAGGGCGATGAGTATTGGGTTTTGAATTCTGAATTTAAAGCTAGGAAGTCATCAACTGATTTGTTGTTAAAAACCTTTGACNGAGCTGCTGTGAAAGGAGCAGTTCCTGAGAAAATGAGAGGTACAGTAATTAGAAACTTAGCTAGTTCAGCTAAGAAGGTAGAGATATATACAGGTGGAGATGAGCCAGAAAAGATTTGGTATGTAGGATCTGCTACACCAAGCCATACTGGGACTTATATGTTACTTGAAACACCTAATTTAGGGAAGGCAGAGGAGCCATTTATTGTGCATATGGAGGGATTTACCGGATTTCTAACAACTAGATTTTTTACAAATGAAGACGAATGGAAGTATACTGGCATATTCTCATACCCAAATAGAACTCTTAAAAGCATTTCATTTAACGACCATAAAGAGGAGCACAAGTCTTATAGATTAATTTCTGATACAACAGGCGTACTTGATCTATACATAAATGAAGGGAAGGAGATTGGTTATAGCGATACACTTAGAGTNCAAGAGCAATTNCTAAGGTTTAAAAAGGTTCACTTTGAATCATTTAATAGCAGATTGACNGTAGANCNGGAGGANAGTCTCAAACTCACAAACCCNGANTTTTCNATTACTTGCACCGANATTGAAGGTGTAGCAACTTCAGTNTTCCTCTACGAAAAGGATGAAGAACAACTNTATGGAGTAACTGAAGATGGTCAGGTTGTCTTAGTCCAAACCTTTGTGTTCAACCCACTAATTNTTGGAGTTCACGAATTGCTTCAGATTAACTAAATAGCTGGCTTGCAAATGCATCCCAAGATTTAGCCTGCCTAATCTTATCGTATTCAATTTGGACTTGCGAGATATTCTTGTCTTGCTCAAACCAATTTTGTATTTCTTCAGCAAGAAGAGAAGGTTTGTTTGACTCAACTAATGCGCCAGTTTTTCCTTCAATAATTGAACTTCTTAAATCTCCTGTGTCTGTAGCAATAATTGGTGTATTGTAATGTATTGATGTAGCCACAACACCACTCTGAGATGCCTGTTTATAAGGAAGTATTAGGCAATCTGCAGAACTGAAAATATTAGGTAGCTCAGAATCACTAACAAATCTGTTTATCAAGTGAATTCTATTTTGAAGATTCAATTTTTTAATTATTGAATCGTACTTACCCCAGTTTTCATATGATTCTCCAGCAATAAGAAGCTCTGTTTTTTCGTCTAATTTGCCAAGAGCTTCAATCAAACAATCTAGCCCCTTGTAAGGNCTTATTAGCCCAAAAAACAACAGCAGATTCACATTCTCATCTATGNCTAAATTCCGTCTGGCAACCGNCTTATCCTTTGCAGCTGGGTAGTGGTCGTATAAAGGGTGAAATAGAACATTGCAATTGATGTCTGACCTAAGTTTCATAACTCCATTCTTCACAGAATCGCTAAGAACAACACATGAATCTACTGCCTGTAAAAATCTCTTAGTCAACCACTTGTCAACTGCCTTGCCATCATGTGATGACGCGTTGTGCATTAAGGCGACAATCTTAGTTTCTGGACTTAATTTCTTTACTCTTTTTGCAACCCCTCTTAGAGCAGGTGCCAGTGAAGCATGCCAAAATGGTAGCAACAATACGTCTACATTGCCACACTCTAAAATTTTATTAGCTGNCGATTTCCAAGACCTTGGATTTATTGAATCCAATGGTGCTTCTTGTTTGTTTGGAGCTGGCTGTCCTTTTATGGTTTGGGCTTCGCCTGGAAAAAGAAAAGAAGGGTATTGACGACTCCAATTGAAACAATTTACTGAGTGTCCAGCATCTTTGAGAGAAATTGCCAGCCTATCATTAAAAGTGGCTATGCCTCCTCGATAAGGATGGAAGGTGGAGGCGATGGCAATATTCATGTCGTAAAGATAATATCTTTGTANGATGGATGCATTCTTAGTTGACGGGATTAGAACTCCCATNGGGAATTTCGGTGGAACACTATCTACAGTGAGGACCGACGATTTAGCAGCACTTACAATATCAGAACTAATTAGACGAAATAGTGGACTCGACCCAGCGTCTGTTGGTGATGTGATTTTGGGATGCGCTAATCAGGCAGGTGAGGATAATAGAAACGTTGCGAGGATGGCTTTACTTCTTGCTGGTATGCCGTATTTAGTGCCAGGCGAAACAATTAATAGATTGTGTGCATCTGGTTTAGCTGCAGCGACAAATGCTTCGAGAATGATTGCAATGGGTGATGCTAATGTCGCAATAGCTGGTGGAGTTGAGAATATGACACGTGGGCCTTGGGTTATATCTAAGGTAAGCAAGGCCTTTGGCCGCGATAGTCAAATGCATGATTCAAGTTTTGGATGGCGCTTTGTCAATCCAAAACTAAAAGAAGTTTACGGTACTGACGGGATGGGTGTGACTGCTGAAAACTTGGTTGATATTTACGGAATAAGTAGGGAAGACCAAGATGCTTTTGCTTATAGATCACATATGCTAGCTACTGCTGCAAGGGATGAGGGTAGGCTTGCTGAGGAAATTGTATGCGTAAGTATCCCAAGGCGCAAGCAGGATGATTTGTTATTTGAGCACGACGAGTTTATTAAGCCAGGAACAACACCTGAAATTCTTGCAAAACTTAGGCCTGCTTTCAGAAAAGAAGGTGGATCTGTAACAGCAGGAAATGCCAGTGGGCTTAATGATGGTTCAGCTGCATTGTTATTGGCAAACGAAGCCGGTCTTAAAGAACAAGGATTAGAACCACTAGCAGAAATAGTTTCGAGTGCAGTTGTGGGTGTTGAACCTAGAATCATGGGTATAGGCCCAGTAAAAGCTTCGGAATTAGCACTACAAAGGGCTGGAATTGGATTCGATGACATAGATGTTATTGAGCTCAATGAAGCATTTGCGGCGCAAGCTTTGGCCTGCATAAGGCAGTGGGGATTAGCCGATGATGATAAGAGAATTAATCCAAATGGGGGTGGTATTTCGTTAGGACACCCACTTGGAGTGACAGGTTCAAGAATTTTATTAGCTGCTGCGCGTCAGTTAAAGAGAACAGGTGGCAAGTTTGGCTTAGTAACCCTATGCATAGGTGTAGGCCAAGGATATGCAGTCGTTATAAAAAACACCCAGGCATGATAATGTCATTTAAAGGGATGATACCTGTAATTCATCCTTCTTCATACGTTCATCCGACAGCTGTTGTTATTGGTCACGTAACTATAGGTGAGGATAGCTACATCGGACCTGGAGCTGTTCTAAGAGGAGATTGGGGCAAGGTCGTAATAGGTAATGGATGCAATGTTCAAGAGAACTGTGTTTTACATATGTTCCCAGGAAAATCTGTAGTGCTAAAAGATGGTGCTCATGTTGGTCATGGAGCCATTATACACGGTGCTGAACTTGGTGAACAAGTTCTAGTTGGAATGAATTCAGTAATAATGGATGATGTTGTCCTCGGTGATGGTTCATTTGTTGGTGCTCTAAGTTTAGTGCCAGCTAATACAGAATTTGCTGAAAGAAGTTTAATTGTTGGTAATCCTGCTAGAAGGATTAAAGAGGTGAGTGACAAAATGTATAATCATAAAGTTGAGGGAACAGAGCTTTACAGAAAGCTTCCATCCAATATGCATCTTATGTCACAAGAGGTAGAGCCTCTTTCTGAAATTCCTGAAAATAGGATAGAGGACTTTCCTGATTTTGACACTTGGATGAAGAGAAAGGAGGGATAATGGGCAGATCTAAGAATCGCCAAATGCAGTTTAAGCAATTCGTTGTACGCGATGATAAATGCGCAATGAAAATTGGAACTGACGCCGTGATTCTAGGAGTAATTGCAGATCATCCAAAACCTAAATTGATTGCTGATGTTGGAACAGGTTCAGGCGTTGTAGCTCTTATGCTAGCCCAAAGATTCAATAATGCTAGAATCACAGCAATAGAGCTGAATGATGAGGCTTATTTACAGGCATGTGATAACTTCGTTAACAGCCCTTTCAAAGACAGGATTGATTGTGTGAATTCTTCATTCCAAAATTGGTCGTCGTCAGCAAGCAACAAATACGATCTAATAGTTTCAAATCCTCCATTTTTTGATGGCACCTCTAAATCGCCATTCGAATCAAGGAATATGGCGAGGCATGAGGATTATTTAAATCTCGAGGAGCTATTTGAGGGGTGCTCAAAAGTGCTTAATGAAAAAGGCGTTGTTGTTGTAGTTTGGCCTGTGGAGAGGAAAATGAAATTGATAGAAGCAGCGTGGAATGCAGGGTTTCACTCAAATTCAATAACTTCTATTAAAGCCACTGATAATCACCCACCTACAAGAATATTTGTAAGCTTGTCACATAAGCAATCTCTACAGCAAGAGAAAGTAATCATCTTGGAAAACGGGGTAGGAGACGATAGGAAATTTACTCCTGAATATTTAGCTCTAATGAATGACTTTTTCTTGAAAGATTAACCTCCAAGTACTCTCTTAAGCTTGTCTAGCTGAGCCATCCATAGCTCCTTAGCATCCTCAACCTCGTCGTCTTCAGCGAAATCAGTGATAATTATAGCTCTATCACCAGTCATTTCGTCAATCTTAATTCTCAACTCGAAGTATGTGTTTTCATCATCTTCCTCTGCCTCAAGCCACTTGAACTTCACAAATTCGTCTTTCTTTTTGCTAACCAATCTTGCAGCCTCCTCTGAACCATCCCAAATAAATGTGTGAACATCCTTTTTAATATTCACATCATCACAGAACCATTCTGCTAAACCACTTGGCGTACTAAAACAATTGTAAAGCACACCCTTACTGCTATTAATTGGGAATTCTATTGAGAATTTTTCTTTATCCATTGAGTCAAGTTTTTGACGAGTTGCAAGATACTATTTTGAAGCTCAATTTCACCATTAAAAATTAGTTATAGTAATTTTATAGAGTTATGCGTTTAAACTTCCTCATATTACTTGTTTTAACTAGTTTTTTAACTCATGCCCAAATCACAATTGACGGATTTTTTGCGGATTGGGATAGTGACCCAAATGTTATCACTTACTCCGATCCTAACAACGATTCCAGCGGTACGGAACTGGAAGAAATTAGTTTAACAAACGACGAATATTATCTGTACATAAGGGTAAAGTTAAATGAAGAGGTCGACCTTGTTGATCCTGACCCTTTAGCGAGCATTAGAATCTTTTTAGATACTGATAACGACCATAATACTGGTTATCCGACATCAAATGTAATTGGCTCTGAATACGGTATTGATTTTCAAGAACGACAGATATATAACGACGTAGATTTCCCTGAATTTTACATGATGTCTCTTTATTCTCTTGAAGTAACAGGGATGCCTACCATTACATCAAACGAGTTTGAGATTATGGTTTCAAGAGATGAACTTGATGACGAGATTGGGATTTTAGTAAAAGAACATTTTTCAGGAGACGTTATCCCAAACCAAGGGAATACTTTAACCTATGCTTTCCACTCAAACTTCACAGATCATACAGATATTGATATCACGAGGGATTCATCAGTCGACATCCGTTTGCTAGCATATAACCTTCAGCACAATCTTTTTGACTATGAAGATGAATTTGCGAGAGTTATAAATTCCCTTGACCCTGATATCATCTCATTTTCTGAAGTTAGCGAAGTCTCTTCATCCCAAATGCTGAACTACTTTGATGATTACATAGATTACCCCCAGTGGTATGCTATGAAAAACGGAGATGTGATGGCTGTGTCAAAGTATCCATTCTCTCAGGGTTGGTCTGTAACAAACAAAATTGGCGCCTCTTTAGTAAATCTTCCAGATTCTGATTTTGACGTTGATTTCTTGACACTCTACGCCCATCCACCTTGCTGTGGAAATGATGCCGGTAGGCAATTCCATTTTGACTCATTCGTCAATTTCATTTTAGATCTTCAGGAGGAGGGAGGTGTAGGCCAAATCCCACAAAACCCGCCCTTCCCTTTCGCTGGTGATATGAACCTTGTTGGGCTAAATGAACAGTATTACACCATTATTAACGGGTCAATCTCAGATACTGACGAGTTCGGTTTTGGAGGTATGCCAGATTGGGACGACAGCCCTCTAGGAGATGCCATCTGTAGAATCTCTACTCATTCTACGGCCCACACGTGGAGAGCAAATACAGCAAATCCTTCTGTCGGAGAGTATCCTCCTGGACGACTTGATTTCATTTTTTACTCTAATAGTGTGATGAATTTAATAAAGTCATTTACTCTGGACACAGGGATGCTTGATGAAGCTGATTTAGCTCAATGGGGTCTCGATCCAAACGACACTTTCTTTACCTCTGATCACTTACCAATTATCAGCGATTTTATTCTGAGTTCGAGTTCCACAGAGCCAAGCGATGTATTTGGTTGCACTTATCCTGCAGCTACAAACTTCAATAGCATTGCTACTGTAGACGACGGTAGTTGTGAATTTACAGAATGTAATTATGAATCAGCTTATAATGATGGTTATGAACAGGGATTAATTGATGGTGCAAGTATAAGTGAATGTCCTGGCGATTATAATGGTGATTCATCTGTTACAACTCAGGACTTACTACAGTTCTTGACTTTCTTTGGTTTTCAATGTCCATAGTCTTGATTTATGAGTTGAGTGGACTATCTTTGCGGCCGTTTGGCGAGGTAGCTCAGCAGGTTAGAGCGCAGGATTCATAATCCTGAGGTCGGGAGTTCAAGTCTCCCCCTCGCTACAAAGTCCCTTCCTTCTAGGAGGGGATTTTTGTTTAGTATTTACGGACTATTCAGGGTTTAATCAGCAATCAACAAAGTATAATGTGTGACTGATTAATTAAAAGAACTTTGATAGCTTGAAATTAGTTAAATAAGGATTTAAAAGTTGTCTCATAATGCACAGTCATCGTCAAACATCTAAAACTATGCCAAAACACTTCATAGCGTCGGCATATCTTCAAGTCTCAGACGTGGCATCTATAACCCACGTAAATAACCAAGCGTGACAGCAAGAGTAGGATAGTCGTGAATAGTTTACTCTATTAAGACTTCAGAGTAGGAATATGCACAATGATAATTAAGGATTTCTAAAATACTTACAGCCATAAAATACTATGCCTTAGACTTACTCTTTTTAGATCTTTTCTTTAATTCATCAACTGCAATAAGACTGCTTTGTATTTGCATTTGTAGATCTCCAACATTATCTGGAGAGTAAGGCATAAAAATCGTACTTGAATTGTTTTCTGCAAGTTTTGAGACTGTTTCGTAATGTTGAGTCATAAATAGCATATTCATGACATCTTGCGATGTGACATGGTCCTCCATGGCCAATTTAACTTCCTCTACAGATTCTTTTAATCCATTGGCAATAGCTATTCTTTGTTTTGCGATTCCTTCACCTACTAAACGCTTACTCTCTGCATCAGCTTCAGCTGCCGCAACAACTCTAATCTTTTCTGCACCAGCTTCTTCTTTTGCGGCTTCTTTCAAACGTTTTGCTGCGTTAATCTCGTTCATTGAGTGCTTTACTTTTGCATCAGGATCAATGTCAGTTACTAATGCCTTGATAAAATCAAATCCAAATTGTCTCATTGTGTCCGACAACTCGTTTTTTATTGCAAAAGCAATTTTTTCTTTTTCTGCAAAAACATCATCTAGTTCCATTAAGGGAACTTCAGAACGAATAGAATCAAAAACGTAGGACTGAATTTGCTGTTCTGGATTATTTAATTCATAGAACGAATCCTTTATTCCCTCTAAATTATCTATAACAAAAAACTGTACGGAAACAACAATTTTAACAAAGACATCATCTTTTGTTTTTGTTTCAACTTCAACAGGCAATTCTCTCACACGAAGATTAACATGACCCGCAATTGAGTCTAGAATAGGAATTTTAAAATTTAGTCCAGCCTTAGATACTTTGTTGAACTTTCCTAATCTTTCAATAATAAAAGCATTTTTTTGCTTAACTAAAAAAAGTGAGCCTTTTAAAAATAAAAGTATCAAAACAACTATAAAAATATTTTCGAAAAAATTTAATCCATATGTAATATCTAAAACCATGATTTATCTAATGTTTTTGAACTTATAAATGTAAGCATACCTTTTACATATACTCAAACTTCAAATTAGGTGTCTCAGACCCAAGAATTCTTTATCCATTAATTACTATTTCAAACAATATTTAGAGAGTTTATTATATAGTTTAACATGGAATACTAAATAATATAATTACTTTGTCAAGTAATAATAATCCTGAGATATTTACGTAAATGCAAAAACATAACAATTTATAATTGACTTCAATAAGATAAGTAACTTCGTACTATCATATTAATATTGAACTTATCATAATTATAAATTCAAAAAATGTTCTTTGTAGTTATTAACCATAAATAGAATAAAAAAGATTAATCTAATTTTAATGATATACTGATGACATAAGGCTGCATTTGCTTTTTTAAACATGATATATTAATAACTATATTCCACATATTTGATTGAATGAAATAAATGTCATTATATTTATCCAAATATTAAATTATAACAAATGAAAAGCTTTCTATCATTATTATTTTCAGTTATGCTACTAACTTCTTGTAGTTTAACTCTTCCTATCGGAGCAACTTCTAATCCTGTAGGTTCTAAAGTTGGCACATCATCAGCAACATGTTATTTAGGATATGTTTGTTTTGATGGTGACGCGGGAATTCAGGCAGCTGCAAAGGCTGGAGGAATTACAAAAATTTCAACTGTTGACTACAGACAGAAAAACACGTTAAATATACTTGTAACTCACGAGTGTATTGTAACAGGAAACTAAAGGATACATCCTACTAAACTTAAAGGGTCACTTTGTGACCCTTTTTTATTAAAATATTTATGAGATTTTCTATTATTATTATCCTTTTATTTAGTTCTATCACTAGTTGTTCTTCACCAAGAATAAATATTGGTTTACAGAGTTCTTTTTTAATACAAGATCATCATTCATGGATAGAAGATATTAAAACACATAATATTGAATCGTATCAAAAGTGTTGTGACTTAAGTGATTTACAAATCTATCTTCATCGAGTTATTCAAGATGAAAGAGGCTGGTATATCTATATCGGAGCTGGTGATAATGTAAGCAAGGAAGAATTGATAAGCTCTGACAATCTTACGCTTGAAAATTCAATACTTGTATCTAATAATCTTTTACATTTTTGGGATTATCCTTATAATGAGAATGAAAAAATTATCAGGTATGCCTACAACGAGCCAAATAGTGGATTACTTATCACATTAGACTTTGTAGTTCAAAATAATAAGGATCTACAAAACACTAAATCTCTAATTGAAAAAGACGTTAGCTTATGTCTAAAAATTCGCTAATATTAATTGTTACAACTTTAACTATTATTATTTCTTTAACTGGTTGTAGGCTAAATGGCATGTCATCCTCTTCTTCAAATACTATGGCAACAGTTAATTCTTTTTTAAGATCTGACGGATCAACAATGTATTTTATTCAAAACCTAGAATGGAAGTCCACGACAAAATCTGAAGCGTTTACAATAGATATAACGATTCATACGTCTAAGGACAGATGTGACTCAAGCTTGTGTCAATTTAGTTGGTTTTCAAAAAGTGACACATCAATACAAACGATTAACTTAATGCCTGAAATTGAAAATATTAATTTTTGGACAGGTAAGCTTATGTATAAAAAATATAACCGTAGAGATATTGAATATCGTTTTGAAATGAATTTGTCAACTGACGAGTTGTATTCTTGGCTAAAACAAGATGGTGCAAAATGTCAGGTTATGAATCAATCATGGACTCTCACTAAATCTGGTGCAAAAGCAAATACATTAGCTTTGCAAAGAGTTTTTCCTAACTGGAGCTTAGCTTGTGATACATAGAAATAACGTTGCTAAGCAAACTCTAAAGTATTAACAACTATAACATTGATAGAAAATCTTTTTTAAATTATCTATCGTTTACAAAAAGCAAAATATAAAGAGTATGACTAAGGCTAGATCGTTTGTTAAATACCTTCGTGTTCTTATTAATCTCTAATTAAAGAAATAGTTCCGTAACACCAATCCTTTAGTTCTGGTGTTTGCTGGCATGGGTAGTCAGGGACTTCAAGTGTATAATAATAAACACCGTCTGGAAGCTCAGTATTGTTTATCCTGTTTCCAGAAAATATTTCTGAATCGTTTGTCATTTCATAAACTAATGTTCCCCACTTATTATAAATATGAATATTGAAATCTACACATGAACTAAATGAATCTTGAAGTAATAATTCATCATTAATGTTATCATAGTTAGGAGTAATAATATTTGGCACAAAAAAGCCCTCAATATCTAACACATGATTTAAAGTAATCAAAGTGTCTGCATTATAATTGCAACCATATGCATCAGTTACATTTAAGCTCAAGATGTAATCACCATATTCTTCAAATTCAACATTCCATTCTGCCCCTACACCAACTAACTCATCGTCTAGATACCAATCAAAAATGTTTACCCCTGCATCAATTGTACTTTGAAGGTTAAGGGTGTTACATGAAATGTTAGGGATAATATCTGGATATAGTACGTTAGCAAGAATATATTCTTCATTTATAGTGTTAGTACATCCATTACTATCAGTATAGGTATATGACAAACTATATTCACCACCTTCTTCACCTTCATGCTCTAGTATAAATCCATTTAATAAATCACCACTCAAAATTCCTCCTGGCGGTTGGGGAGATATTTCAATCTCTCCTTCATCATGGCAATAACTTTCATTAAGATTAGTGTCTAAAAGTGGCAGATCAAAAACTTCTAGAAACACTGTGATTATACTATCACAACCACTTGACGTTTGAAGACTTGAGACGTATTCGCTACTTGATTCTACAACTAACCCATCAGGTAAAGTATATGATTCTCCGGAACATATTTCTACATCGTATTCAATGTTATGAGTCGGATTGAAAATCAGATCGATAGTAACTAGACTATCACATCCAAAATTAGATATAAATGAAAAATCATAGACTCCAGAAGCATTTGGGTAAGTGCCATCTGGTAAAGAATATGATCCATCGTCACATACTATATCATTTAACTCAATGTAGTATGATGGGTGTACACTTAAGTCAGTTATTATTGTGCTATCGCAGCCATTTACTAAAGAACTAAGTACAGTTGAATATGTTCCAGGTTGATCTACTGTTGAGCCATCAGCTAGTGTAAAAAATTCTCCATCACAAATGTTCTCATCTAACTCAACAATATTAGAATCAATTACGAAAATTTCAGTTGTAATTATACTATCACATTGGTTGCTTATGGTTTCAAAAACAACTGGATAAACTCCAGCAGAAGTTACTTCAGATCCGTCTGGAAGAATAAATGTTTCTCCTGGACACAATTCTACAATATTTTGAATATCGAAAACTGATTGAACATCAACTTGAATATCTATTGAATCTGAACACTCATCATTACTTCCAATGATTGTATAAACAGTAGAAGAATCAACTGTTATCCAAAATTCGGAAGTGTCAATCGGATTGATATTTATGTCTGGACTCCATGAATAACTATCAGCGCCAGTAAGAATCATTAATATTGAATCTCCTTGACAAAACGAAGGCGATACTGGTGAAGCTTCAAGTGTTATACCTTCATTGTTAGAAATGGTTATCATTCCATTTGAACTTACATTTCCAGATGTGCAAGAAAATCCGTTTGGCACAAAGCTTGAACCCCCGCCGCCTCCACCACCTCCAAGTGGGTAAGAGCTAAAACAATCTGATCCACCACCACCACCACCATAGTAACCACCACCACCACCACCACCAGGGCCCATATTGTAGCAAGGGTCATCGGCTCCATTCCCACCTAAGCCTAAAG
Source organism: Crocinitomicaceae bacterium (assembly GCA_002717605.1). GTDB lineage: Bacteria > Bacteroidota > Bacteroidia > Flavobacteriales_D > Sanyastnellaceae > UBA974. The sequence goes on along the minus strand of PBEE01000012.1, from coordinate 10,586 downwards.
ATCCATTTTCACCTGTATTTCCGCTATCAATCCAGGGTGGTCCACCTGCTCCAACAGTTGTAATTGAAGCTCCAAAACCTCCTTGGCCATATGGACTGTCTCCATTTGCACCATTTCCACAACCACTATTTCCACCTATTGCATCTGTATCACCACCACCCGTGCCACCACCACCGGCAGCAACTATTATTCTGTCATTTAGTCCAAATGGCGCAACTCTAATGTCCGATGCACCACCTCCACCACATGCGTAATTTGAAATTTCACTTGCTGTACCTCCAATACCTCCGCCATTATAACCACCATCTGGACATAGTCCCATTCCACCAACTCTAATTTCAAGGATTTGGCCTTCGACAACTTCTAAAATTCCGGTGACAGTTGAACCATTTCCACCATTTGGTCCTCCACCTTTAGCACCTTGTACAGTTATCTCAAGTTGAGATACACATGCTGGAACAACATAAGTTTCAACTTGACCGGTAAAGCTATATGTAATAGTTTCTTGGGCAGAAAATATACTACAATAGATAAATAGAAGTAAAGTTAATAGATGTCTCATAATATTTAAGGACATCTAAAATACTTAAAACTCTATATATCTAATGATTGAAGAACAAAAAATCACTATTTAAATATGGCTTTTTTGTAAGAAGTATGATTTAGAATTTACGTGGTCTTTCACGTTTTTCACTTTCATTACAACGAATGGGTCTCCCCATTACCTCTTTTCCATCAAGGGCCTCAATTGCTGCAGCACCTTCGTTATCGTTTGGCATTTCTACAAAGCCAAAACCTCTAGAACGACCAGTATCACGGTCATGTATTACTCTAGCACTATCAACTGTGCCATGAGCTTCAAATGTTTCCTTTAAGGCTATATCGTCTACGCCCCAAGAAAGATTACCAACAAATATATTCACTATTAGAAAGTATTAAATGCATTGCAAATATACTCAGTTGACTGTGTATATCCACATCGGTGGAAAATTCCACACAACAAAGGCTGTTTTTTTAAAATTAAATCTTTTGTAATGTTTCTTCATAAGCCAAGGAAAATAGGTAAACCACCTCATACAAGTACCATTATCAGTAAGCCAAATTAAAGTGTCTTGTAGCTTGTATTTTATCTCTTCAGGCATGTTGAAGGGTAGGCTACTTATTACCAAATCAACATTATCTACACCTCTGTCTTTAAGAAGTCTTTTTAATTTACAAGCACTTGATTGAACAACTTCAAATCTATTGTCGAATTTATTTTCAAGATGTTCAATAAATGATCCCTCGAGTTCAACAAGTAGTACTTTACAATCGCTAGGAATCCTCTCTGCAAGTATGTCGGTAAACACACCTGTGCCTGGCCCAAGTTCGACTACGTACTTCATTTTACCTAAATTTAAACCCTTAACCATTTTTCTCGCAGCTCTTTTAGAGCTAGGAGTTATGGAAGCGTTCACCTTAGGCTGCTTGATGAACATCCTGAAAAAGGTTTTATTACTCATTAGCGGCTTCCTTTTCAGCTTTCTTCTTGCGCTTTTCAATCTCTTCAGGGGATAAGAAATGTTCATCACCTGGATACTCAACACCTTCTTTTCTGTAAATTATTTCTGCTACTTGTAATGCGCCAAGCTGCTTTGCAATAATTCTCTTTTCACTATCAAGTAAGAAAAGTTTTGGAGTAGAAAAAACGTCGAAAGTAGTTCTGAAATTGAGACTTAGAAGATCAGTGATTCCAGAGTAGATCAAAGCCAAAGCACTGTCTTGATTGTTTATAAATGGATTGTCGCTCACGTGAATCCAATCATTGTAATTAGAATCTTCCAAGTATTCTTGCCATGGCTCACTCTCGAAGTCATTTCCAATAGCGTAGATTTCTAAACCTTTTTCATGCCATTCTTCGTAAAGTTTTTGAAGAACAGGAAGTTCTTTTTTACAATGGCCACAAGTGCTTTCCCAAATAGTTAAAAGTGTGTATTTGGCCTCAATGTCGTGAAGAGAATGCCACGTAGTTAAATCTAACCCTGGAAGTGTTACGTTATGCGCAACTTCCCCACAAAGAGAATGTTTTAATTCATCAGCTCGTTCAATGATTTTCTTTAACTGATCCTCATTAATCCAATCTGCTCTACCAGTTTTGTAGTATTTGTTTACAAGACTGTAAAACACTTTGTCCATGCACATCACTTTTGAAGATTCACTTTCAAAAGTCATATGGTGTAGACAATATTTAAACATCTCGTAATTACCCTCTAATTGAGAAAGAAGCTTATTTGATTCAACAATTAATGTATCTGGGTCAGGAGGGAGGACCTTGCTCCAATATCTGTCAAGTAAATTGTGGAATGAATTATCTCTAACTAATCTTGGATCATTTAAGTCCACATTATCCCAGTAGTGATTCCTATAGTATATATATTTCCAAAATTCTTCATCCTCAACATCAGAAGGAGTTTCTGGAATTTCAATCTCCTTCATCATTTTTAAATACTTGCCAAATAGATATTCCTTGGGATGATTTATAAGCTCATCTTGACGTTCCATGACTTTTGAAGTCATTTGGCTTAAGGCTTCTCTTGCTTCTGACTTCTCTTCTTCAGACGACCCTTCATTTCTAAGAACAGAATCATGTGGGGCTCTTTCTTGTCTTAGGCTATTTATAAATCTTAGATAGTCATAAAACACTCTATTTTCTTCACTCTTGATAACCTGCATATCTCCTTGAGGATTTACAAGTGAAGTGTGAAATTCCATTGGTTCTTCGACCAACATAAAATCAAAAAAAACAGGTCCTGGAAGAACAATTGCATATTTTCCACACTCGTCAAATTCTTTTCCGTCAAATGAAAATGATCCATTTGAGTTTGTAACTGTAGTATCGTTATAGAAAAGTTTTGAACCGTAATAATTTGCTAAGTAAACGGTGTCTGATGCTAGGCCATCAATTGTTACATTGATTTGGTTTTGACTATGTAAAAGGTTCGAAACAAGAGCAGATATAAGTCCTACAATAGCGAAATTTTTAATCATTTAAAATGTCTTTTTCAAATTTAAAACTGCAATTTAAGTTCCAAGCACTAGTAATAAAAAAGGCCGGCACAATGCCAGCCTTTTTAATTATGATATAATTAGATTAATGAGTTACAACTAATTTACGCAGAGTACTAGAGTTGTTGCAAATTAACTCTACTAAGTAGATTCCATTTTCTAAATCGAGATTTAACTTAGAACCTGACTGAAGATTTTGAACATTTAATTCTTGAGCAATCTGACCGTTTAATGTAATAATTCTAAGCAAACCTTCATTTACATTACTTGAAAGTTGTATAAAGTCTGTTGCTGGATTTGGACCAAAAGCTAAATCAATATTTTCATGAATTATGTTTGAGGTAGGAGACAAAACAGCATCAATAACATGAACAACACCATTATCAGCTATAAGATCAGCAACTATTACTGTTGCATCATTAATCATAACTACACCATTTGAAATATTAACTGTTACATCCTCACCATTAAGCGTTTCAATCATCATTCCATCCGCTAAGTCTGAACTTAATCCTAAAGAACCTACAACATGATATAAAAGAATTTGGGTCAGTTCTCCTGATGGATCAGCTAATAAATCATTAAGAAGATCTGCTGGAATATTAGCAAAGGCGGCATCAGTAGGAGCAAAAACAGTTAATGTTGCATTTGGATCAGAAAGATCAGAATCAAGACCAGCTGCTATAACAGCTGCTTCTAAAGTAGTATGATCTTCTGAATCTACAATTATATCTAAAACACTTGCAACACCAGTACCACAAGTTGTAGTTGTAATATCCGGACATTCAACTACAACTAGGTCGTCAACATAGTAATCACCAGGAGTTACACCATCGCCATAACCAAATAGGTTAAGACCTCCAATTTGTGCGTCAAATTCAACATTCGCTAAACATTCACCATTTACATGAATTTCGGCTCTATTATTCTGAGGATCCATATACATATTAATTAGGGTCCATGAGCCAGGAGTGTAGGTAGATTGCGTGATAACAACTTGGTCAATACTTACGCTAGAATTTCCTTGTGCATCAAGAACTATATCGAATGCCCATCCAACTGCAACAGTTAAGTTTTCTTGCATATTAAAGTAAGCTGAATTTCCAGGTGTTACATATACATTAAAACTTAATTCATAAGGTTCATCAAGTCCCATTGGAAGATACACATCCATTGGACCAGTTCCGTTAGCTGCACCAAAAATGTGAAGAGACTTTGATCCTGTAAAAGCATAATCTTCAGAAACAATACCATCTTCGTCAGTTCCTGTGGTCCCGCTCCAAGTAGTCCATACTTCACTAGACTCACCTATGTAAGCACCAGTCGCGTAATCCTCAAAACTTTCTTCTAATAATGGATCTTGGGCAAATAAACCCCCACATAAAAGGATTGCACAAGAGAGTAAAAATTTCTTCATATGTATTTAATTGAGTTGTAAGTAATATTTAAAGTTACAAAATAATTAAAAAATTATCTTTATAACATGAATTGGAAAGGCAATTTAAGAAAGATGAGAACTGAGAGCGGTTCAGTAGTAAAATATTATTGGTCAGGTAAAGATGTTTTGGATGATATGCAAGAATTTGAAATCAACCATTGGTTAGGCAAAAAGATTAAATGGCGATTTGAAGGACTGGTTCACTGCGTTATTACCGGTGTTGAAATGGAAAGAGCGTTTAGAATGGGGATGAGCCGTGATGCTTTTTTNAAATCTCCACTNTCNTGCCCTTCAATAATCAATCCNGAATTAAGCACTATTCACACGGGAGTNGCGCTAAGAGACAGAGNNTTTGAAGAAATGTATCACAATGTNCCCCACGTTGTCTACATATCGAGAACAGACAAATTAAAAGTTGGTGTAACTGGTCTAGGAAGAGAAAAATTTAGATGGAATGATCAAGGAGCAGTTGAAGGAATTGTAGTTTGTGAGACTCCATATAGGCAGCTTGCAGGAGAAATAGAGGTCTTCCTTAAATCCCATTTTAACGACAAAACATTTTGGAGGAATATGCTCAAAGATGTTGAAAGGGATCCCGATGAACTAACCCAAATGAAAGAGGAATGTTTTGACCTTCTTAGCCCAGGTTACGAACCATTTTTTAGCGATAACGATGACGTAAGTGAAATCAATTACCCCATTTTACAGATGCCTTCAAAAGTCTCGTCTATTAAGCTTGAAAAAACTCCCATAGGAGAGGGGGTGTTAGTTGGGATTAAAGGCCAATACTTAATTTTTGAAAATGGTGGAGTCCTTAATGTTCGCTCACATGAAGGATGTAGAGTAGTAATTGAAGTGNAGGATTAATTGAGGTTAGGATCAATAGGTGCTTGAGCTATGTGAGTAAATCCGTCTCCCATATTTTTAATCAACTCCTTCCAATATTCTTCGTTAGCGCCAGTTGTGTCCATGATTTGGTCTTTTTCAGCATTAGTAACAAACCAAGACCTAGATTTAATTTCATCCTTAAGTTGACCATCACTCCATCCGCTATATCCAATAAATAATCTGTATTTAATTGATTTTGGTCTTGTTTTAATCTCTTCCTTTAATTGATCAAAATCTCCACCTAGGTAAATACCGTCAATTACTTTCTGCGAATCTTTAATCTTCTCAGATGTGTGGAGAAAAAATAGATTAGACCTACTTACAGGGCCACCTAAACTAACTCTTGCGCTTGGGTCGGGGAAGTCTGAAATCACCTCTGTTATATCAATGTCAATGATGTTATTGAGCACGAGCCCAAAGCTACCACTCTCATTATTTTCACATAACAGAACAGCCTTGCGTCCAAAGTATGGGTCGTTTAAGAATGGCTCACTCAAAAGAATGTCACCAATCTGTGGCTTTGAATTTTCTGTCGGTGTAAATCGAATCATTGAGGTAAAGTTCCGTCATTTGCAATGAAATGGCGAACTCAGATCTATCTAATTACATAGCTAATCGTTTTAATGACGTTGTCATTTCAGGTCACGCGATTGCAGTTAGGTTAAGAAGAGACGTTGTTGGTGCTACACCACAACAAATAAGAACAGCAATAGAAGGTGTTTCTAGATTGAATCCAGGACATTTTAGCGGAAGTCTTGATTATGATGTGATTGGTGGCGTAAAATGTGGAATAGCAAGGTTTAAAGAAAGGACTGGCCCAAAAGTTCTCTGGATTCATGGGGGTGCATTTTCATTTGGCAGTGCAAGAGTATACAAGGCAACTGCTATTTATTTGGCTCGTTATTTCACATGTGAAGTTGTTATGCCAGAATATAGATTGTCTCCTGAGCACAAATACCCAATGCCATTTGAAGATTGCTTAAATGTGTACAAAGAGTTAACTGCTAATGGTGATGATGTAATTTTAATCGGAGACTCTGCAGGAGGAAATATCGCAGCGCATATAACCCAAACCTGCGTAGCAAAAAATATACCTGTCCCTAATAAATTAGTCCTTCTTTCTCCTTGGCTTGATTTAAGCCCAAACTCAGTGTCAAATGCCAGAAACTACAATGAATACAGTCCTTTTGATAGCCAAGATACTTTAGCGTTTAGCAAGGATTACATAGGTGACATTGACCCTTGTGACTCTAGAGTTTCACCATTAAAAGGATCATTTAAAGGTTTCCCAGAAACTCATATCCAAGCTTCGAAAGTTGAGTTTCTTTTTGACGACACAAAGCTTTGCGTCGATGCCCTTGAAAGAGATGGTGTGAAATATTCAACTTATTTTGAGGAAAAAGCTGTGCACGGTTGGCATATAGTACCCGACTTCTTGCCAGAAGCTTCTAGGTCAATGAATAAGGTAGTTGAATTCTTAAAGGGTTAAGCTCTTAAGAATCAGATCGATTCCAACCTGACTTTCTTCTTCAGTCATATTTAGTGGGGGACTTAATCTAAAAGCGTTTGGCACGCTTAAAAACCAAAACATCAAAACCCCGTTTTCTAAGCCATTCATAATAGTTTCAGTGACTAGTTCTGGATTTTCAAGTTCGATGTAAAAGAACATTCCTATTCTTCTCACTTCTTTAACAGATGGGTGATTTTTTAGTTTAGATTCCCAACTTGCACCTTGCTTCTCAATATTATCGAAATTCACTTCGCCAAGTAATTTCAAAGCACCAACAGCCCCAGTGGTCGCAAGTGGGTTTCCTCCGAAAGTAGTGATATGTCCTAATTTGGGATTGTCTCTTAGTTGAACCATAAGCTCAGCTGAAGAAACAAACGCTCCAATTGGCACTCCACCACCAAGAGCTTTACCTAAACAAAGGATGTCAGGAGTAATATTAAAATGCTCAAAGCCAAAATTTTGGCCTGTCCTACCCATACCACATTGGACTTCATCAAATATTAAAATAGCGCCAGTTTTTGAGCATATCTCTCGAAGCTTGCTGAGCCAATCTTTAGAGGGGATGCGAACACCAGCATCTCCTTGAATGGTTTCAACAATAACTCCTGCTACGTTTTTGTCAATCTTGTTGAGGTGGTCTATACTATTCCACTCTAGAAATTCTACTCCAGGTAAAAGAGGTTTAAACGCTGCTTTCCTTTCCTCATTTGAGGATACAGAAAGCGCNCCCTGAGTGTTTCCATGGTACGACCCTGAAAATGCTACTAAATTGCTCCTGCCAGTAGCTCTTTTAGCGAGCTTTAAAGCACCTTCAATTGCCTCTGCTCCAGAATTTGTGAAGTAAGTTGAATCAAGGGATTTAGGCAGAATTGAAGAGAGCATATTAGCTGCATCAACAGTGCTTTTACTAATAAACTCCCCATATACCATAGTATGAAGATTTTTGTTAATTTGGGCGTGAAGTAAATCTGTAATTTGTGGATTAGAATGGCCAAAATTGCTGACTCCTATTCCACTTATAGCGTCGAACACTTTTCTACCATCTGTTGTATAAATCCAAACTCCAGATGCACTTTCTACTTCCAAACCCAATGGGTGAGGAGTTGTGTCTGCTAAACCAAAATCCAAAAAGGTCTTACCCTTCATTATTCTCCCAATTCAATTTCCAATTCGTCAACAAAGATCCATCTATCATGACCAGCTCCCAAATGCCAATCAGGTATAAGACCACGAGGGTTTGCTTTTACTCTTATATATCTAGCTTGTATCCCGCCTATAGCTTCAAATCTATGTACTTGTTTCTCATAATCATCCTCTGCTACATCATGTCCAACGTTGAGAAGGTGGTGGAAGGTTTGGCCATCCGTAGAATATGAGAAATCGATAGATTCAGGAAGCCAAATCCAAGGTTTTATGTCTTGAATACATCCTAAACTCATAGATTTTACTTCGCTTATTTCATTTAGGTCCACTGTAGCCTCAAAAGGTTCATCATAGAANCCTTGCCAATCACCAGTTCTAAATTCNGTTCCACCTTTCAAACCNTCNATNAATGTNTTCNTACCAGCAGCTTGATACTGATGTGAGTANGGGTGNGTNTATTCAACTTCCCAATCATGATCAATNTTAATTAATGCATGGTGNACNATNTCAGANTCNATTCCTGCTCTTCTTGACTTCACAAAGAATTCNNTTGTCTCATCAACTTTTAAAATNTTTCTGTACAACTTCCANTTGTTGTCTCCATTGTGATAGAATATTGAAACTGCAGGATCAATTGATTCTATCAAAACATAAGATTCACCTTGAAAGCTTTGTGGAGCTGTGATGCTAGGAACAGGGACAAATTTGCTGTCATCAACCATTTCTTTGGGCCTATCTTTTTTAGAAAACCCAAACAAATTAGACCTAAAGTCACTCATTTTAAAAGTGTAGTGACCACCACTCACAACATCCTCGTAAGTAGTCCAAGCACGCTTTTTGCCATTCACACTACTTACATAATTACCATCACCAATTTTAGAAATCGTAGTTGTATTACCTCCATTTGGTGTAACTGTTATCTTTTTGAATTGAGGCGATCCATATACCAATTGCTTTGAACCCGTACCTGGAGCTACTGTGTAAAATCCTAAAGATGAAAGCACATACCATGCAGACATTTGTCCGCAATCTTCATTTCCACATAATCCATCAGGTTTAGCTGTATATAGTGTATTGATGATGCTATCGACTAACTCAACAGTTCTCCATTGCTTTCCAGCGTACGCAAAGAGATAAGCAACGTGGTGACTTGGCTCATTTCCATGAGCGTATTGGCCTATTAAACCTGTAATGTCTGCTTGTTCTCTACCACTTGTACCAAGGTCTGTTGTAAACTGATTATCTAATAAAATTGAATATCCATCTCCTGACCCTGCGTATTTGATTTGGCCACTAATATCATGTGGAGCAAAGAATGTGTATTGCCATCCATTTGCTTCAGTATAATTAAAGTTTACCTCAGTGGGATCGTACTCAGGAACCCAAGCTCCATCTCTTTTTGGTTGAATGAAGTGCGATCTCTTATTTAATAGATTTCTCCATGAGTGAGACCTCTTCCTAAATCGTGAAGCTATTTCATCTTCTCCAAGGGAAGCTGCAAAAGCCGAAATACATGCGTCATCAAAAGCGTATTCCAGAGTCTTTGAAACGCTTTCGCTCTCACATTCACTAGGTATATATCCCTTTTCTGCATAGTGATCTAATCCCAAATGAGCCGAATCAGCAGCCTGAATCATTGCCTCTAGAGCTAATTCCTCATCCCAACCTGTTATTCCCCAATCCTTAGCATCGGCAATAACAGGAACACTATGGTATCCAATCATACATCCTGTGTAGTTTCCTGCTAATTCCCATACTGGAAGTTGGCCTCCGTCCTCGTACATCCTGAGCATTGTTTTAACAAAATCACGAGTTAGATCAGGTTCAATCCAAGATAAAAGGGGGTGTAATGATCTAAAAGTATCCCAAAGTGAAAAAACAGTGTAATGCCTTCCGTCACCTTCATTTAATTGGTGAATTTCTAAATCTGTTCCTCTATACCTGCCATCTGCATCGCTTGCTAAGTTTGGCACTGTACAGCTGTGATAAAGCGATGTGTAAAATATTTTGGACTTATCAAAATCAGCACCTTCAATCAAAATTCTGCTTAATTGCTCGTCCCATTTTTCCTCATTTGAAGTTTTATATTCTTCAAAGTGCCCACCTTCAGCTTCAGCTGCAAGATTGATTAATGCACCATTTATATCGCAAAAACTCAATCCCACTTTGACATTTAAATCGTCAATTACCCCAAAATCTGCCGCAAAAACTGGAACGTAATTAAGTTCTCTTTGTTCAACGCCATTTGAATCAACTCCTAAGATTTCAGTTTCTGTAAGTTGATCCCTCCAGGTGAATTTTCTGTCGAACTTAATTGCAAAATAAACGTGCTGTTCAGTAGCCCAATTTTCAGAAAGTCTATGGCCTACAAGTGTATAATCATCAATGGGGTAGATGCTGTAATTAATAAGCTTGTCTCTGTGGTCTAAGTCGATAATTAGAGTTAGTGTATCAGCATCTTCTAGGGTGTATTTATGAATCCCAACCCTTTCTGTAGTCGTCAATTCTGCAGTCAAATTGTGATCCTCTAAAAACACTGAGTAATACCCTGCGTGAGCAAAT
>PBEE01000011.1:0-20037 GCA_002717605.1 Crocinitomicaceae bacterium | reverse complement strand
ATTTGCTCGTCTGAGATCTTGAGGATATCCTCACCGTGACCTACGGCAATTAGTCTATCAGATGAAATTCCTTTTTCAACTAAGAAGTTTACACAAGTCTCTGCTCTTCTTTGGCTTAATTCAAGGTTAGAAGCTGAAGTACCTCTACTGTCTGTGTGTGATTCCAGTTGAATAACTAGATTTTCATTTAATGTGAGAAGATCAACTAAGTAATTAAGTGAATCCGCTGAGTTAACACTTTCATCTATTAGTAGATCAGCACTTGCTAATGGGTAAAGTACAAGTGGCATGTCGTACTCTTTCTCCAAGATGATTTCTTTTAAGAAGTATTCTCTTGCGAAAGTTGTTGACTCTGTGAGCCCAATACTTGAAAATCTATCACCTGTACCGATGTAACCGTCATTCTTAACCTCAACATTGTAAGAAATTCCCTCTCCAATTTCGCCATCACAAAGACCTAGTGATCCGTCGCTGTCAGTAGAATATGTATTTACTTGACCTTCAGAACTTTCAAGAGTTATGTCAGCTCCACTTACTGGAATTCCCGTATCGTAATCGTATACATAAGCTTTGTAACAGAACTCCATTGGAGGTAAACGAAAACTGTATAAATCGTCTTGGCCTTTTCCTCCCTTACGGTTAGAAGAGAAAACTCCTTGGTTTGCCATTCCATTAAACACAATCCCCATATCATCGCTAGCAGAATTTAGTGGGTATGGTAAAATCTCAACTTCTGCGAATGCCATCTCCCCTTCTCTTACCTCTGCTTTACATATATCGTAGCCTCCTAATCCTCCAGCTTGACTGTTAGATGAGAAGAATAATGAACCATCCTTACGGAACGTTGGGAACACCTCGTCTCCAGGAGTATTAATATTAGATCCTAAGTTGTTTGGAGCACCCCAAGTATCAGTTTTTTTATCGAAAGTTGAAAACCAAAGGTCTTTTCCTCCAAAACCTCCTGCTAAATCAGAGGCAAACACCATGTACATTCCGTCAGGAGAAATTGCTGGGTGACCGATCTGAGTAGAATCATCCTCGTCCCTATTAATTAAGAATAACGGCTGAGATGCTCCGTATGAATTACCAACTACAGGAGCAAAGTAAATTTCACACGCAAGATTGGAACCGCCTTCATCTGCACAACGAGTAAAGTAAATAGTCTTAAATTTTTTATCAAAAGTTGCAGCACCTTCATTACTTGATGTGCAGATTGTATTGCCAAGTGGTTCTGGCTCACTCCAACGACCCTTTTTGTCTTGTGTCGTTGTAAATAGGTCCATGTACGCCTCACCTGTTATAGGGTCTTCACCAGTACCAGCCGAACTTTCTCTAGAAGAAGCAAAAACCAAAGAATTGTTCTTCTTTGAAGAGTAAATTGGAGCAAAATCATATGCTGGTGAATTTAGCGTATACATTGGTTCAACAATATATCTGCTTGGTGGTTCATCTATTGATAATGCAGCAATATCTGCTGCTTCAATTCTAGAATCAGCAACAGATTTGTTGCCTGAAGCACCATATTTTTCATACCATTCCATGGCTTCGAAAAAGTTTTCTTGATCTCTCAGCACATCACCATATAGAAGAAAAATGGACGGATTAGTATTAGCATATCTAAGCCCTATAGCTTTGTCATACCACTCCAAGGCCAAATCGTATTCATGAAGAAGTCGATAACACTCACCTGCATAAAATGCACAATGAGCACGTGTTTCTATATTTTTCTCTTTTGCGTATGCAGCTACATAATCTGAAGATGCCTCAAAAAAGGCACGACGTTCATATAGCATGTCTGCTTCTTTTTGAAGTTCTTGAGCTAAGGTGTCGGAGGCACCGGTTATGACTAGTACAAGAGACACGATTGCTCGTGTCAGGATTACTTGGAGGTTGTTATGCATTCCGATTTATTTTGTTTACAATCGTCGAAAATACTGAATTTCCGGTATTCATCCATTAGCTATTTTAAATTAACGTGTAAAAAGTAGCTCAGTAAACTTAGGTAATGGCCATATTTCATTGTCAATTAATCCCTCTAGTACAGTACAAGAATTGCCCAATTCTTCTATTAGTGGAGTCACAACTTTACCATATGCCTCTGCTTGTTTTTGGTGAGACTTCATGGCATTTGCCTTATCCATTTCATTATTTAATTTTCCAATAGAAGTATACAGTTCATTTACAATGGAAGAAGTCCTTTCTAAGAGGTCTCTTTGAGGATTTACCATCTTTGTTCCTTTTTTACCAAACGCCTCTTCAACACCCATGATGTTTTCTAAAAGGAAGTTTTGGTAGCTAATAGCAGCTGGTAGGATTGTGTTTTGGGCTAAATCACACGCGATAGTTGCCTCAATCTGTCTCTTCATCATGTACTTTTCGTACTCGATTTCCCTTCTAGCTGCTAGTTCTTCTGGTTTTAAAACTTTAAGATCATCGAATAGAGAAATTACTTCTTTCCTTCCCCAAACTCCAAGAGCTTCAGGTGAAGTTCTCATATTTGATAAACCTCTCTTTTTTGCTTCTTTAACCCATTCGTGACCATATCCATTTCCTTCAAATCGGATATCCTTACTCTTCTTGATTAATGCTTGTAGTTCTTTTAAGATAGCCTCGTCTTTACCATCCCCTTTTTTAATTCTAGCATCAACTGAAGTCTTAAATTTATTTAGCTGCTCAGCGACAATTGTATTTAAAACAGTCATTGGAACAGCACAGTTTGCAGAAGAACCAACCGCTCTTAATTCGAATTTATTACCAGTAAATGCAAATGGTGACGTCCTGTTTCTATCAGTGTTGTCGAGTAGCGCCTCTGGAATTCTTCCTATTTCAAGTTTGAGAGCAGTCTTATCTGCAGGAGTTAATTTCCCAGCTTTAATATGCTTCTCAAGACCATCTAGTAACTCTGAAAGTTGACTACCAATGAATGCCGAAATAATTGCTGGAGGTGCTTCATTAGCTCCAAGTCTATGATCGTTTCCAACACCTGCAAAAGATGCTCTTACAATATCTGCATGAGTATGAAGTGCTGCTAGTGTATTTACAAAGAATGTAAGGAATCGAAGGTTTGTTTTGGGATTTGTACCTGGCTTCAACAAGTTAACTCCGGTGTTTGTTCCTAAAGACCAATTGTTGTGTTTACCCGAACCGTTTAGTCCTGGAAATGGCTTTTCATGAAGGAGAACTCTGAAATCGTGCTTTTGGGCTACAATTTCAAGTAACTCCATAAGAAGTAGATTGTGGTCATTAGCAAGGTTTGCTTCCTCATAAACAGGAGCAACCTCGAATTGGTTTGGAGCAACCTCATTGTGACGAGTTGTTACAGGTATACCAAGCTTATGAGCTTCTAACTCGAAATCCTTCATGAATGCACCAACCCTTTGTGGGATAGATCCAAAGTAGTGATCGTCTAGCTGCTGCCCTTTTGCCGGCTGTGCGCCAAACAATGCTCTACCTGTCATTGCAAGGTCTGGTCTTGCAGCGTATAAAGATTTATCTACCAAGAAGTACTCCTGCTCCCAACCTAGTGAAGCATTTACTTTAGTAATATTCTTATCGAAATATTGGCACACTGAAGTCGCAGCATTATCTACAGCTGAGAGTGCTTTTAAAAGGGGAGTTTTGTTATCAAGAGCAAATCCAGTGTAACTAATGAAAATTGTTGGAATACAAAGTGTCTCGCCCATTACGAATGCTGGTGAAGTTGGATCCCAAAGCGTGTAACCACGAGCTTCAAACGTATTTCTTATTCCGCCGTTTGGAAATGACGATGCATCTGGCTCCTGTTGAACTAAAAGCGAACCATCAAACTTTTCAATTGCTCTACCATCACCAGTTGGCGCAATGAAGCTATCATGTTTTTCTGCAGTAGAACCAGTAAGGGGTTGAAACCAGTGAGTGTAGTGTGTAGCACCTCTTGAGATAGCCCACTCCTTCATTGCTGTTGCTGTTTGGTCTGCAACCTTTCTGTCTACTGGTGTACTATCTTCCATAGCTTTAAGGATGCCCTTATATGCTTCATCTGGAAGATAAGATCTCATTACGAATTTATTGAACACGTTTTCTCCGTAGTAAGCAGAGATTTTGTTTTCTGGACGTGTTGGGAGTTTGGGCTGACGTTCAAGTACGTCATGCATAACCTGCTGGCGGTTTAAACTCATTTTGATGTGGTTTGAGGTGGTTTTCGGATTAAAAGTAATTTCAACTACTAAAGTACACCCAATTTTAGGGGGTGCCAATAGAAAAAATAGATAAAATCATCAACAAGCCCCTAAATTTTAGGGGGATAACTTTAAAAAAAGTAGTTTTTTATTCCTTTACCACCCAATTTTGAACATACCTTACCTTATCTTACACTAAATAATGCGTACAAATAGGAAGCAAGTGTTTCCATTTCGAGATTAATCAAATACCCAGTCCTGATTTAAATTCTCCATATCTCACAATTGAACCCAAGTCGTATTTTGGGAGTTGGCTAGGAAAAGTGGAACAATGAATAAAGTGTATAATAGGGCTAAGGTTTTAGTAATCAAACTATTCATGGTTTTGAATTCAATTCAACCTAATTTAATCTTCTAGGATATTGCGCAAGAGCTAATCTCAAACACTCGACAGCTTTTTCCAAAAGCGGAAGATCTAGTACGTATGCTATCCTTACCTCATCTGATCCTGCACCGTCTGTAGCGTAGAATCCTGACGCAGGTGCCATCATAACGGTATCTCCATCATGAGAAAAATGCTCCAACATCCATTGGCAAAACGCATCGCTTGAATCAATTGGAAGCTTACATAATGCGTAAAAAGCACCACCTGGTTTAGGACATGTAACTCCAGGAATTGAATTCAGTCCTTCAACTAAAAGATCTCTTCTCTTAACATATCGCGTTCTTACATCTTCAAAATACGATTCAGAAGCTTTAAGTGCTGCTTCTGATGCAATTTGACCAAAAGTAGGTGGCGACAAACGCGTCATAGCAAACTTCATTACAGTATCCTTCAACTCCTTGTTCTTAGTAATCAAAGCGCCTATTCTAGCACCACACATACTATATCTTTTTGAGACTGAGTCAATGAGCACAACGTTGTTTTCAATTCCATCTAATTGCAGAACAGATTGTGCAACAGCTCCGTCGTAACAAAACTCTCTGTACACCTCGTCCGAAAAAAGAAATAAATCGTTATCTCTTACAATTTGGGCTAGATTATCCATAGCCTCTGGCGCATAAACTTTACCCGTTGGATTGCCTGGATTGCAAATCAAAATTGCCTTAGTTCGGGGAGTAATTAGTTTTTCAAAATCACTAATTGGAGGAAGCTCAAATCCATCTTCTATTGTTGCAGTAACTGGAACGATTTTCACTCCTGCCATTTGAGCAAATCCTCGATAATTTGCGTAGAAAGGTTCAGGAATAATCACCTCATCGCCGGGATCCATACACGACATAAATCCAAAAACTAAAGCCTCTGACCCACCAGTAGTTACTACGATTTCGTCGGAATTTACGTCAATTCCTGCGCCCTTGTAATACGTTGAAAGGCCATCGCGATAAGATGCATAACCTTCGGAAGGACTGTATTCAACAACAGTTCTTGTGTCAGCTTTTAATTCTGAAAGAGCTACCTCTGGTGTTGAAATATCTGGTTGGCCAATGTTTAGGTGAATCACCCTTTTTCCCGAAGCTTTTGCTGCATTAGCATATGGCATTAGCTTTCTTATAGGACTACTAGGCATTGCACTGCCTATTGACGAAATTTTTGGCATTTTCCCTTGCTTTTGGAAGGGTAAAAATAAGGCTATATCCTCTTGTACATCATTTTATGAAGCCCAACATTCCTCACCTCATACGCATCACACTCATAACCATCACCAGAGCATGCAAAATCAAAGCCTTGTTTTGCATAAAAACCCCAAGCCACTTCACGGGCGTCACACCAAATCACATTAAACCCCTTTTCTGAGCACAAAATTTCAGCCTCTTTAATGATTGCAGCCCCAACCCCTGAACCTTGAAGATCCTGATCTACTCCCATTGCCCTCAACCTGTAGACTATACTCCCATCAAAGAATCCAGGATATCTCTCGCAATCCTGAACAAAAAGNGATGCACATCCAACGATTTTNCCGCTAACAACACCCGCTAAATGAATTGCCCCTTCACTTGANTCGATATCAATAACAGCNTCTTCTAAACTATTCATAAAAGGCCAAAGCACTTTGTGGCGAACGCCCCTTAAAGCCGATGCATCTACTTGAACTACTTCAATCATTACCTAGTGTTTTAGCCCAATTCCTTCTATCCTTTTTGGTAGGTCGTCCGAGTCCTTTGGGCCTGTCAATGTTAGCTAATCTAATCATTTCAAGTTTATCAAGTTGTTCTTTAGGAGTTATGTCTTTTGCGTAATCCTGTACTAACGAAGCGCCTACTCTGCTCTTGGGAAATGTCAAAACCTCATAACTGTAAAAGATTGCTCCTTTGCGAACTACTATTATTTCGCCTTCTTTCAAAATCCTAGCTGGCTTNACTTTCTTNCCGTCTATCTCAACCTTGCCGTCTCTACAAAATGAGCTTGCTAAAGATCTTGTCTTTGCTACTCTTATAGCCCAAATGTATTTATCAATGCGCATGGGTTTGGGCTTAGGCCAAATCCAAATCCAACCTCTTCCTCAACTCATCCAACGCAGGATTCTTCTCTACCATTTTTTCGTATTTCTCCTTATCCGTGAGGAACATTTTGGGGCTATCATCCTCGCTTTTTTCTAGCTCAATTTTCAGCTCCAAATCAGCACACTTCACAAACTGCCTTAAGTGGAATAACAATCCTGCCCTTTCACTATTTAACTGCTCTTCTTGAAGCGCATTTTTCACTTCAAATTTCACAATCTTATCCTCGAGAACTACCTCACACATTGTAAGTGATGCAACAAGACTAATCCTATCCTCTTTCCTCTTATTGTTTACAAAGTCATCCCAAGCTTCCCTTACCTTTTCAGTAGTTGGCTCTTCGGTCCATGTAGGACAAATCGTATCTTCTTCAACTGTGCTTTTAGTCGCAGAAGAGTCTGCAATCTCAGCTGATTTTCCTGCAAGAGCTACTCCCTTTTTCCTAAGAAAACCAGTTGGTTTAACCTTGGCCTTAGGAGCTGAAACTATAGATGATTGTTGAATTTCAACTTCAGCAATTACAGGTTGTGGGGTTGGTTCTGGTTGAGGTTCAGCCTTTTGTTCGGGCGCTGGCGCTGGCTTTATTTTCTGAACTGGCTCTGGTGCAGCAACTACTTTTTCAGGAATTATTGCTGCAGAAATTGGCCCAGGAGCAATTAGGTCGTCAGTTTTTTTTTTCTCCGCTGACTGCAGAGAACAAATTTTCATTATTGCNAGCTCNACTAACAATCTCTGATGTTNCGAAGTTCGATATTGNGTATCTGCTTCGTTTACAACATCAAGGGCACCAACAATGAAATACAGATCTGCTTTTGATGCCTGNTCAGAGTATTTNGCCTTNANCTCTGGAGTCGNNTCAAAGAGNTTTAGTGTTTTNTCATCTCTACAAACCATAAGATTTCTCAAGTGAGAGCCNAAACCATTTATAAAGTGATGTGCATCAAANCCCCTTGCTAANACGTTGTCAAANAGAATTAACGAATCNGGAATGTTNGCGTTTAANGCANANTCNACAACTTCAAAATANGTATCGTGATCNAGAACGTGAAGCTGCTCNGTCACNACNTCGTAGCTAAGTTCTTTTCCAGCAAAAGCTACNAGTTGATCGAACATNCTCAAAGCATCTCTTAAAGCCCCATCNGCTTTTGCAGCAATNACGTGTAAGCCCTCCTCAGANGCNTTTACACCCTCTTTTGTNGCAATTTCNTTTAAATGATCNACCATTNATGGCACAGAAATTCTGTGGAAATCAAAGATTTGACATCTAGATAAAATTGTAGGAAGGATTTTGTGCTTTTCAGTAGTTGCAAGAATAAATACAGCGTGAGCTGGTGGTTCCTCAAGAGTCTTTAAAAATGCATTAAATGCAGCCTGGCTCAACATATGTACCTCATCAATAATGTACACTTTGTACTTACCGTGTTGAGGTGGAATGCGGACTTGCTCTACTATGCTTCTAATGTCTTCTACCTTATTATTTGATGCAGCGTCGAGCTCAAAAACATTGAATGACATTGCATCATCATCTGGAGAGAAACCATTTATAGCCCTGGCAAAAATTCTTGCGGAAGTAGTTTTTCCGACTCCTCTAGGGCCACAAAAAAGGTATGCTTGTGCAATTTGGCCTGATGCAATAGCTTGCTTAAGAGTCTGAGTAATACCATCTTGGCCTACTACTTCTCCCCAATCCTGTGGGCGATATTTCCTTGCAGAGACTATGTATTGCGCATCACTCATATTGCGAATATCGCTTTGAATCGGGGGCCAAACAAAGCTAGTTTTACACACTCAACAAACAAGCTCAAACTTTTGTGCAAGAACTTTGTTGATTTCCCAAGTATTACTTACTTTTGCGCCCCATTTAAAATCATTTTAATATGAATCGTTACGAAACTGTTTTCATCATGACTCCCGTGCTATCTACAGATCAGGTAGCGGAAACAGTTGAGAAGTACCGTGCAACAATCGCCGCCAATGGCGGTAAGATCCTCCACGAGGATGCATGGGGGCTAAGAAAGCTCGCTTACCCAATCCAGAAAAAGTCAACTGGCTTCTACCATCTGATTGAGTGGGAAGCAGAGGGTTCTGCAGTCCGTCCCTTCGAGACTGAATTCCGTCGCGACGAGAGAATCTTAAGATTCCTCACTACTGCAATGGATAAGCACCACATCGCATACGCGGAATCACGCCGCGACAAGTCTAACCGCAAAGCCGAGACAACTGCAGATACTGCAGATGCTCCAAATGCTTAATTCTAGAAATTATGGCAGATAAGCAAGTACGTTACTTACAAGCTATCGATATTGAAACTAAAGCAGAGCGCTACTGTCGTTTNCGCAAAAAAGGTATCAAGTACATCGATTACAANGATCCAGATTTNCTTCTTATGCTTTGTAACCCNCAAGGNAAAATTTTACCACGTCGTTTAACNGGNACAAGCCTAAAGTATCAGCGCAAGGTTGGTCAAGCTATCAAGAAAGCTCGTCANCTNGCACTNATGCCTTATGTNGCTGACAACCTATNCTAANAAGCGTCATGGATATCATTTTAAAAGAAGACATCGACCAGTTAGGTAGCAAGAACGATATCGTTACTGTTAAGACTGGATTCGCTCGCAATTTCCTTATCCCTCAAGGAAAGGCAATTGCTGCTACTGAATCAGCAAGAAAAGTTGTTGCAGAAGTTNTTCGTCAACAATCACANAAAGAGGCNAAAGCNNTTGAANCTGCTCAAGGTGTTGTTGATTCACTAAATAANTTAANNGTTAAGATTGGCGCNAAAGCNGGAGAATCTGGAAAGATTTTCGGTTCTGTAAANAACATCCAACTTGCTGAAGCAATTCANGCTGCNGGTTTTGATGTAGAANGAAAGCAAATTAAACTNTCAAACGAATCAATTAAAGAGNTTGGNTCTTATGAAGCTACAGTNAAGGTCTACAAAGACGCNGTTGCAANTGTGAAGTTTGAAGTTGTAGCTGAATAATANCTAANAAACACACTTTTAAGAAGGCTCGCNTAGGCGGGCCTTTTTTAGTTCATAAATTTGNCACTNGTGNCTAAGTCAGAATTNAATTTAACGNGCGATTACACTCCAAAAGGAGATCAACCTGAAGCTATTCAGGAGCTAGTTGATGGGGTCAATTCAGGTTCTGAACATCAGGTTTTACTTGGAGTTACGGGTTCAGGTAAAACTTTCACCATTGCTAATGTCATAGCCCAAACTGGTAGACCAACGCTGGTTCTCTCCCACAATAAAACGTTAGCCGCCCAGCTTTATAGCGAGTTCAAGGCTTTCTTCCCTAAAAACCTTGTCGAATACTTCGTTAGTTATTACGATTACTATCAACCTGAAGCTTTTATCCCAACAACTGGAACATATATTGAAAAGGATCTCCAAATAAACAAGGAGATTGAAAAGTTAAGATTGAGCACAACATCTGCCCTTCTCAGCGGTAGAAAAGATATAATTGTTGTTGCCAGTATAAGTTGCATCTATGGAATTGGTAATCCAAGCGAGTTCNACAAAAGCGTAATCATAGTCAAAAGAGGAATGAAGATTAGCCGTAATGGTTTTTTACACATGCTCGTAGCAAGTCTCTACTGCCGTACTCAACTTGATTTAGTTAGGGGGTCGTTTAGAGTTCAAGGGGATACGGTTGATGTTTTTTTGGCCTATGCGGATCNCGCATTAAGAATTAGCTTTTGGGGAGACGAAATTGAGGATCTCTACACAATTGACCCAGAGACCGGAAAGCGGATACACGATTTTGATATATTTAAAATATACCCAGCAAATCTGTTTGTTAGCAGTAAGGAGAATACTGATCAAAGTGTTTGGGAAATTCAACAAGATCTTGAGAAGCACAAACAGTTCCTTTTGGATCAGGGTCATGAATTGGAAGCACAACGTCTCGAAGAGCGAACTCTTTATGACCTTGAAATGATTAAGGAGCTAGGTTATTGCTCAGGGATTGAAAACTATTCGAGATATTTTGACAGAAGACAGCCAGGTGAAAGACCATTCTGCCTGCTAGACTATTTTCCTGACGACTTTCTTCTTGTAATTGATGAAAGTCATGTGACAATACCTCAAATAGGCGCAATGTATGGTGGTGATAGGTCGAGGAAAGTGAACTTAGTGGAACACGGATTTAGGCTGCCTTCTGCGCTAGATAACAGACCTCTAACTGCAGAGGAATTTAACGGAATGATCAATCAATGTATTTACGTAAGCGCAACTCCTGCAGACATAGAATTAGAAAGATCAGAAGGCGTAATTGTAGAGCAAGTAATAAGACCAACAGGACTCCTTGATCCACCAATAGAAGTTAGACCTTGCATTCACCAGGTAGATGACCTCGTTGAAGAAATTCAAAAAACTGTTGAGTCAGGTGATAGAGTTCTTGTAACTACACTAACAAAGCGGATGGCAGAAGAGCTTACTAAATACCTTGAGCGAATAAATGTCTCAACTCGTTACATTCACTCTGACGTAAAGACTTTGGTGCGAGTGGCCATACTTCAGGACCTTAGAGAAGGAGAATTTGATGTGCTTGTAGGAGTTAATCTTTTAAGGGAGGGATTAGATTTACCTGAGGTGAGTCTCGTTGCTATTATGGACGCTGATAAGGAAGGATTTTTACGGAGTGTTAGATCTCTAACACAAACCGCAGGTAGAGCGGCCAGAAACATCAATGGCAGAGTAATTATGTATGCTGATAAAATCACAAAAAGCATGCAGCAGACCATTGATGAAACAAAGAGACGAAGGAAAAAGCAAGAAGCATATAACGAAAAAACTGGACAAAAACCTCAACAAATAAAAAGAGAAAACCACAGTTTACATAGCCAAAGTCAACACATTACTCGAAGGTCTAAAAACGTTGCTTTAGCACCAGATCCAAAACTCATCAAACCAGCTTCTGATCCAATTCTTAGAACAATGAAAATTGAGGAGTTACAAAAGCTATCGTCTCATGTAGAAAAGGAGATGAAAAAGGCGGCTAAAAACATGGACTATTTAGAGGCTGCACGATTAAGGGATGAGCATTTTGCTCTTGAAAACTTNATTGAGCTAAGACGCAAGTAAAGTTTATCTTTACACTGTGAAAATCCCAAGTATTTTAACTGCTATACTTACTCTAACAATATGGAATTGTAAGACTTTAGAGGTAAACCCTTCTGTTATAAAAGAATCTAAGGAATTGACTGAAACTCCCTTTAATTACGATACTGTTTTTGTTTCTGGAGATACATTACATGCTGTGGTAAGATATTCTGGAGGCTGCGGAAATCACAAATTCAATATAGAATCAATTGGACCTATGCTCAAAAGTTTACCGCCTAAGCAACCTATTCGTATTGTTCATCGTTCTGATGGTGATCCTTGCAGGGCACTTTTAAAAGAAGAATACAAGTTTGATATCAAAGAATATAGAGGTACAATAAATGGCACTACATTCTTAATATTAGAAAATTGGAACAAAAACCTTAGTTACTCCTACTAAAATGAAACACCTTATAATTAGAACTATATATATGCTTGCATTTGTTGCTTGCTTGAAGTCAGCTGTAGCTCAAATCAATTACGGAGGAGAACCATTTTTTTTAATAAATAAAGAAAGTATTTACGACTCATCAATTGAATTACCAGCTATAGATAGAGAGATGCTTNCAGCTGAGGATGCTGTTACTGATAAAATTAAGGAAGTTCCATGGAGGTTTGGCGTTGAAAACGAAGTAGATATAACAACAGAAACTCATGGTTACTGGTCTATTGAAGGTGATGAAAATGTATGGAGGATTGCAATCACTACCAAAGACGCAACTTGTATGTCAATAAGATTTTCTGAGTTTGGATTAGAGAAAGGTTCTTACTTATACATTTGGTCGCCAATCACGCATCAGTTTATTGGACGATTTGATCATAGAAATGTGCAGGATTGGGGAGGATTAGCTACAGGAGTTATTGCAGGTCCAGAACTTATAGTTGAATTACATCAGCCAATTTCAAAAGGAACAACTGCTCCAATTAAAATTGATCAAGCAGTCTATGGATACAGAAGTTTGCTTCACTACGCTGAAGATGTAGCATCTCAATTCAGAGGGCCCTTTGGGAATTCTGGTGATTGCAACATAAATGTGAATTGTCCAGAGGGAGCACCATGGCAAAATGAGTCAAGAAGTGTAGCAATTATCGTACAAGGAGGTTGGGGACAGTGTACAGGAGCTTTAATAAATAATACTGCAAACGACGGCACTCCTTATTTCCTTACTGCAAATCACTGCCTTGGAAATCCAAACAATTGGTTATTCTATTTTAATCACGAAAGTCCTGGATGTAGTGGAAGTACCGGACCAACTAACCAAAGTGTAAGTGGAGCAACTACACTTATAAATAACGGTAGCTCAGACTATGCACTTCTAGAGTTAAATGAAGTTCCACCTGCTTTTTTTAATGTTCAGTATGCTGGTTTTGATGCAACTGGAAGCACTCCAGAATCTGGAGTATGCATTCACCACCCAGGTGGAGATATTAAAAAGATTTGTTTTGACGAGGATAGTCCATCTCAAACAAATACTGGGGGTGCAGCGGTTTGGTATATCAATCAATGGGAAGATGGTGTAACTGAACCAGGCTCATCAGGTGCACCATTATTTGACCATAATCATAGAATTATCGGCCAATTGTTTGGCGGATATGCTGCATGTTCAGGAAGCGTCAACAATGGTGGAGCTGATTGGTACGGTAGATTAGACGTCAGTTGGGGAAATGGAGCGTCTCAATACTTAGACCCATCAGGTGGTGGAATCACGGTTTGGGATGGTTACCCAGATGGAGCCGTTTCATACGATGACGATGCTGGAATTACAATTTCAGGTGCGCCAGAAGGATTAATTTGTGGTGCTGATCCAATTGAAGTTGACTTAATCTTAAGCAATCCAGGAAATAACAACCTTACATCTTGTACCATCACATATAATATTAACAACTCAAATTCTCAACAGATAAACTGGAACGGAAACCTTAGCACCGGACAAACAGAAACAATTTCTCTTCCTGGATTCACTCCTGTTGATGGCACAAACTCAATTGAAGCCGAAGTTTCTAACCCAAATAACACTTCAGACGACAATGGTCTAAACAACGAGGCAGAGTCTGAATTCTCAACATTTGCTGGAGACACATATGACTTCACTTTTGTATTGACGTTAGACGATTACGGTTCTGAAACAACATGGACTATAAAGCGTCTTGGCACTGTGATTTACGAGGGCGGACCTTATGAGGACGACTTAAACGGCGAACAAATCGTTATAGACATGTGTTTAGAAGAGGGTTGCTACATTGTTACAATGAACGATTCATACGGAGATGGTTTATGCTGTGAATATGGTGAGGGGTCTTGGGTTGTTTATGACGATGACAACAATGTGATGGTTGAATCAGATGGTGTTTTTGAGGAGCAAGAGACTGATCAATTCTGTACAGCATGGTCCTCTATAGGCCAAACTGCTCCTAAGCTAGGCATCTACCCTAACNCAGCTAACAATACCCTCATTATCGAGACTCCAACTTCTGACGGAGAGTTTATTGTTACTGACGCTGCTGGTAGAACGATGTACACAGCCCCAAATAATGATGTGAGAATAACTCAACTAGACGTTAGTTCATGGTCAGAAGGAATGTACATAGTTGCTTGGTTTAACGCTGAAGGAGATAGATCTGTAAACCAAATTGGAGTAGTTCACTAAGAACCCAGTTTGGAAGTCATAGATAAATATTTTCCTTCTCTTTCAGAAGAGCAAAAATCTCAGTTTTTAAAATTGGGAGTGAGCTTCACAAAGTGGAATTCCCAAATCAATCTAGTTTCAAGAAAGGATATAGATCAGTTTTTCACGCGCCACGTCCTTCACAGCCTTGCTATTTCAAAGGCAATGAATTTCGCTGATGGGACTAAAGTGTTAGATGTAGGTACAGGAGGTGGATTACCCGGTTTACCTTTGGCAATTCTGTATCCTGAAGTTGAATTTGTACTATGCGATAGTATTGGAAAGAAGATCAAGGTAGTTAAAGCGTTGATAGAGGATATAGGCTTGAAAAATGTAAAGGCACATCACCTTAGGGCAAACGAAGTACTGGGGAAATTTGATTTCATAGTAAGCAGAGCTGTTACAAGGATGAGCAAATTTCTACCATGGGTAGAGAATAAGGTTAGCAATAGAAGCATTAACCCTTTTCCTAATGGAATACTATATCTAAAAGGAGGAGACTTACAGTCTGAGCTTAGAGAAATAAATAGAGCATCAGAGGTCTTGCCTATTTCAGATTGGTTTAACGAAGAATTTTTCGAAACCAAGGCAGTGGTCTACGTCAGGTTGCAGTAGGGATTAATGAAAAAAAGGTCCCAATGGGACCTTTTCTATACCTGCAAGAAAATTGAAACCAACATAGTCATAGACCATGTCACCAATTAGACGAAGGTGTTTTAGCAGGGTTGCCTGTTTTTTTTTCTAAAAAAAGTGATTTTTTTCGAGTCCCTTGATTTTACTATGGTTTCAGAATAGAAATCTCATAAGTTTGTGTACTTAAAAGCGATATTTTTATGTCAGATCTAAATTCTTTAAGCAAGAACACCATAGCCGAAGCAATTGGACTAAAGATAACTTCAGTTGAGGAAGCTATAGTAAAAGGTGAATTACCAGTTGATCAAAGAACTCACCAACCTTATGGATTACTTCATGGTGGTGCAAGCGTCGTACTTGCTGAAACACTTGGATCAGTAGGGTCGCATTTCTTGGTAGAACAGGATGGTAAGGGTGCTGTTGGGATTGAGATTAACGCCAACCACGTTAGACCTGTTAGCTCAGGGACTGTATATGGAACTGCAACTTTGAAACATAAGGGCGGAAAAATTCATATTTGGTCTATTGATATAAAAGACAAACTTGGAAGATTAGTTTGCACTTCTAGGTTAACAGTAATGATAGTGCCAAGGAATGAATANTACAAGAATTTGGTGGCGTCCACCTGGGGCGCAGGATGTGTATACAATGGAGGCCTCAGACAGTGGGACCTCATGCTTTAGGTTTGTGCCTTTTAAATTGAATGGAGAATTTCCTTCTATAGAGTGGAGAGGGCACGTTGTTAAGGCAGATTTCCCTGAAAAAGGCACAATTGCAGCAGACGAAATCTTTGAAAACAAATCTACCAGCAGGGATGAGCACAGGTTAGGAGTTCAGAAAGCTTTAGCTTTAATTGAAGAAAAAAAATTAGAAAAAGTAGTTGTGTCGAGGGTAAAGAGTATTGAAGGGAAGTTCTTTGTAGAGGATGCCTTTAAAAACAAATGTCAAACCTACAAAGACGCGTTTGTTTACCTCTTAGAACACCCCAGTATAGGAGTATGGTGTGGCGCTACTCCGGAATTATTAGTTGCTTCCTCAGATAATAGAATTGAGACTGTTTCACTTGCTGGCACTAGGACTCAAGAATCAATTGAAACAAGCCCTTGGACTTCTAAGGAATACGATGAGCAAGGGTTAGTAACGGATTATATCAAGAACATTCTTGAGGATCATGGGGCTACAGACTTGAGGATAGAGCCTATAGAGGATTTGGTCTATGGCGAATTAATTCATCTAGAAACTAGATTTAGATGTTCAATGACAGGAAGCATTGTTGATCTAGCAAACGACCTTCATCCTACTCCAGCAGTTGGAGGTAGACCTCTTAAAAATGCTTGCGACTTTATAACTCATAATGAGTTGTTTAGCAGAGAGTACTTCACGGGATACTTAGGCGTTGAATCAGCGTCTGGAAGTGCTTTTTATGTTAACCTAAGATGTGCCAAATGGCAAAACGGAGGAGTACAATTATTTGCTGGAGGAGGAATTGTTGAGGGTTCTAATATAGATTCGGAATGGGAAGAAACAGAAGCTAAACTCAAAGCAATNCAATCGACAATANATGGCTANTTACAGAACGTCAGATCACAAAGGNGCTTCAGTNTTGGTAGCTCAACTTGCTGCTTCTGGCTTAAAGCATGTAGTTATTAGCCCTGGTTCGAGAAATGCGCCACTAACTATAGCATTTGACGCTCATCCTGAGGTTGAAACCCACGTTATTATTGATGAAAGGTCAGCGGCTTATTATGCCTTGGGCTTAGGACTTAGAACTGGCACGCCAACTGCAGTAGTATGCACTTCTGGAACAGCAGCCTTAAATCACGGTCCTGCAATAGCAGAAGCTTTTCACGGTCGGACTCCACTTATAAGCATAACTGCAGATAGGCCAACTACTGTAATCGATAAAGGACACGGACAATCAGTTTTTCAAGCAGGAGTATTTGGGAAAAATTGCTCTTACTCAGTGGTGATTGAGGAGAGTGAAATGAGTGAAGAAGCGATAATCGTAGAAGCAAAAAAGGCCTACGATATATCATCTACAGGAACTTCGGTTCATATAAATGTACCATTCGAAGAGCCTCTTTATGGTCTTGTAGAAAGTGATTTCACTCTTAATTTAATTGAGAGCACTTCTAGAGTTGATGAGGTGCCTGAAATTCCTGCTGAATTGCTTGTTGATGAAGTAAAAGTTTTGATTGTTGCTGGATCTCTCCCCTTTTATCAAAGTGAAAGTTTGGTCTTGCATTTAGCAGGGGTATGTGAAAGATTTTCTGGTATACACGGAGCGTCAATAGTTCATTCAGCAGATTTGCTTTTGGGCCAAAATGGAGGAGCTCTACCTCTAGAACTTGAACCAGATGTAATCGTTACTATTGGAACTCCTACCCTAAGCAAAAGTTTTAGAAACTACTTATTAGACAAAAGACCAAACCACTACCACATCAACGCTTCTGGCAAAGGTTGGGATACCTGGGGTTCGTTGATTACAGTGATAAAGTCTGACCCAATACTTTGGCTTAAAGAATATTCTGAAGTATTTAAAGGATCACAAGAGTATATAGAGCAGTGGAAAAATGCTCGAGTAGGACTTAAAATAGAAATCTCAGATATTCCTTGGTCAGATTTCAAAGCATTTTATACAATTTTAAATTCCATTCCATCTCAATCAACTGCACACCTAAGCAACTCAACTTCGGCCAGGTATGTTCAATTAATTGATTGCCCAAAGTCATTAAAATTTCATTGCAATAGAGGTGTTGCTGGAATAGACGGGTGCACATCTACAGCAGTTGCAGACGCAGAAGTAAGTGGTGAGCAAGTATTTCTAATAAGCGGTGATATAGCATTTATGTACGACATAAACGGGCTTGCATTGACTGAGAGAATCCCATCGAATTTCAATGTGGTTGTAATAAATAACGGCGGCGGAGAAATTTTCAGATGGTTAGATGGTCCAGAGAGCACAGGATTGGTTGATAAATACTTTGAAACTAAACCCAGAACTAGCATCAAATCTGCTGCTGATTACTGCGGTCTAAAGTATTTTTGTGCCACTAATGAGGAAGAAACCCAGAGGGCAATTGAGCAAATGTGCAATAGCGATACTGCTTCTTTACTAGAAGTAGTAACCGACGGCCTGAAGAGTACTGAAGTTTATAAAACTATTTTAAGAAAATGAGCCAACGCAATTGGACAACGATTAAAGAATACGAAGACATTCGCTTTGAATTCTTCGAAGGAATTGCAAAGATTACAATCTGTAGACCTAAGGTATACAACGCATTCCGCCCTGAGACGAATATTGAAATGATTGACGCGATGGACATTGCTCGCGAAAGAAATGAGGTGGGTGTAGTAGTCCTAACAGGAGAAGGCGACAAGGCATTTTGCTCAGGAGGAGACCAAAACGTAAAAGGAATAGGCGGATATGTAGGTGAGGATGGAGTTCCTAGACTCAATGTTCTTGATTTACACAAGAGAATTCGTTCACTACCTAAGCCAGTTATTGCGATGGTGAATGGATATGCTATTGGAGGTGGTCACGTGCTACACGTGGTTTGCGATTTAAGCATCGCGTCAGATAATGCAATTTTTGGCCAAACTGGGCCCAAGGTTGGGTCATTCGATGCTGGTTTTGGCTCTAGCTATCTTGCTTCAATTGTAGGCCAAAAGAAAGCAAGAGAAATTTGGTTCCTATGCAATCAATACTCTGCGGCTGAAGCTGAAAAAATGGGATTAGTAAACACCGTAGTTCCTTTAGACAAACTTGAGGATACAACTGTAGAATGGTGTAAGACCATTTTGAAGAGATCTCCTCTTGCAATTAGGATGATTAAGCGTGGACTTAACGCAGAACTAGATGGTCAACGTGGATTGATGGACTTTGCAGGTGACGCAACTCTTATGTATTACTTGATGGAAGAAGCTCAGGAAGGCAAACAAGCATTCCTCGAAAAGAGGGATCCAGACTTCCAGAAATATCCTAAGTTCCCATAAGGCATGGCAAGCATTAAGGCATGGATTAAGGCAGCACGCCTTAGGACCTTGCCCCTAGCAACAACTTGTGTAATGATTGGTGGGGCTCTTGGGTTCAAAGAGAATCCTCAAGCATCTTTCCTTATTCTTGGTCTTGCTACCTTCGTGGTAATCAAATTACAAACGCTTGCGAATTTTGCAAATGATTATGGCGATTTCGTGAAGGGAACCGATGGCGAAAACAGACCCGATAGAGCGCTAGCTTCTGGTGATATTACCCCAAAGGAGATGAAGGCACGTTTAGTTTTCAATTCGATTGTAATCTTCATTGCTGGATGTGCCACTGTATACCTCAGCTTCGAAGATGTGGGGATGGGCTGGCAGGCCGTTGGATTGGTATTGTTGGGAATTGCTTCTATAGGCGCAGCTTTTAAGTACACAATGGGCAAGACGGCTTATGGATACAGAGGGCTTGGGGATTTGTTTGTGCTTGTGTTTTTTGGCTACGTAGGTGTTCTAGGAGTTGCCTTCCTAATTACTCACACCTTCCAAATGATTTGGTTAATTCCAGCTACATTTTCTGGTCTTATGGCTGTTGCTGTCTTAAACCTAAACAATTTAAGAGATCACGACGGAGACAAAGCAAATGGCAAGAACACTCTTGTCGTTAAGATGGGGATTAAAAAGGCCAAACTTTACCACGGAGCAGTTCTTCTCACAGCTTGGGCTTCTATGATTTGGTTTTTACAAGATTGGAAGGGGATGATTTGGTATGCGTTAATCGCTCTCGTTTGCATGAAGCATGCATTACTTGTTATGCGAACAGAAAACACTAAGTCACTTGATCCCGAACTTAAAAAGGTAGCTTTGATGGCTTTTGTCACAGGAATGTTCATGCTAATGAGCGTAACCATTTAGTCGTGTCTTTAAGCTCAAGAATAGAAGGATTAAAAATTGAGGTAATAAACAGGCCTCTTGTTTTCAAGAAACCAGCCCAA
>PBEE01000010.1:0-19855 GCA_002717605.1 Crocinitomicaceae bacterium | reverse complement strand
GCAGTAGAACTTTCACCTCTTTTTATGCAACCTTACTAGATAACAAGTTAACAGATATTGAACGAAAACATGTGTTTCATGAAAGGAGAATCATTGGCGTGCTAAAATTAGATTCATTGATAGAGCACCTTAATTCGAAATCTAACTAGTTCTTCATATGATATGTGACAAATGAATTAGTGGTAAAAATCAACAATCACCATGGTAGATTCAGTATTATTGGTTGAAGGTGTTGGCATCCTGGCTGGTGTATTAGGCTTGATTGCTTGGATGCCTCAAACCTTCCAAATATGGGTTAACAAAAAGAACGATGGAGTATCCTTAGCGACGTTATCCTTGATTGTTGTAGCACTGATATTGTGGACAGTATATGGTTTTCTAAAATCATCTATATCACTCATAATGGCTAATGGTATAGCCTTATTGATAATCTCCTTTGTTGCACTTGGAGTTGTGAAAATTAAATTAGCAAATGGTGATAAATTAATCGTATTGCCAAATCTTTTGATCACAATTTTTGATAAAGAGTAGTAAGATATTGCATTCAGTTACTCTTCTTCTAAAATCTCAAGCCCTACTTCAAATTTAGAGTCACACCATTCGGCAAACCCATGGATATCTGTTTCACGGTCTGCCAGAAATCGCCCTAGTAATTCAATATCAATTTTTACATGTTGTGCAACAGTTTCTGGAATAAATTCAGTGATATCTAGATATTTCCATGTCCTGTACTTACTCTCCGAGATGAAAGTTTTAATTTTTCCTAATGAATCTAATTCCTTTTCAGAGCCAGTTTTTACTCCAGTAAAAATTGAGAAAACACTGGTGTAAATCGGGAATGGAAATTTAGAACTTGTTTTTTCATATTTCAAATACTTTTCAATTACTCTCTCATCGTTAATTGATTTTAGAATATTTACATCAAATACTTCAAATTCTAATGAATCAGATGTTCTATGTAAAGAGTAACCATCAGGATTTACGACATGCTTCTTGGATTTTTTAATACCAAGTCGTTCTAACAAACTCAATGGCCTGCCAACTACCTCGCCCTTGCCTCTATTAAAAATCCACCAATTCTCGAAAAGATATATTGTAGCAGAGTTACGTTGCTTGTGCTTAGCTAAAGAGTGTAACATTTCACTGAATAAGTCAGTTTTCATTGATAAGGTTTGGTCATGGTTAGACAATTCAAATTCAATATGAGGAATATTATTGTTAAATTTGAGTTTTCGGATGACAATGAAATCTGTTTTTTGTAATAAATTCTTATTGCTAGCATCGGCTTTCTTAAATAATTTAATTTGTAATATATCTTCAACGAATTTCTCAAACTGATTCTCAGAAAGTTCTAGATAATGATGAGAATTAAAACCAATGATAAGCCCTGAAATAATTGTTAGTTTTTTCATATCATAATTAATTTCTTTTTTTATGGTAGTGAACTGTGATTTTGAAAGATCACATGATTTCATTATTTTACTGAGTTCTCTTCCATTAAATCCCTCTATCAAATATTTTCGGTCATAATCATATTTTGGTTTTGAATACAATCCTGTAAGCCACTTCATGCTGTCTATTCTTGACATGTTGGTTGTTGCAACATTGGCAAACCATTTGTCAATGATTTTTTGCTTTTCAGAAGGTTTTATTGTATAATTATGTAATTTTTGTTTTAATATTTCGAATCTTTTCTGTATCAAAACTTGGGATTTACTATCAAATTTATCTGGTGGAATATAGAATTCTGTTTTGATATTTGGATTTAACATTAAAAATATAAATCCATTTCTAGACAAGAACCTCTTATCAAAATACACAGTGTAAATTGATTTGTCTAAGTCATTAATCTCTACAGAGAGTTCCATTCGAATATCGTTTACCAGGTTCAATTTATTTAGTAATACATTTATATCCTCTAGCGATTCTCTAATCTTAACATTTTCAATTTTAGCAGATTTTGATGAGAATTCGGCTTTATATGAATAACGAATCACATACTTACAGAATAGTCTAGTCGGATTCAAGCCTAACTTGAACTGTGGTCGTGCAAGTTCTATGTTGGAAATTTTCAATATATTCCGATTTGAGTCATATCTTATTTCCTCTGATTTATTTGCAACAAGCCAATCTTCTATTGTGAAGCCGACTGCTGTAGCCATATCGGGCTCTGTTATGCTCAAAACATTGGTGTAATTTTTATCTAGAGATAGAGTCTGATAAGCCTTCAGATAGATTAATTTCTCACCACCGGCAAAAAAAATCTCCACATTTAAGTTTGGGTTTATATCAGTTTCAGAGTGGGCTCTTGCTATAATCTCATTAAACCAATCATCGCTTTTTCTGAAGATCTCTAACACCACATTTCCATTGTCAAAATACGCCATTGTTTCATTGGTTATATTCTCAGAATTATTATCTCGGCAAGCGGCTAGGACTAGCACAGACTCGTTATCTTTTGCAAGTTTGTTATGGATATACTTCATCTGCAGGTATGCTGAAGCACGCGAGCGGCCAGGTGTCATCAAGACAATCATGCCGACCATGAAGTTACTAAAATGGCTGGACATAAATAGTTGATTGAGTATAAACAACACAACATTCATATGAATAATTATCAATGATATTGGATGGGTTTTTAGTTAAAACATGGAAGCCGAATTAACTGTTGAACCAGAGTACTCTGACTTACTTGAGCGAGTCGAGACCTCCTTGAATACACTGGAGAATTTCCTAGCATGCACTTTCAATAACCTTGCAGAGTTTGATTCTTGGAAACAACAAAAACTATCACATAATTTAGCCATTTGTGCAAATTCATTCTACGAAAAGCTTGATGATTTGGCAAGAAAATACTTGTGCTATGCTAATGACTTGTGGTGTCTTAAACAGTGGCTCAGTTTCAGTTCGACTACAGATTCACAATCCCATTCCTTACTTATTGAACACCAAGATATTATCGATCAAGCGATTTATGAACTTCATCCAAGATTGATTTCAGTTCTACCCATTGACGAAAGTCTGTTCAAACATTTTAACGATAATGATGTTCATGACCGAGACTGGTTTAATCTGGCAAATCAGTCAGTTGCCGGTAGGGCGATGATTAAGCAAGATGCAACTGAAATATTTTATCAGACACAAGCAGAAAGTGAGTTGCCTGAATGGATTGATGAGTATGCTCCATTTGCTACAGAAGCAGTTGCCTTGATGGAAGAGTATGGTCAAGCATCATATCAAAATGAGCGACGCGAAGTTGTCAAATGGCTAATAACAATCAGTCAGCAAAGCCCGTTTGCCAGATTTTATCTTATTGATGAGCGAGCAGAATCGGTGCTACAGAATGTGTATAGGAGAGAGATATTGGAGATGGAGATGGTAAACTGAATGACGAAATTAGTTTATTATTCACAATTAATTTCCTGACGTTTTTGGTTGCTGAAATACTGATTCTTACCCCACTAATTGCTTGGTACATTTTTAGATTTAAACCGGCTAAATCGATGATTTCGAGCCAAGAGTATCGTAAATCACTGACTAACATCAAACAACAGTATGCAAATTTAGCGCCAACAGAATCATTGGTTGTTGACATGGTTCTCAGCCGGAAATATTCTGGAAGTAATTATGATAATCTCCAGGATCTAAGAAATGCTGCGTTGCTTAGAACCTCTGTTACAGTACTGATTTCTGTATTCCCGCCATTGGCGTTGATGTTATAGTGGGTATAAACTCTAAATTCTACCAATGTGTGGCATGAGTATGTCAACCGAAGTAGAAAATTACCAAAGGTTGATGGAACTTATGACTAACGAGCACGCTTCTCCAGATTTGGTGAATGCTAAGTTGGATGAAGAACCCTATAATATAGATAAAATGATTTCCAAATTATCTCACGCCAACAACCCTCATAATGTTGATATCTCTTCAGGCTACTTGCTTGGGATATTTTCCGTAACTGACAAAAAAAATCCAGCTCATACGCCCAAGAAATATGAACTTGAAAACAATACATTATTTCAAAAAGCAGTAAGAGAGATTTTCTGGCGTGAAGTAATTACATCGAACAACAATTCACAAAAGTTCGGCCCCCGTGAGATTCTTTTCATTGATGAAAGTAATGAACAAAATATAGAATATAAACATAATATTTTTCGTGTTTATTTCCTTTGTAATGATTATCCATTTAACCAAGAGGTGATGGATCGAATTACAGAAGAAGCTGATATTATCATTTGCTTGAGCAATCATTACGTCGAGCAAATAAGAGATGCAGCGGATAAAAATTTATTGAAATGCGGAGTATATATGCCTTATTTCAAGGTGGAAAATCGTCGTTATGATATGCAAAGACTCGAATATTCAATAATGCTAAAATTTGCGAAGTTAGAAGAATTTTGGGATAACAAAAGGCCAAAATTCAAAGAAAATGGTGTGATAAAAGATGAAGAAAAAGATAAGGAGAAAATTCCAAATCATCTCGTTAAAGCTCTTCGAGCAAATCTTTGCCTAATTAATTCTCAATATTTTGACAGTTTAAGAGAACATATGGATTCTCAATATGATGAGTATTGTAGTAAAAGAAGAACGACAGGAACGATTGAATACCTAAAGGACATAAAATCAAGGTCGAGTGAATCGGAAACTAAGAAATGCGAAATTTGTACAACTAATAGAGAGAGGTTCTCGATGTTTTTGAATGAGACAATGTATTCGTTGTCACGTAAGGAAAAATTTCCTATAGAAATTAATGAGAAGTTATGGAATGGTGGTGACTATGAGAAAGAAGGTAACAGACAAACACTATATGGTGTATACAAACAAAATCCAAAAAAATATGCGATAGAAAAATCATATGGAGTACTGATTAGTGATGAAAATTTTCTACACTTATGGACTGAAGAAAGCAGTCTTGGGAATGTTTTGCCAAACATGAAAACAATGAGTAAATTTTATCAAAAGTTTAAACAAACTGGCCAGTGGACAAAATGTGATAAAGGATGTAATAGTATCGATTCCAACATAGAAGCATGGATTTTGGTGCATGAGTATGACACATTCATTGCCATTGATGATTCTTCAATAGTTCCCTATTTTGATTTGAGCGAAAAACTGTTTTGGAAAGACAGCCATGACCCTCATGTCAAAAAACTAGACGATTACATAATTGAAAACAATAATTTTAGGATCGAATGTCGAATCAACGAAGTGGTTAGAAACACAGATGGGGGAACGTATCAGTGAGGAAAACTAAACCACTAAGTCCTCTATCCGACGAAGAGCTGGTAGATGAAATTATTCAAGATTTCAAAGCGCGTTCAGCAATGGTTCCGAGTAATGTGAAAAAGCGTAATGCAATGAGTAACGAAGATTTTGATAATCTGATAAAAAATATAGGGAAACAAAGACATAGCAAACCAGGAGACTTTGCAGCAGACATCGATTTTGGAAATGAAATTTCTAAAGATGGTAAGAAGGAGAAGGTCAAAAACTTTGATGAGTTTTTTACTTTGCAAATCTGCCAACACATAGCGGGTATGATTGACTTACAAAGAAAGTATGATCACCAGATGGAACCTTTTTCGATTTTAATCCATGGACACCCTTCAAGTGGCAAAACTACATCTTTAGTTACTATCGCAGATACTCTTGGACACATAATTGAACAAAAATCAATACTTCCAATCTACTCGGAGCTACAAATTTCAGACAATTACGATACAGTTGATGGGAATCTAATCTGGTCAAAAGTTGTTTCTGGCATCAGAGAATACAACATTAGAACATCAAGAATGGCGGATTCTCTTGATGAATTCGTTGTTTTAGCAGAGCAAACTAATAATGTTCCTCTCATAATGATAGATACAGTTGATGTGTTACTCACTAATATCAAGAATAAAGAGTCGTTTATCTCTGGATGGATTAATTTCCTAAAGACTGCACAAACCAAAGGTGTAAATGTCATTTTTACTTCAAGAACTCAAGAATGGAACTCAAATATTGAGGAGGATGACCTTCCAATAACAGCAATAAACCTGCCGGAGTTACTACTTCATCAAATTGAACCATATCATGTAGAAATAAATGGAAAAAAGTATCATGAAGAATTTGAACAATTTACCAGAGTAGTACAAGCATTGATGCCTATTATTATTGATAAAAGAGGTATCAATCCTTATAAGAAATCTACAAATTTTCTTCGTAAATATCTTGTTGATAATGGTTTGAACAGAACAGGTGGAATGAACAGGCTTGAGTTACAACATGAAGCCATAATAATTGAAAAGCAAAAAAAGTTGCAAGACCCATTTTATCATGACTTTATTGCTAAATTATACGAATGGTTTGAAGAGAAGATAGACTATGAAGTCGTTAATTACAACAACACTATTTCACTTATTAGGGACTCTCCAATAAAATTGTTTTTTGATTATTGTTGGATTACTTGGGAAAACAACATTCTTGATAAATTTCCAAAACACCAACTTCAGAAATTTATTGATAATTTCTGTCTAGCTATCTATAAGATTTCAGAGGACGAAGCAGACTCACTGACCAAGAAGATTTATTTTGATATTGACAATGTAATAGGTTTGATACATCATTATATGAGATATATGGATATTGATGATATAACCAAAATGATGAACGCTCTCACAAAATCATATCTAATCAACTATAAAGCAGGAAAATTTAGTTTTGCGCACCAACTCTTACATACACTAACAGTTTCAAATACTGGAAATAGCGAAGTAGATGAATATCTATCAAATTTAGATTTGTTAATTTCACCACAAAGTCCGGATTTTATTAGATTAATTGGTGGTGTTTACACTTGGAAGAAGCATTGTAAAAATGAAAATGAGGTAGAAGTTACCAAAAATCACAAACAATTGATTCAAACGTTTTATCCACGTGCATTATATGAAAAGGCTGAAGAGCAAGACGAAGAACAAGAAGATAAACTTTTGAAGCACTTTTCTTCGACAAAAACTGTACAATTGTTGACTGGAACAGCGGGTACCGGCAAGTCAAGGTATGCTTTGAAATTTCTTGACCATCAATTGAAGTACAGGGAAGCTAAAAATCAAAATTTCCTCTACATCACATTAAATAAAGAACTCGCAGATCGAATGGAAAGCGATTGGGAGATCGCAAAACAGTCACTCAAAAGAAATCAAAACAAAGTCTATGATGGCAAATTTAATCTGACAACAGACCCGGGTAAAAATAATGTCGAGTTTTTGTCCGTAGATGATTTGTTAGGTAGTTATGATGGACTAGATAAAAACAAACAAAAGCAATTTGTTCAATTTGATGAATTTAGCAAGGAGCTTGAGAAATTCAATAAAGAAGAAAAAACCAAGCAGGATGGTACAAAACAAGCAATATCTCCATATGTAGCATGGCTTGAATTCAAGGAAGTATTATTTGACAAATCAGGTAAACCAAGGTTTGACAATTTATCTGATTACAAAAATTATTACAAGAAGGCAAAAAATGTTGGGTATTTGAGAAATGAACAAGGAAAGGGGAAACAGACTGAAATTAAATTCCTGTGGAGTTTCACATTTGATAAAAATCGGCGGATATCACCAATAAATAAACGCTCACCATACTCTTATTGGTCATATATCTGTCGCAATAGATTGAACAACAGTAAAACAAAAAAACAATATTATGATGTTATTGTTATAGATGAAGTACAAGATTTGGAAGCATCAACAATTGCTTTTATCATATCTCTAATCAATCCGAAAGTAACAATTGACAAACTATCAAAATCTATTTTGTTAACCGGAGACGATGCTCAAACAGTGAACCTGAGTGGCTTTGACTGGATTGAAGTAGTAGATAAAATATCAGACATTCTTAAGATTGAAAAAAATACCTCGAACCACATTGCTCAAATCTTCCATGATAATCATCCGGAACTTACACAAGTTGAGAGACTAAAGGTTACTTGGCGAAATCCACCAAACATCGCTACATTCAATCGAGAAGCATATGTGACTTTTAATGACTCAAGGAGCGATAATACTTACACCATCTTCGATAGCTTATCTTACATCGAACCCTATCAAAAATCGTATCAGTCTTCTGGTGTAATAAACATAAAATCTAGCAACCCAGAAAAGACTGTATTAAAGTTGCAGGAATTAATTTACGATGTTGCAGAACATAGGGCACAATTTAGAGATCCTTTCGTCGTTTCCCCGATAAATGACGCATTTGATACTGAAAAAAAGTTTGATAATCTTCTAGCACTAAAAACCTACACCGCTGCGCAAGTCAAGGGACTTGAAGCAGAGGTAATTATTGTAATAAATCCCTATGAAGTGCCCGAAAAAGCCTTACTCCCTAAACACGGTTCAATAAAAGAAATGGATGCAACACGATTTTCTAAGTGGAAAAAACATAACGTACCCCTTATGGATAAAATAAGAAACAATCAACAATTTTCGATGAATGTACTATTTACTCGTACACGTCAATTGTTGTTTATCATTTGGCCAGACACTGACCTCATTGACAAGGAATTTCGAATCATTGATAAAAACTACAGAACGAAAATACCACAGTTATTTCATGATGAAAACAGTTTGTTAACTCAGGATGGAGTTTATCTGATTGATCATAAAGACTTGAATCAGGACTTTATTAGAAAATTCATCAATTACGAAGACTTTGACTCCACAGATTTAGACAATGAATATTGGGAGCAAGAAGTGATAAAATCATATAGATCAAGGCATGAAAATCTGTCGAATCTGAGAAAATCATTGCACATGTATGTTGAGTATGTCGACAATGATGAACGTTCTTTCAGTAAATTTGTTAACTTACTGTTGGGAAAAACCCACAACTCGATAATAGATAATTTATTATCGAAAACCTATTCTGAAAAATATCTTACAGAAATACAGAATAATTATCATGAAATAGAGGAATATACAGATTATTCAGAATTGACCAAAACAAAATTTACCGATATTATTCGATTGGAGGTTCCTCGATTATCAAAATCGTTGGTAAATCTGCATGGTATAGATGAGAGGTATTATCTCCCAACTAAATACAGCAATAATAGAAAGCGATTTATACACAACAGCACCATATTAAAATTAATCTTGGAATATGAAAATTTCTTTTTCAATGACCTTTTTGATGAAATATTCAATTTAGATGATAACGAGCCACTAGAGACATACCGGCAGAAACAGCAATTACAAGTGGATATTTTCAATAATTATATGAACACCAACTACAATTCAAAGCAATTTATTAATGATAATTTAGTAAACGAATTTAGAATCTTTTGTCGTTCATTATGCGATGCAATAGGTTCGCTAACTGATAAAAATGTAAGTTGGGATTCTATAAGTACGAAACTTGCAAATGGAGACTTGCAAATAGATAGTTTAATGTTAAAATACTGTAACAAATTACTGCTAAAATTGTTTGCTGACTGCGATGATTATGGTATTGTTGATTTGGATAAATTAAAGGAAAGAGGTAGCGAGTCAAGCATCTCATCAAGTGAGAATAATTTGAAATCTTACAAGATATCTCAACCATTCCTTGAACACTACGAACCAATAGATTATAGTGACTATGCAATAGATGATAGTGAAAGTGACATAAAAATAACTAAACTGTACGATAAATTCTTCGAACATATTATCGACTTCGTGCTGAATTCTGTAAATATAGACGAGAAAGATATTATTATTTCGGATGATGAAGATTGGCAAAATCAGCTTTCCTCTATTGCTGGAGATGATGTAAACATCTATCATGCACTATCAAATATTGCTAAATTAACAGGAATAGGCTTGAAAAATTCAAATCTTGATGAACTCAATATATTGGAAATTAATAATAACCACATTTGTGAATTTTTGCTCAATTCTGATAATTCAGAAATGCTGAAAAACAAATTAAAAGGTTTTATCGACAATGATTATCCATTGTCTTCTGAAAAATATAGAGATGATGAATATGCTTCTTTCATACTTCATCGTATAGAGCATAAATATGCTGCTAGGTTATACAAAGAAGAGATTATTCCCAAAATTATTAATCGTATTGACGAAAAAATCAATCGCGAAATTTGTAATTATTTAATTGGTAACTTCGCAGTATATGGATTAACAAACCAAGATTGTGAAGTTTGGAAATTTGCTAAACATTACTCAAATTTATTGTTTGATAAAGATAAAATCATGATTACAGAAAATGAGAGTCGCATAAAATCGAGGAGTTATGGAATTTCTAGTCATTACTACTTCAAATATTGCTGCGATTATTTTGACGAAGAACTTTGGAAATCTGCAAATAACTGGCTCAGAGAACTAAAGGAAAATCGTAAATATACATCAGCGGACTTGAGTGAAGCGTTTTTCTTTATTTTATTGTTTACTGATACAACTCAGCTCGATGGAAGGATTAGAGATTATAATTGGGATTTTGAAAACACATCAACACAGTATGTAAAAAATAACATAGAATGTTTCGGAGGTAATGTATCTGGACCTGAATGTATTAATTTCATAGTTAATTTGAGTTTCAACTTAGCCATAGATCACTCTTTTACAGCCGAATTTGATAAGTTTGGTGGCATGGATTTCACAACACAAGAATACTTTACAAAATTGATATTGTCATTTTGTACTGAAGAAAATAAAGCTAAGTATGCCGCTTTAATAATAAATACATCCATGTTCAAATCATTGGTTAATTATCAGCAGGGAGGTAAATATATTGAATTGAGGTCTAATGATAATTTCCCTGAAATAAATGGGGACTCAAGCGTAGAATACTTCCTAAACCAAAATGAAAATAAGTTCTTTGGAAAATCTTTCTTCCGGGAACCAATTAAATTGGATGAGAATAATCAACTAGATTACATTGATTGTGATCTTTTCCAAAGTTATAAATGCGACTTGAAGTTAACCTTTGAGAGAGTAAATCAGATTTCATTGGAGAACTCCAATAGGTTGGAAGTAGAACAAACATATGAACAAAGTTACAGGCATATATGCAGTTATTTGCAATCCAGACTTACCAACAAGAAAGCAGTAGAAATTGCAACATTTTTGCCTCTTCCTCACAAATATTCAGAAGAAAGTCTCGAGCGATTTGCCGCCTCAGATAATGCTTGGACAGGGGTTTTAGAAAATCAGATTAACACAAAAGATGGCACTATTTTCATCTACCTAGATGAAATTAAGAAAGGAGACAAAGGGCTCACCAATGATAATCAGACTTTCGAAATAAAGGATGTTGTAATTGGAAGGGAGAGACTTGCTGTTAAAAAGTTGAATATATCAAAACTCTATTCCCAAGTCGACGGTGAAATCCAACACATCGATATGATAACTGATGTGAATTGCATAATTAGGAACGGGAAAAAGCTAAGAATTCTAGATGCGTATAAGGCAGTGATTATGGAAAATCATTATTTAGAACGAGAAAAATATATCCAAAAACTAAGGTTGCAAGAATTAAATCATAATATGAGATCCATAATCAATGGAAAGAAACCAAGAATTAACATAAATAACTTAGTTATTTCAACAAGTTGGCCATACATGAACCAATTAGAATATTACTTGAGACTTTCAGAGCATATACAAAGTCAGAGCATACGCTTAATCACGCTGCATGGCAATTTGATCCCAAACAGAAGTAGAGAACATACCAAAATAATGCATAACTGGAGGAAGTCTTTGTCCAGCACAATAAGCAAATATGCTTTATATTACTATGACATTATTTTTGATTTATACAAGATTAAGAAAACCGGTCGAATAAATAGCAAATCACGCCTTCTAACCGAGGAATTAGACTCTTTCATTCCGAAAAAAGGCGATACAGATTCCAATCCCTTGGTATTTACAACCACAGAGTTTGTTAAATTTATCAGCAATTCAATCGAACACTTTGATAGAAACTTCATTGATAGTAACATTTGGAATCACGTTTCAGATCTGCAAAAGGCATTCCAGGCTGATTTTGAAAGCAACAAAATTCATCAAACCCTCACCCAAAAGAAATTATTATTGCCAAGAATGCAAAAACATGCAGAAATTAGAGGCTTTCAGCAAACACGGAAAGGTAATTCTTTCAGATTACAGAATAGTTTAAGACTAAATATTTTTGATAAAACCATAATTAATAAGTTTGATAATGATACAGCAAAAGAAATAAAATCACAATTACTTGCATATGTTGCAATGTTGTGTGGTTACTCATATTATAGTTTAGAAAGTGACAGGATAATATATCCACAAAAGTATATAGATTCAGGTTTTGGATTTAAACCACCATCAGAGAAGAAGACCGAGTATTTCGTCAACATGGATTTATTAAATGATATACTCGATACTAAAATCGGTTTGGATAAACCAAAACCTACTCAACTTGATCTTAAGAAAGCACCCTATAATGTGCGTACTCAATCTGAATTTGATAAAATATCCAAATTCATTGACGGTAGATATGAAGCAATGATTGATAATCTATTTGCAGAGCGAATTGATAAAATCCACGATTATGTTAAGTTTAATCAGCAAGGATATACCTCTCATTCTAGCGTAACTCCAATGGATTTAATTAATCAAATCCTTCCTAACAATATAGAAATTCATTTGCCCTATATTCTAGAAAATTTTTATCAGATTATAACACATTTAAATCGTATACAAACATTGGGATTGATTATCAATATCGTGAGAGTTTATGATGAAGATTATTCCGAATATAATGAATATCTTATGCTCTGGCAGAAAGACTTCATATCTTCAGATTATGACCCTGAAAATACTTATCATATAATTGACAATACAAACTACAAGATGGATGATTGGAATATTGGAATAAATGTTGTTAGTATGCCTATTTGGAGAAAACATGTAATTTCTATAGGAAAATTCGAGCAAATTATTGAACAGATAAATCAGAGTATTGATATAATAATGTCCGAATGTAATGACATATATCCAATTTTGTATCCTATGTATCTCGAAGAGATTGAAAATAAACTGATAGAATCTAATACTCGCTTAAAAGAAATCATAAACCAAGGTTATCATCTCCCAGAATCCGTAATTCTCAATCATCTGCGAGATAATTATGTTTCAGTCCGATATGAGGCTCCAGTAAGCGGCAAGAATGAAGGCTTGATTACGATGACTAGGTTTTTATGGACAACTGAGTATGTTATATCAAAAGAAATCGATTGGAAACGTGGCGATAAGTCCCCGGTCGCATTCCAGCTTGGAGATGTGATGCGAATAAAGAAAGGGTAAAATCTGAATCATTTTCAATATAAGTCGGTAAAAAATTGCGTCCTGTAACTCGGAGGCTTTGGTATCTTTTCCAAGTCCAAAATCTCATAATTGTAAACCTGTATATTGTATTCAATGAGTTCTGTAATATCTTCATGTAATCTCGGTTTGAAGTAAGCCTCGGGAATATTTTTGCTGTGGAGAATCTTTGAGATGGAGTTAACATCATTGTTGTTAGTATAAATTATGATCATAGAAGTTTTAAATTCTGACTTGTCTTGATTATTGTTACTCCAATAACCAGCTGTTTCCTCATATGGTAAATGTGAAAAATCCTCAAATTGTTTGTTATCTTGTTCATCAAATATTCCTCTGAAGTGTTCATTTTGGTTTATAATTTCAGAGGTGGACTTATGGATATTTTTTCTAAACTGTTCTAATTCATTAGAAATGAAATAATATCGCTCTAATTTCTCATTTATTTTCCTACTCAGGGCGGCAGTGAATTCAGACCTGTAAAGGAACTTGTCTTTTTCTTTTGACATGTTTAGAAGACTAAACGGTTTTCGTTGTTCCCAATAGAGAGACCAATCGATAATTGATAACAAAAACCAACCTCTATTCTTCGAGATGATGCTATCTTGCATTTCATCAAAAATCATTGTCACAAAATTATCGAAAAGCTCAGTTATTTTTTCATCATTGTATTCCTTTAGGTAGTTTCTATTTTCCTGTGTGTAAATCTGTATCAATGCAGTAATTAATCTACCCATAGATCGTGAAACATCAAATATAGGTAAAATCAAATTGTGGTCGATTAAACTTTCGGGGTTTTTTTCATCGTTATTTAGGTAGTGCCTCTGATATACATCTTCATCATCTGTGTTCAAGTATATCCTTCGGTAAAGATGTGATAATCGACCTGAGTTAGTGAGTTTTTTGGTTGACAA
Source organism: Crocinitomicaceae bacterium (assembly GCA_002717605.1). Classification (GTDB taxonomy): domain Bacteria; phylum Bacteroidota; class Bacteroidia; order Flavobacteriales_D; family Sanyastnellaceae; genus UBA974. The sequence goes on along the minus strand of PBEE01000010.1, from coordinate 5,613 downwards.
ATTAAAGCTCAATGTATCTTCAAGATCAATCAACATGACTTCTTTATCATCACTCATCAAAAAATTGTCTCCCCACTCGTCTCCATGAATGAATGGCTGGTCATTTTCACCATACTGGAGGAATAATTCGTAATTGTTATCCTTAAGCTCTAAGAAACAGCGATAAATTGATTGTTTAAGTTCATCATGCAGAGTGCCCCATCTAGATTTTATTCTAGGGAAATTTGAGAATATGGCATTTTCAAACTCCAAGGTAAATTGAGCCTTGACTGTTTTTGCATTTTTGCTTTGTTGTGGTGTCCAGCCTTTGTATCGTTCTGCCTTCTTCTTAATATGTGTAAAAATACCACTGACAACTTGATTGTGACGAATAGAGTTCAAAAAAATCTCGTTCATTGATTTGTGCTTTATTCCTAACATGCCGAATATTGGGCTAAACTTTGGTCTTTTACTTTCGTTGAGCAACTTAGGCTTAATATTGCCCGTAGCTATTGGATCTGGTGTTAACGAAATGTTGTCCCAATTACTCCTCATTTCATAGATTTCATTTTTTGGTATTTCGTGATAAAAAAATACATAATTGACCTCATCACCTTTGTTATATTTGAGTATTATTTTGTGTTTTTTAGTCCATTTTGATTGCTTAAGTGTTATTAATTTCTCGTCACCTTTGTTGGCATCCGGATAACAAGCAAAATTGAACAATTGCGATGGTTCAAGTTCTANGTTACATNCATTGATNATACCTTNAATAACAGGCCTTAANTTCGGNTGAAGAGTTGGATAATCATCATCAAAAGTAAACACTTCAGGTTTAAATTTCCTACTAGCGCGGAACACTAAGCAAAAAATTTGCTTTTCAAGTTCAGTTACCTCGTAATTGGTTTCCGATAATATCCTGGTGAAATAATCATTGATCTGTGTTAGATATTCATCACCAGTGAAACGTAAGTTGTTTTTACTTAACCGTAATTTAGCAAAAACATTCAACAACTCAGCCGGGCTACTAATATTCAAAATGAACCCTCATGTTAACCAAGAGCTGTCTACATTTAATTTCAATGGTCAGAAACCAAATCGATTAAATCACAGTNAGACAAGATACGAACTTTTTCTCTAAGNAAGCAGTGTAGCTTTGACTCAGAGTGAGCCATATGTTCCTGCCTTATATCCTGAATATAATTCTGATATAATGGCTCTTGAAGCCATTCCGGCAGGTCATATATTGGGTTGGCCTGGGATGAAAAATCATCATTATAATAAGAATTTAATTTGACATTCTCATCAGAATTCAGCAAGCCAATATCGTAAAGTTGGGTTTTTACCTCTCCAATCTCGTAATCACCCGATAGGCTGATTTGTGTTACTTTTGAAGCAAGGATGTTCATCACGTCCTCAACGATCCGTCTTGAGTAGTCGCAATTGATTGTATAGGAGTGTTCCGATGCTATTTTGTTTAGTTCTATCATCCGCCACAAAGAGTTCAGTATTTCACACTCCTTACGAATGCTTCTTTCATGTACCTCAGCATTAATTCGATGAAAGGTAGGAATGTCATCGGTGTCCAGGAGGCTGCTTATTTGTAGAAATCGTTGAGAATATTCTCCAATCCTTGAGAGCGATTTAGCATATTTTTGCTCTAAATCTTCGCTATGTTCTGGCGATAACGGAAGAAAATGGCCATCATTATAACTCACTGATGGTTGTTCAAAGGTTCGAGATTGTAGAGATGATTCCATGCTTCATAATCCCTCCTTCTTGTTATCCCATGCATCCTTTCTACGCTTACTCCACGAAGAAGAATACATTCTTTTGACCAGTATCGAGAGCACATCTGCCCAACGGGAGAAGAATGGTATTGATCTGTTTTGCTTATCCTTCATTGCACTAATCTCGGAGTGCCAATTAGAATTCTCAACAATCTTAGTTTTCGGTTTCTTGCCGCTCTTGAGTTCATTCACTGAGTGATTTGAAATCATAAACTGATAGATTTCCGGTGTATCCTCACGTATCAAATCAAATAAATCCTTAGCATGAGTCATCAAACGAAGTGAGATAACAGGGTGCTCGTGCTGTTCCATCGGAACTGCGTAGGTTGTAACAAATGTCGGTAATTCGTATTTACTGCCTAATTTTCTCTTAAGTGCTTGATTGATTGAATTTTGTAACCGGGTTAACAGTGTTTCACGGCCAATAATTTCCATATCTTCGGGAAGATAAATCACTATCTGCGCCATCTTAATTTTAGCTCTGTGCAGCTCTAAGTCTGAGAGAAGAATTTCACCAGCATTTCTGCCATACGCTTGTGCAAAAGCACGAGTGACTGCATATGTCATTTCGTTTTCAATACTCTTGGAGTCAGAAACACCGCGAGCCAAGGAATCAACCCTATGACGATTGAGGTTTATACTGTGGGCAATGAACAAATCTCTGTGTTGAATATCTATGCCTTGAGTGCCAGAATTGGAGGATTCAACCCAAATCTTTGCTCCTTCAGAGTTCTTACCCAATGAGTTGGAGAATTCATCTAATTTCACTATTACATCTGAGCGATCAACCATCAGTTCTGGTTGCATGTTACAATAGTTCTCTAGAGCTAAACGCATAGCCTCAAGAGATACAAATTGCTTGTTTGCTCCATCATTATAATCCAACATCACAACAGGTACGTGGTTTATCATATCTCCTAAATCCACGCAGGTAAGTCCTGCTATGGATTGTATTTTCTTACGAGATGCCGCTGCTGCAATGTCATCTGGCAGCATATCTTGGGGAGTTGTTGTAATATATTGGAAAGAGCCTTTCGGCACAAACCCTAGGTTATCTTCTTCCCACGCCATGAAGGCATCGAAGGAGGTTCCACCAATCGACATCATAGGCGGTAGCATAATTGGATTTGGCGAAAATTGTTGAATGTCATGGATAGGTCTCCACTGACCTTTTTGGCGATCGATTGCATCTCGAGGGCTGTGGCTAGCATAGGCAGTAAGACTCTTGCCACCACCGATCTTACCAGTTCTAAACGGAGCGATAGTAATGCCTTCGCCAAATGTATACAATACTGGTTTACCAAGCTCGTCGACCACAGTTGGCCTCAGGTGACCGTTTCTTGACTTTCGTCCTTTTTTTGCATATCTCAAGGCCTTTCCAGCCTCAATACTCGACAACAATTGATTCGAAGTCTGCTTATTATGATCGTCGTCACTGAGTGTGGAAACTATTGCCACACCAAAGGGACGCTTGGATTTTGGATTGCCGGTGGTGTTAGTAACCTCGCCTACAGCACTTTGAATCTTTATAGCTAAAGCTGCTTGGTCTGCGAAGAGACCCTGCGCGTGGTTATCCTCAATATCATAACCACCCTTGGCTGAAGACGCTTCAGATCCTGCATATGGAATCACCAAATCTATTGGTTGGAGATACTTATTTCTCTTCTGGAGGCCTGACTTTACACCTCTACTAACCTTGTTTGTACACTTGCTAAATTCCACAGTCTCCCAAGCAGGACGACCATTGACGCCTACGCCAGAAGGCATCAATATTGCCGGTCCATTTTCAGGCGGAAGTGGAGCAAGCCTCACCACCGAATTATCCACTGAATCATCATCAAAATCAGAATCTGATGAATTGATGTCAGAAACATCAACCACNGGATNGTGACTTCTAGAGGTGGTCTCAATCGATGAAATTCTTGCTAAAAAGTCATTCTGTGTGTTGTTTGGGTTTACTCTTAAAATATCGTCATCTCTTCTCATATTATCATCTCCTTTTTANTTAAAATTCCTCAAATTTCTTCATTACTGCAATTTCAAATTGTTGCATAGTATTGTTCGTGTTGTTTATTATCTCAGCTAGTTTGTAAATAGCGTCTCCAAGACTTTCACCTAGTTGTTTATTTTCGGCAATATTTGATTCGAGAATAGTTATCTTTGCCTCAGATCTTCTAACATCCTCTTTGTACTCATTGACAAAGTGATAAATCTGTGAGTTTAGTGCTGTTGTGTCTTCTTTTGTCGTCATATCAGTAATTACGCGTTCGACATTGTCAGATAATAACCCAACAGAACTGGAGAGTTCTTCCTGTCTAGAGGACAACCTTTCTACTGATTCCGGGACTCTATTCACGATGGTTGAATGGTCATCAATGACTTTTTGATGGCTATTAAGGTATAGTTCTTCCATTCTATTAGCTCTATGACTGGCACTTCTAAGTGTATCAAAATTCGATCTGTTCGCTTGATTGCCTTCTCTGACATCTTCTAAGATATCAAAGACTGAAGAGAGTGCATCTCTATTTTTTATCAGGTGCGTGTATATTACTACGCCAATTCCAAAAGCGAAACCAATTGCTCCGACTATCAATACGATTGTGTTTAGTTGCATGAACCTACACTAGAGCCATTTTACCCTAATTGTTGATTTTTCATATGAAAAAACATTTGCAGAAATCGATTCAAAAACGCAAGTTTCAACCTAATCAGTTGAGTAGAATGCGTATACCATCTTTATATCCTTAAAAGACAGTGCGCTTATCTTAACACTGCCTTATTCTGCACGCGCAATAAATGGCATAAGGCGACGATACGTCATNCATCTCCAAAAATACTCCATAGGTCCAAATTTGTAGCGCTTNAGCCACTGCTCAGAAACGAATAACTGAACCCACCAGATGGCTAAAATCAGTAGCAATACGGTGCTGCGACTCAACCATGCTTGCGGGATNACTGCTGCAAGANTNAAACAAACAATCGTTTGNCCGAGGTAGTTAGATAATGCCGTTTTTCCTANGGCCTGTACTCGATTGATGAGGAGTGATTTTGTCCGCTTATGCCACCAAATTAGCAGACCAACATAACCTAATGCTAGTGGAATTGTTCCAATAGTGTTAGCTATATTCCCTTGAATTATCGCTGCGGTGGAAAAATCATTGAGATACGTCCAACCAAGTCCGATGCCAGATAATGAAATCCCAACGATGACGAAGGTTATGCTGCGGGAGAGATTTTTATCTGCCGAGCCAATGTCAATTAATTTGCCGTTTGAGTACAATCCCATCCCGATAAACATCATGCCTAAGGCACGGGCGTATACATCATACATCATACCGAGCCCGATTAACTCAATTTCTGTTGAGTAATTTTCTATGTATGAATTATCCCAAATCATTTGGAAACCGGTGGGATCTACAGTGGATACAAGATACCAATTAGTGACGACGGGTGTCAAGTAAAAGATACATCCAAGGCTGATGAGAAGCGTTGGAGAAAACTTCCTGCATATTAGCAAAATAGGCGCGCACATAGCATACACTGTCAATACATCACCCTCCCACAACATGGCGTGAAAACTTCCGATTAGGAAGAGCAGGAAGTTGCGCCATAAACTCAACTTTGTCGGAGAATAACCTTTTGCTTCGGCGCGTTCACAGAACAGTAGAATGCTTGCCCCAAACAACAGAGAGAAAAGCGCCATGAATTTCTGATCTGCGAAAACCTCCCCCATAATCGCAATAAACCAGTCAAGTGAACTTGCATTATCTGGAACTGAGATGTCGAAATAGGCTACGCTTCCCAAGTAAAAGGCGATTGAATTCATAATTAAAATTCCCATCAC
>PBEE01000009.1:0-38422 GCA_002717605.1 Crocinitomicaceae bacterium | reverse complement strand
TAACTAATGTTGATATGAGTAATGCAACTTTTTTGATTCATTCGAACAGGTCAGGTAATAGAGAGTTAGATGGGAAATTTATGGAGCTAATGATCTTTAATTCAAATGATATCAATTTAGCTATTAAAGCTGAGGGTTATATCGCTCATAAATGGGGTCTAACAGGTTTACTGCCAAATGGACATTTATATAAAAACTCAGCCCCTTAAAATTAAATGTTAGAACTAATTCTTCTATTTTATATTAATTGTTAATGACTTATTTTATTATTAGGTTTAATTCTTAATTAAAAAAACTATTATGAAAAACCTTTTTATTTTATTTATCTCAATTTTATTTATTGGATGCCAGCAACAAAACTCAAATATTGATAGTGGTGATTGGTCTGGAACTATATCCGAGAATGATGAAAAAACTAAGATCGTAAAAGATATTATGTTATCATATGTTAATAATAATATGGCTACTATGGAAAAATATTTTCATCCAGATGTAGAGATATCAGTGAATGATAATGCTATGGATTTTGAAGGGATGGTTAGTGCATTCTCCTCCGGACATGATAATTGGAATGATATTATGCATTCAAATGTCGTAGCTACAACAATGTACTATAATAATGGTATGGTTTTTACTAATTCATGGTATGATTGGAGTGGGACCTCAAAAAATACAGGTAATGAAGTTGAATTAAGAGGATACTGTGCTTGGGGTTGGAAAGATGATAAAATTATTTCTGTGTATAATGCATTTGATCCAACAAAATATAACGAAAATTAGTTTAAAATATATTTTGTGAACCTTTAGTTACTTTTTTGCAATAAAAAATTAATAGGTATACATTTGCTAACTTTTTAGGGCTCTTAGCTCAGTTGGTTCAGAGCACCTGCCTTACAAGCAGGGGGTCACTGGTTCGAATCCATGATCGCCCACTAAAAAAAGGGTCATCCACAAATGACTCATTCGTTTTTATGACAATATTTTAAATTAGAATAAATAGATTGTAAAAAGTCATAACGCTTCCCCTACAACGAAAATACTTCCGCAAACTAATGCTTGCTCTCCTTCGATATTACAAGTTGCCATTCGAGCTGCCTCTACGGCTTCACTCACTGACCCATAACACCTTCCATTGAGTCCAACTGAAGCACCCAATCCAGAAAGCTTATCAACATCCATAGCTCTTACTATTTCAGCAGCACACCAGTACATTACACTGTTCTTGGGAATTAATTCTAAAACTTTGATAGGATCCTTATCACTAACTGTACCGAATATAATATGTAGTTTACCCTTAATATTAGACATTAAAGTCTTGATTCCATCAATATTATGTGCACAATCAACAATCAAACTACCTAAATCTGCAGAAGCTGGAATTACTTCTCCCCGTCCACTTTGTCCTGAAATTGACCTGTAATTATTTAACGATTCAATAAAACTGTTTTCATCGATATTCCAACCATGGAGTTTTAGTACTCTAGCAGCCTCATATGCAGTAGCGGCATTTTCTTTGAAGCATGGGATCAAATCATCATTTAGACCATCTGGTTCAAATCGACCGTAATACACCTCAGAGCTCATCTTTAGTGCGTGCTCAAGAACTACTGACTGTGCTTCGGGCCTCATCTTCCCTAGTATAACAGGAACGCCGTGTTTCAATATACCAGCCTTCTCCCCCGCAATTTCTTGAATTGTTGTACCAAGAAATTGCTGATGATCAAATCCAATATTTGTTATCACACACACCTCAGCCGATGGGATGATATTGGTACTATCTAACCTACCCCCCATACCAGTTTCGAGTATCACAATATCAACTTTTGAAGAAGAAAAGTGTTTAAGAGCCATCCCAAAAGTGAGCTCAAAAAACGAAGGTGAATCCCATAACTCATAATAACTTTCCACAAAATCAATCACATCAATCTCTGCTATCATCTCACCATTGATTCTAATCCTTTCTCTGAAATCTACAAGATGAGGAGATGTGAAAAGTCCTACTTTATAGCCAGATGTTTGAAGGATAGCGGAGAGCATATGAGCTACCGTCCCTTTACCATTTGTGCCAGCAATGTGAACGAACTTTAAGTCTTTTTCAGGGTTGCCTAACATTGAACACACGGCTTTGGCACCATCAAGGTTAGCTTTATATGCAGAGGGACCAATGCGCTGAAACATTGGGAGTTTCGTATAGAGGACGTCTATAGCCTCTTGGTAATTCATCACTCTAATTCAAATCTAATGTCGATGTATCCAGACCTTCTTGGCACGTTGCTCGAGGTAAAGGTAGCTGTAAGAGATGCTCTTTTAGCGAGGTTTATATGCTCTGAGTCGGCGAATGTTGAGTTCTTAGCATCGTATTCTGCGGTAACAACTTTTCCGCTAGAGTCTACGATTATTTTCATTCGAACAATTCCGTCTCTTTTAGGCTTTTCATTTAAGCTAGGTGGGTTTACTAAGCTTCCGCCATTTAATGAGGCAGAGCCAAAATCACCAGTCACGACACCTGAACCCTCGATTCTACCTTCATCTGAACCTTGGTTTCCAACTCCATCAGAATCTCCTTTAGAGCCTCCTCCAAATGAAGCAAAGGCGTTAATTAGGTTTGCTCCAGCAGAAGTACGTATTGGCTCTTCTTTAGGAACCTCTTCAACTTCCTCAATTTCTTCAGCAATAGGAACAGACATCATAGAGCTCTCTTCTGTAACAATTTCTTCGGTTACCACAGGCTCTACAACAGATTCTACACTTTCAGTTTCTTCGACTACTTCCTCGACAACCTTTGATAGCATTATAGTTTCTGTCTCACCACCGGCGTCATCAACATCGCCCAGATCAGCAAAGCCAACAGCTACGAATTGTTCGCCAGGTGGAGGATCTTGAATAGTAAAAGCTGTTAAAAAGAAGCACAACAAGAGTATGCACAAAAAAATAAAAGCAGTCAATGCTCCGGCCTTGCGCTTGTGCATCTTCGAGTTTTGTTCATATAGTGCTTGTGAGCTCATTTAATTTTTTGGAGTTGAACCTAGCATTACCTTCCATTGATTGGCTTTTGCTAGTCCTATTATTTCTACGGTTTGGCCTGTAGGAACATTAGCATCTGCTTGTAAGTAAATTACTTTTTCATTTTGCTTAGCCATTTCTAACTTGAGTTTAGTCTCTAGGTCGGTTTGAGGGATAGAACCGCCAGCATTTAAGTGGTAGGTTCCTTTTGCAGTGATGCTCAATGTGAGATTAGGAGTGACAGATGTTGTTCCCTTGCTTTGGGGTAAATCAACATTTACACCATTGCTCACAAGAGTTGAAATAATGATGAAGAATATGAGAAGAAGAAAAACGAGGTCCGTCATGGAGCTCATCCCAGCACTCACATTAATCTTATTTTGTGTTGATAGGCCCATTAGTTTGCAGGTTCTTCCAAGATGTCAATAAACTCAATTGAAGTTGATTCCATCTTGTGAACCACCTTCGAAACTTTTCCTACCAAATGGTTGTAAGCCATGTATGCAATAATCCCCACTACAAGTCCCACGATTGTAGTAACCATAGCTTGCTTTGTTCCAGCAGAAATATCGCTTACTTGAACTGTGCCAGCTGCCTCCATATCTAAGAATACATTTACCATTCCTATTACTGTTCCAAGCATACCCACCATGGGTGCTGCTCCTGCAACAGTAGCTAAAATGCTAATGTTTTTCTCCATTTTATAAATTTCTAGCTTGCCTACATTTTCAATTGATGTTGCAATATCCTTAAGTGGCTTTCCTATTCTAGATATACCCTTTTCCATCATCCTAGCCATAGGAGTATCGTTATCTGCACAAAGATTTTTTGCACTAGGTAGTTGGCCTGCACTGATGTAATCCTTAAGTCTATTCATGAAGTCAGGAGTCTCGGCAGCTGCCTTTCTAATTGCAAAGAATCTTTCGAAGTAAACGTATGTCGCTATTAGACTCATTAGAGCTAAGGGAAGCATGATGTACCAACCCCCTGTCATGAGGAGTTCAAGTACGTTTACGTTTCTTTCAGTAATAGCTACTGTTTCTAAAACTGGGTCAGATTGAAGTAGGAAAAATTTATACATGGGTAAATCGCTATCATTATACTAAACGACTAAGTTCTATGAAATAGTGCGTCTATATCATGACGCATCTAAGTGTTATAAAATTTTTATAGTGTAAAAAGTTGATGCTTTGAAATTCTATTGTGCTAACATCAAAACATATACTGCTGCACCTACCAAGTAACCTGCAATTGCTATAAGACTTATCTTTTTTAGGTACCATACAAAGTCGATTTTTTCTAGACCCATGACAGCTACACCTGCAGCAGATCCTATTATTAAAGCAGAACCGCCAGTACCAGCACAGTAAGCAAGGAATTGCCAGAATTTTCCATCTTGAACGAACATAGAATCCCAAGAACTTAAACCTGGAACTGCCTCAACAACTTCATACATTCCCATTGAAGCGGCAACAAGAGGGACATTATCAACTATTGACGATAAGAGGCCAATTGCAATATCAATTAGATAAATGTTTTCAAGGTTTGCCCTTAATGATTCTGCAGCTACGATTAGATGGCCGGCCTCTTGAAGGGCAGAAACTGCAAGGAGGATTCCTAAAAAGAAAAGTACGCTAGCAGAGTCGATTTTTCTCAAAACTCCAATTACTGAAAGTTGAGATTTTTCTTCGTGGTTTTTCTCTCTGTGAAGGAGTTCAGTCAGAAGCCACATAGCTCCTAGAGAAAGCATCATCCCCATAAATGGAGGTAGATGTGTAATAGTCTTAAATACTGGGACAAATAGCAGTCCAAGCACTCCGCAAATGAACACAGTATTGCGTTCAAATGAAGAGGTTTCTGCTCCTTGGTCTGCGTCTTGGTTTGGCCTACTTACTTCACCCTTAAGTTTGAAAGACATAATCCCCAAAGGAACTACCATAGCAATGATTGAAGGGATAATTAAGTTTATTACAATTACAGGAGTTGTAAGCTGACCTCCTATCCAAAGCATTGTTGTAGTAACGTCTCCTATTGGTGACCAAGCTCCACCTGCGTTGGCAGAAACTACAACCATACCAGCAAATATCCACCTAGTTTCTTTATCGCTAATAAGCTTTCTAAGAAGAGAAATCATCACTATAGAAGTAGTTAGATTATCAAGAACAGCAGAGAAGAAGAAGGTGAGAATACAAATAATCCAAAGCAGTTTAACCTTATTATTTGTCTTGATTTTGTCAGTGATTACCCTAAATCCTTCGTGAGCATCAACAAGCTCAACAATAGTCATTGCTCCAAGTAGGAAGAAAAGGATGCTAGAGATTTCCTCCATGTGATGGAGAAGTCTGTGCTCGTAGAAAACGCTTAGTAAACCGTGGCCGTCGTATTCGTGCATAAAGGCTTGGAATGCCTCACTTAGGTGTGCTGGAACTTCAGGATATCCTAGAACGAATAAAGCCCAGCAAATAGTTCCAGTTAACAATGCTGAGGCAGCTTTGTCGACGTGAATATTGTGTTCGAGTGCAATGGCTAGATAACCAACTACAAAAACAATTAATAGAATTACAGACATCTTATTTTAATGTATTAAGGGCTTTTTCAAATGCAGTAGCTGTGAGAAGGTTTGTTTGGGCTCTCATCTCGTGCGTCGCCTTAAGTGCATTCTTGATAATTGTAGAGGTGTCGCTAAAAATAGCCTCGTCTGTCATAATAATGTTTTCACAACTCATGAGGTAGGCAAAAACTCTTGCCATTCCGCAGTTTGCAATGAAATCTGGAATTACAGTAATACGCTCATCGACTGATTCAGCGATTTCACCATAGAAAATCTCTGGATCAGCGAATGGAACATTTGCTCCTGAGCTGATGACTTGAAGGCCAGAGGCTAGAAGCCTGTTAATTTGATCTTGGGTTATGAGACGAGATCCTGCGCAAGGAAGGAAAACATCTGCCTCAATATCCCAAATTTTCTCGTTCACTTCTTCAAAGCTCAACATGTTTGGAGCGTTTAAAGAGTTGCCGTCTTTATCGTTGAAAAGCTTTGTAATTGCAACGAAATCTAAACCGTCTATATCAATCAATCCGCCAGCTTTATCTATAATTCCAACTACTGTCGCTCCTGCTTGAGTTATGTAATATGCTGCTGCAGAACCAACATTTCCCCATCCTTGAACTATGACTCTTTTTCCCTCGAGAGTACCTCCGTATATATCGTAGAAATGGCGAACAGATTCACTAACTCCGTATCCTGTGATCAGATCAGCTACACGATATTTTCTATTTATGTCAGGGCTGATATTTGAGTCCTCAACGATTTTAGAAACGCCTTGTCTAAGGTTCCCAATTCTTCTAACCTTTTGAGGTTTGTCTGACTTAAAGTGTCCTGTAAATACTCCTTCTTGAGGATGCCAAACCCCTTTCTCTTCAGTAATTGGTATTACCTCATGAATTTCATCGATATTCATATCCCCACCAGTTCCATAGTAATTCTTTAATAATGGAGTAACCGCAGCGTACCAACGCTCTAAAACACCTCTTTTACGAGTATCGTTTGGGTCGAAGCAAATTCCAGATTTAGCACCTCCAATCTGTGGCCCAGAAACTGTGAATTTTACCTCCATTGTTTTTGCGAGCGACTCTACTTCTCTTTGGTCTACTTTAGGATGCATTCTAGTTCCTCCTCCAGCAGCTCCTCCGCGAAGAGAATTAATTACAACCCACCCTTGCGCTTCTGTTTCGCTATCATTCCAGCAAAAAACAATTTCAGGTTTCTTGTCTTCGTATGCTTTGAGTAGGTCTCTCATATGAAGGTTCAATTTGCCCGCAAAGATACTACATCATGGAAGCCAAATCGCACCAGAAGACGATGGTCTTGAGGCGCCAGTCACCGAGTCGAGCACATTGTCCATTAGTAGCCACCTCTGTAACCCCAAAAATGCAAATCCATATGCTTCTTTTGCGTCTAGCATTGGCTCTTTCGAAATATGTATTTCCGAACAATTAACAAGTTTAGATAACCTTTCCATCAAGAATGTATTTCTAGCTCCTCCTCCTGAGAAAAGGACCTTTCCCTTTGGTAAATCTTTTGCAATTGTATGAGCAATGTATTCTACTGAAGTACACATGATATTTTCAAGAGAGAATCCTGTGTTATTTACAAGAATTGGAACTAATTCGTTGTAAAACCATTCCATGCCCAAGCTTTTGGGTGGGCGTAAATCGTGGTACTCAAGTTCAAGAAGCTCCTTGAGTAGAGATTCAGAAATCAATCCCTCCTTTGCCATAGCTCCATCCTTATCGAAGTCCTTACCCACTTCTCTTGCAAGTAGGTTTAGTAGATTATTACACGGACCCATATCCCAAGCAATAGTTTCTTCGTCTGTAGAAATACTAATGTTCGAAAATCCACCGAGGTTTACACATGCATCGTAATCTGAAAACAGATGCCTATCGACCATGGGAATAAGCGGGGCTCCAGTTCCTCCGTAGGCAACATCTAAGCTTCGTAGGTCGCAAACTGTTGGTAGGCCAGTTTCAGCAGCTAGGATTGCACCAGATCCTATTTGGACAGTAATACCCTCTTGAGGTTTGTGAAAAACAGTGTGACCGTGAGAACTTAATAAATCAGCTTTTTCAAAAGAAGAAACTTTTTCTGCCGCGAACTTTGACCAATCTCTTTCTAGGAGTTTGAGATCTATAGCACTCATTTCCATTGAACTCCTGAGCCTTGCCCAAAGCTCCTCTGGATATTCAAAACAATCGAAATTCAATAACTCACCCTTCCAATCACCGTCTTCAGTGATGTCAAATCTTGCCCTTGCAACATCCAAACCATCAAGGGATGTTCCACTCATTAAACCTATAACAATCCAGGAATTATCTTGGGCTTTTGTTGTCGTATCTTCGTGTTCCATGCGAGTGAAAAGATAAAGATGAATTTCGAACTAACAGAAGAGCAAAAAGCAGTACGTGACGCAGCAAGGGATTTTGCCCAAAACGTTCTTAAGCCAGGTGTGATTGAACGTGACAATGAGCAAAGATTCCCTACTGAGGAAATCCGCCAACTTGGTGAACTAGGTTTCCTTGGTATCATGGTTGATCCTAAGTATGGTGGTTCAGGCATGGACGCGCTAAGCTACGTTCTTGCTATGGAGGAAATTAGTAAGGTTGATGCATCTACTAGCGTGTGTATGAGCGTTTGTAATTCACTATACTGTTACGGAATCGAAGCATTTGGATCAGATGAGCAAAAGGAAAAGCACCTGAGACCTGTTGCTAGTGGCCAGAAAATAGGAGCATTTTGCTTAAGTGAGCCTGAGGCGGGTTCTGATGCGACTTCGCAGAGGACCACTGCCATTGATATGGGGGACCACTACCTTCTTAACGGCACTAAAAATTGGATTACAAATGGTGGCACTGCCTCTTATTACATAGTCATAGCCCAAACCGACTCTGAAAAAGGTCACAAAGGAATCAACGCACTTATAGTTGAGCGCGGCATGGAAGGATTCGAAGTTGGAGCAAAGGAAGACAAGCTTGGGATTAGAGGTTCAGACACTCACACACTTATGTTCACTGACGTAAAAGTTCCCAAGGCAAATAGAATTGGTGAAGATGGGTTTGGGTTCAAATTCGCAATGAAAACACTTAGTGGTGGACGAATTGGAATTGCAGCTCAGGCCCTAGGTATTGCTGCAGGAGCATACGAACTGGCTCTTGCATATTCAAAGGAGCGCAAGACCTTCGGAAAGGAGATACACAAACACCAAGCTATTGGCTTCAAGCTTGCTGACATGGCAACCCAAATCGAATGCGCAAGACTTCTAGTCTACAAAGCAGCAGCATTAAAGGACGCCGGCGAAAACTACGACCTTGCTTCTAGCATGGCTAAACTCTACGCATCTGAAGTTGCAATGAAGCAAACTGTTGAAGCAGTCCAAATCCACGGTGGATACGGTTTCGTCAAGGAGTACCACGTTGAGCGATTAATGCGCGACGCTAAAATCACTCAGATTTACGAAGGCACTTCAGAAGTTCAAAGAATCGTAATCAGCCGAAGCATCCTCAAGGACTAATCTGCTCGTTTCTAGAATTCCATATCGTACGTTTACCCCTATGGTAAACCACTACTTCCTTCTTGCCGTCTGAATCCGTATCTAGGACTTCAACCCTATCTGCCTTAACTAGGCCAGACATTCCAACTTCTCTACCCTCGCCAAAGGTGAGCTCCCTGAGTGCATCCCCTTCGTCAACGAACAGAACTGATGATTTCGAAATATTGCTTGAAAGCCTGAAAGCAGGCACAACGGCCGGTTGAACGTGAATGTCCGTCGACGCCCTTACTCCTCCCGCGCGCTTGAGTAGTTTCACAGATCCATTGCTACAGCCAGCATAGATATAGTCCTTTGATCCAACTCTCAGATGGTGGATGTGCTCTACATAAACCCCGCCACCGAGTTTGGCGAAATTCCATCCTGACGTCCTTTTGCCTTCGCCTTTGAGGTTAGTGACCTTCCCATCTGCCGTGGCAACTAAGAATCTGTATTTTCTATTCTTATCGTAGTCCATTACGCTGAATCCTGTAATGGCCGATCTACTCTTGAAAGGGAATCCCTTAACCCTGTTGCCCTTAACGTCTATGAGATATACTGCATCTGACGTTGCAAAAGCTGTTTGGTATTTTCCATCAGCATAAATATCAACTTCGTATGCCTTTCCTATTGGTGGTAATTTTACTTCTTTAGCCCAAACCACTTTCCCACCTGCTACTGCTTCAACCACAGAACGAACCTCGTCGTAAAGGACATCCATATCTACACGAGTTCTATGATTCCTAATAACACCGAGAAGATTTTCAGCTTGTGGCTCATTTGAAGTTTCGTGATTTGCTGCAACAGCCCCAATTGTTGCTTCATCAAAAACCCAAGCGTATCTATCACCGAGATCGACTGCAAGAAAGGTTCCGCCTGGTGCTGGAACTATAGCTGCATATTTGTGGGTTAGTTCAGAGTCTTCGCTAGATATTTCAATCCCTCCACGATCGAAAATGTGTTTGGGAATGCGCAATTCATCTTCCCAAACTATAATTTCATTTGATGCCTTCTCTAGTACATATCCATCTGGTGATTTGAAAAGACGAGAATTTACTCCAGCTTCTGAGCGCCAATGAGCAGCCATTTCCCCCGGTGCCTCAACCCAAGCATCAAGGCTAACCTCGTCGCCAACGAGTAATCCTCCACGCCATTCTTTATATGATTGTCCTGAAGGTATGGGGGCGTCTAAGTTGTAGGTGTGGGTGAGTGAAAGGTTTTGGGCTTTGAAAGTAGTAATGGGGAGGGCCGGATCCGAGTAGTCAATAGTCCAAACCGTAAAAATGTCGGGAGCAAAATTTGTGGGGTCAGCGGCGTCAAAGGAATCCACTATCTTCACGCTGAAGTACGCCAATATTGAAAAATAGGCAAGCGCGAGGGCGATGGCAAGTAGTATAAGATTCCTCATAGTGCTAAGTTCATGAAATACGACTCCAATTGGGGCGTCCTTCTAAAATTCTATCCAAGTTTATTTTTAATATCTGGTGCTTTAGTTGAGTGAGTTGAGGATCTTCTTCTAGGATTTGGCCCGCCATGTATCGGGCTGTTGCCATGAGGTCTCGATCTCGCATTATATCAGCCATTTGAAGGTCGGGGACTCCGGACTGTTGCGTACCCATGACGTCGCCAGGTCCGCGTATTTCCATGTCTACTTCTGCAATTTCGAAGCCGTCATTGGTGCGACACATCGTCTCGAGACGGCGACGTGCTTCGTTGCTGAATTCGTCCTTGGTCATTAGAACGCAGTAGCTTTGGTCTGCCCCCCTGCCGACGCGCCCACGGAGTTGGTGCATTTGGCTTAGTCCAAACCTTTCGGCGCTTTCGATGACCATGAGTGACGCATTTGGCACGTTTACGCCGACTTCAATGACTGTAGTTGCAACTAGGATTTGAGTTACGCCTTTAGCGAATCGTTGCATCTCTATTTCTTTATCCTCAGGTTTCATGCGCCCGTGAACAACGCCTATACGAAACTTGGGGAGGGGGAATCGACGAGTAAGACTTTTGTAGCCGTCCATAAGGTCCTTGTGATCAAGAGTCGCGCTCTCTTCAATCAATGGGTAAACGACATAGATCTGCCTGCCTTCGAGGATTTGTTTCTCGATGAAATTGTGGACTGCTAATCGGTTGGAATCAGTGCGGTGAACTGTCTTAATTTCCTTCCTACCTGGTGGCAATTCGTCCAAGACGCTGCAGTCGAGATCGCCGTATGCAGTCATTGCGAGTGTTCTAGGTATGGGTGTCGCAGTCATCACTAATACGTGAGGAGAAATTGATGCTTTAGCCCAAAGCTTGCTACGCTGAGCTACCCCAAACTTATGCTGCTCATCGATTACTGCTAACCCTAAGTTTGAAAACTTTACTGCTGGCTCAATAAGAGCGTGAGTGCCGATAATTATATCCACTTCACCAGATTCAAGACCTTCGAGAATGGGTCGGCGAGCGGCCTTTGTAACAGAGCCAGTGAGGAGTTTGACTCGCACCTGCATTTGACCTAAAAGATCAATTATCCCATTGAAATGCTGCTGCGCCAGAATCTCTGTCGGCGCCATAATGCACGCCTGATAACCGTTATCTATCGCTAGAAGCGCAGTCATAAGGGCAATAATGGTCTTACCCGACCCCACATCACCCTGCAGGAGTCTATTCATATGCCAGCCTGTATTTAGATCGACACGGATTTCCTTCATTACTCGCTTTTGGGCTCCAGTAAGTTCAAAAGGAAGATTCTTCTTGTAGAAAAAATTGAATTTCTCCCCCACATTTTCGAAACGCACCCCCTCGAGGTTAACAGTAACTGACTGCTTTTGCTTTAATAGTGTCAGCTGGAGGTATAGAAGCTCTTCAAATCGAAGGCGTTTCAAAGCCCTATCAGCCTCCTGCGGAGTCTTAGGTGCGTGGACCTTTTCAAATGCTTCAGTCCTTCCTGGTATTTGAAGTTTCTCAAGCATCTCATCGCTCAAAGTTTCATCGACCTCTCGCTTAACCTCAAACCAAGCCAAACGAATCAACCGACCCAAACCTGAACTATGAAGCCCACGAGAGGTGAGTTTTTCTGTTGAAGAATAAACTGGATGAAGACCTCCGCCTTCTCTTTGCTCGTATTTATCGGCGCGCTCAACCTCAGGGTGAGGGATATTCCATTTTCCTTTATAATTTACTGGCTTGCCATAGATGACAACTTGGATATCTAGTGGAAGTTGATTCATCATCCACTTACCTCCCTTAAACCAAACAAGTTCCAAACTGTGGTTTCCGTCAAAGAATGTAGCTAAAAGGCGACTTTGCCTTCCAACCCCAACTATTTTTTTAGACGTGATTTTTCCTTTCAGCTGGATGGCTGTAGAATCAGCTGTGATATCTTCTATGGAGTGGAATTTCGATCTATCCTCGTATCTAAAAGGTAGGTGCTGGATAAGATCGTAAAAGGTGAATATGCCTAATTCTGTCTGAAGAAGTTCAGCACGCTTTGGCCCAACACCTTTAAGGTATGCAATTGAAGTAGTTAGAGAGTTAGGTTGATTATTCGACACGGCTTATGCAAAATACCGCATCTAATAATTTATACCAACATCAAAACAGGATTCTCTAGAAGATTTTTGAAATCTTGTAGGAATGCAGCTCCCGTTGCGCCGTCAACAACTCTGTGGTCACAGCTTAAAGTAACCTTCATAACATGACCAGGAACAACAGTACCGTCCTTAATAACAGGCACTTCGTTAATCCCTCCTACTGCTAAGATGCATGCATCAGGTGGATTGATGATTGCAGTAAAGCTCTCTACACCAAACATTCCCAAGTTCGAAATTGTGAAGGTATTGCCCTCCCAATCTTCAGGCTGAAGTTTCTTTGATTTTGCTTTGGCAGCATAATCTCTTACTTCTTCTCCAATTCCTGCGAATGATTTACCGTCTGCAAATCTTACAACAGGTACTAGTAATCCATCATCAACTGCAACCGCTACACCAATGTGTACATGCTCGTTGTAACGGATTCTATCCTCTAGCCAACTACTATTTACGGCAGGATGCTTTCTCAATGCCATTGCAGCAGCTTTTACTACCATATCGTTAAAAGAAACTCTAAAGAATCCTTGGCCGTTGATAGCATTACGCGCTTTAATTGCATTGGTCATATCAATACTCAAATTGAGATAGAAATGTGGTGCTGAGAATTTGCTATCTGCTAGTCGAGAAGCAATTACTTTCCTCATTTGGCTTACACCAACCTCAATAAATTTCTCCTTAGTCATAGCTGGCATGCCAGTAGCTCCGGCCATCTTAAAGTTCTCTACGTCACGCTTAACTACGCGTCCTCCTTCGCCCGAACCTGGGATTCTGTTGAGTTGTAGTCCTAATTTCTCAGCAAGTTTCTTAGCAAGAGGTGAAGCAACAACTCTGTCGTTGCAAGCTGTTGGTAATGCTGGTGGTACTGAAGATGCCGCCTTAGGTTCCCCTGAAGCCGCCGGTGCCGACTTAGGTTCAGGTGCTGGAGCTGCTTCTGGCACAGCAGCAGGCGTAAGGGCTGGCACCTCTGTTTTCTTATCCTCTTTTGCTGGATCTTCTGCCTCAGCTTCTTTTAAAAGTTCTTTATAGTCCTCTCCTTTCTCTCCAAGAATGCAAAGCACACTATCAACTGGTGCTGTTGCACCTTTTTCTACCCCAATATAAAGTAGATAGCCATCCTGAAATGACTCAAATTCCATAGTTGCCTTATCAGTCTCGATTTCTGCGAGAAGATCTCCGCTTTCAACCTCGTCTCCAACTTTTTTATGCCATTCAGCAACAACACCTTCAGTCATGGTGTCGCTTAGTTTGGGCATTTTGACAATTTCAGCCATGGTTCAATCTTTTATTGTAATCAATCCTTAACGAACGGATAATCTTCTTGTGTGTATACGTCTTCGTAAAGCTCGTGTGGTTCTGGCAGCGGACTCTCCTCTGCGAATTTAACAGCATCCTCTACTTCTGCTTTTACTACCTTTTCTAGTTCTTTAATTTCATCAGCAGTCATCCACTTTTTATCTAAGAGTATATTTTTAACATGAGTAATGGGATCCTTCTCTTGATATTCGCTTACTTCATCCTTAGTCCTATACTTCTGTGGGTCAGACATTGAGTGCCCCTTGTAACGGTATGTCTCAATATTCAATAGTGTTGGGCCCTCACCCTTGCGACATCTCTTAGCTGCTTTTTCGATAGCAGCACAAACCTCTTCTGGGCTCATACCGTCAACAGTCTCTGAAGGCATTTCGTAACTAAGCCCGATCTTAGACATATCTGTCACGTTTGTTGTTCTTTCAACACTAGTACCCATTGCATACTGATTATTCTCGATAATAAAAATTACCGGCAACTTCCAATTCATTGCCATATTGAAAGTTTCGTGGAGTATACCCTGTCTAGCAGCTCCGTCTCCCATAAAACAAACTGTTACGTGATCTTCATCTCTGTATTTATCAGCGAAGGCGATACCGGCTCCTAGTCCGATTTGGCCTCCTACAATACCATGTCCGCCAAAGAGATTTTTTTCCTTATCGAACATGTGCATTGATCCTCCCTTTCCTTTAGAAAGTCCCGTTCGCTTTCCATAAAGCTCTGCCATTACTTGCTTTGGATCAGACCCCATCACAAGTGGATGAGCGTGGTCTCTGTAAGCAGTAATAACTCTATCTGTGGGCTTGATTGCCTCCATCATTCCGCTTAGGACAGCTTCTTGACCAATATATAGATGGCAGAATCCGCCAAACTTCTGCTGGATATATAATTGTCCGCACTTCTCCTCAAACTTGCGCATTAAGTACATTTCCTTGTACCATCTGCGATATACAGCCTCTGAATGAGGTAGTTTATGTGATTTCTTTTTTGCCATAGAGATAGTTTATGGTGAAGACAAAGATATATTCAAACTGCAACTTCGTAACTTTACAAACCAGCAAGATTTTACTAGTAAATTTTTGATATCTAGCTATTCTTCTTCGAGCTCTATTTGCAATTGAATTCTTTAGAACAAAACATATTGAGTTTTGACCCCATTTCACTGACTGAAATGGACGCAGTAAAGTTGATGAATAGAACAGATACAAAATTCGTATTTCCCTTATCTACTCTGATAAAAATCCTTCCAAAGCTCCAGAAACATTATAAAATTTTAGAGATTGATGGGGCCCGATTGAATGCCTATCGCTCACTGTATTTTGACACTGAGGATTTTCAATTTTACCACCAACATCACAATGGGAAAACGAACAGAAATAAAGTTAGATTTAGAGAATATATTGATTCTGGACTTACATTTCTTGAGGTAAAGCGCAAAAATAACAAAGGCAAAACAGTTAAAAAGAGGATAAAAGTTAAAGAGATTTCAAAATCCTTAGAAGGATCAAACTTAGACTTTGTAAATAAGGTGACAGGAACTAAAATGTCTTTAGAACCTAAACATTGGAATAAATTCAGCAGGATCACGTTTGTCCATAAAAGAAGAAAGGAGCGACTAACTATAGACGTAAATTTCAGATTCGAGAACATTAATTCGACAAAGAATAATTTTGGCGACATAATTATCGCTGAGGTAAAGCAGGTAAAAAGAAATCTATCATCTAACTTCATTAGAATTCTTAAAGAAGAAAGAATTTATCCATTTAGAATTAGTAAATACTGTATGGCGACTGCTATTCTGTTTCCTCAATTGAAAATGAATAACTTCAAAAGAAAGTATTTACATTTAGACAAACAACATTCAATATGAACGAACTACTATTGCTACTATCTGATTTAGAATTATTTGGTGCCGAGTTAATCGACAAAAAGGATTTTTTCGAGCTTCTGGCAAAGGCAATCTTTAACTTCTTAGTAATCGGATACATCGTTCGCTATTTATACTACCCTGCAACAAAAAATAAGGACTACTTATTTACCTATTTACTCATAAGTGTAACCGTATTCTGTCTTTGTTTCCTTTTAGAAAACGTGAAGCTCGAACTGGGATTTGCGCTGGGTCTATTTGCCATTTTTGGAATTATAAGATATAGAACAGACCCTATACCTATCAAGGAGATGACATACTTGTTCATCGTAATTGGGGTTTCAGTTATAAACGCATTAGCAAATAAGAAGATCAGCCATGCTGAATTGATGTTTACAAATCTTCTAATTATTGCAGTGACATATGGCTTAGAGAAAATTTGGCTCCTAAGGCATGAAAGTCGTAAAACTATTATTTACGAAAAAATTGAACTTATTGTTCCTGAAAGAAGAAATGAATTACTAGCTGATCTCAAGGAAAGAACTGGTCTTAACGTAACTAGAGTTGAGATTCGTAAGCTCGATTTCTTAAGGGATACAGCTCAACTTAGGATCTTCTTCTTTGAAGATGAGGACTAGTTTTCTTTTTAGTGTAAGAATCAGAAGTAGAAGGTAATTTATAAAAAGCCACAAGTAAAACCAACTAAGTTTTCTTGAGAAGAACAACCGCATGGGCGCTTATTCCTTTGCCAGTTCCTACGAATCCAAGTTTTTCAGTTGTCGTTGCTTTTACACTTACCTGCTGAATGTCGCATCCGAGAATTTCTACTATAACCTCTCTCATGCTATCAATATGAGAAGCTAGCTTTGGTGTCTGGAGACATATGGTTGTATCAATATTACCAATTTCCCAGCCCTTATTTGACACTAAATCCCAAGTATGAGCTAATAGTTCTTTACTATCTACTCCTTTGTATGCTGGATCGGTATCTGGAAAATGCTGACCGATATCTCCTTGAGCAATTGCACCAAACATAGCATCGCATATTACATGGAGTAGGACATCTGCGTCACTGTGACCCACTGCACCAAAAGTACTTGGCACTTTAATACCGCCAAGCCAAAGATCTTCTCCATCAGCAAGGCAATGTACGTCGTAGCCGTATCCGATTCTAAAATCCATTGGCCAAAAATATGTTATTAATCCTCAGACAGGGCTTCTTGAATATCTGAAAACTGCATCCTTAAAGTGAAGCGAAGTGTATTCGCAAGAGGATTCTGTTGAGTAGTACTAATTAAATAGCTCAGGTCGATTGCAAATACTGTGTACTTGATACCTGCTCCCAAAGTAACAAATTGACGATTACCCTTTGAATAATGCTCATAGAAGTATCCTGTTCTAAATGCAAAGACATCTTGGAATTCATATTCAAGCCCCCCTCCAATGTTTATTTCGCGAAGTTCTTCCTTAAATACTGAGCCATCCTCTACTGTAAAAGAACTACTATCGGGATTGAATGTAACTACACCTGGTGCGTCGTAGAATGATTGGATCATTCCAGTTGCAACGCCTACATTGGGGTCATACCCGCTAGCAATATTGCCTGCATTGAATTCGTCAAGAACTGGCTGTGTTGGAACAAGAAGCTTGTTTAAATCAAAAGTGAAAGACAAAGAATTGTAATCATCAACTCGTAATTTGTAACAAGTACCTAATCTAAGATTAGTAGGAATAAAATCTCTTTGGGCTGTCTCAGTATAGCTCATTTTAGAACCAATATTTGAGATATTCATCCCCCAATTAAAAGTACCCTTACCACCGAACCAATTAGCGAACTTGTTAGTGTAGAATACACCTACATCAGCTGCAACACTGATGCCAGGCTTAGATTCAGCACCTAATACGGATATACCACCAGTTAGATTTGAATGGATAAATTTTCCTGTTACACCTCCACTAAATTTCTCTGTGAATTTTTGAGAGAATCCTACATCAAGACTTAATTCAGCTGGCTGAAAATCCCTTATTGTAGTTCCTACTTCGTCAGTAAAAGTGATATTTCCCAAGCTGAAGTATCTGAGTGCGTATCCAATTGCTTGTCTTTTATTGAGCTTATCAATTGCTGTTAGATATGCTAGATTCATATCGTCAACTAGAGCTCTAAGCCAGGGGGCATAGCTAAGACTTACGTCTAAATCATTTTCATTGAAAGCCATCTTAGCTGGGTTCCAATGCATGCAATTTGCATCTGCAGATAGTGCAACACCAGCATCACCTAAAGCTCCAGACCTTGAATCTGGTGCAATCATCAAAAACGGAACCGCAGTAGTAATGGTATTTAGTTGTACAGTATTAGCTGCCTGCTCTTGTGTTAACTGTTGAGATGTTGCTAATTGAGGAAGTGTGCCTATAAAAATTGCGATTAAAGAAGATAATATGTTATTTATAGTATTCATTGGGAAATGCAAATGTAGCACCGATTATGGCCCTACAACGACAACTTTGCTTCCATATTGTGCAGATGCGCCATTTATAGCTATTAATTCTATTTTAAAAAGGTATACTCCTTGATCAACCTTAGATCCGCTATCATTGGTCAGATCCCATGTAAGTAAATCAGTTGTTGAGCCATGAGCATGTAAATTAGTCGAATAACTTCTGATAAATTTCCCATCGCTATCGTAGATGTTAACCTTAGCTTCAATAGCCTGACATTCTTGATTATGAGAAAATCTAAATGTTGTATTATCAATTGCTGGGTTTGGAAATGCTATAACTTGTTCTAATGCTACTTCAATGGAATTTGCTACTATGAATTCCGTGGTATCTGTTACGCTATTGTTGTGGACATCCCAAACCTTCAAAACCAAATTATGCTCCCCATCTTCCAAATCGTTAAATGGAAATCTCACAGTACCACTCTTATACGTATCCAAATCTGCAGAGAAGTATGAATTCAGGATATAAGGATTAGAGTGATCATCATCTAATACTGCTTTTAAGTCGTGGCCAATGCCGTTTCCAACTGTATTTATACCACTTTCATCAAACACCCTAGCATATAGCCAAGGATCATCAGAGGTTAAGCCACCTCTAACAAATAGGCTATCATTCATGTAAAGATGAACATCTGGACCTTTTTCATCTGGAAGGAAATTATTCGAAGTGCCACCAATTATAAAATCTTCGCTTGCTCCATGTGCATCTATAGCATCACTATATGCATAGCAACTAATCCTCCCATGTCCATATGTATAATCGATATCTTTGGGCACAACAAATTGGAAACTGAACTCTCCGTTTTCTACGCTAGCTAATCCTTTATAAATTATATTTCTAAAAACACTATATGAAAAAGCCCCAGCAATTTCATCGTTATCTAAAGTGCTTAACTGAGAGCGCTTGTCAAATAATTTGGGATATATGCGTCCGTTAAAATCACTAAGGGTATCGCCTTCTGAATTACCAATATAGCCTCTAATTGTGACTAGATCAAGGCTCTTTATAGTATCCGGAATCTCAGTAATAAAGATCTTTTCAGAAGGGTATGCCAACATCATAGCTGGGTCTCCCAATAGGGAAAAGTTCCTCATGTTCACTGTGCTCGTCACCTCATCGCTATTCTTAGTGTCCTTGCATATATCACCTAAGCATCGCATTTGTCCTGTCCCAGCATCCTCATCTAGTACTGTTTGGAAAAAGGCTGTATTGAGTTCTTGATTTCCTCCGCTAAAAACTGTTCTTGTAGTTGTGAGCATTCCTACTGCGCCACCGTTGGGATTGAAGATTAACATCTCACCCGCGCTCTCCTCATCTGGATCGTCATACCTCGAGAGTTCACATGTTGCAGTCATAAACACAGGAAGTCTGTTTTTGTTAGTCCATTCCCTAATGGTTGTCGTATTCAAAATTCTCTCATGAGCCCAACCCCTAGCTCCACCGTGGCCTATATAGTCGACGATTAAAGCACCCTCTTCTACCTTTCTTTGGATTTCTGCCTCTGCCTCATCGTATCTCTCACCTCCTGGAGTCGATTCTTGAACATATGCATCAGGATAGATCCTAATCACATCGTATTCATTATAATCCTCGATAACGTGATTTGAATGCACTTCGCTATCTGACATATGTCGCCAACCGTCGCTATTATTACCATCTTGGTCATCTGTCACGAACAGAATCTTATTTCGCCAAACTCCAAACTTAGATGATTCCTCTTCACCCAAACAATTAATCACATCTGAACTATCAATAGGAGCACCTAAGTAGGTCTCAATCTTAGAAACCATTGCAAGAGCACTCTCCAAATTAGGCGCCGGAATTCTTCCAACTCCAATTGTTAATTTATCTCCTGGCGCTTCTCCAGCTCCATCCTCTAATAAACCAAAGTAGTCATCCGTTACATAGCTGCTAACAGTACTTTCTGAGTTTGAACTTTGGAAGGTCAATAGGTTAATTCCATCTGGGTTTAGGTTTCTGTTAAAATAAGATCCATCACCCATGAGTAAAAGATGTTTTGGTTCCTCATCAGGTGATTCTGCCTTATCTCTCAACATCATCATTAACATCTTTAAAGCAGTAGGATCTGGAGATCCAGAAGAAAAACTATTCCAAATCTCACGTTGATTAACTACAGCAACTGTCATTCCTTCGTTTGCATGAAGATTAGCTAGTCTATTTGCAGCAGAATCTAGAGCCAAAGAAGTTAGTATTACTAAGTCTATATCCTCCAATGAATGAATATCAGAATTTTGAACTAATCCCATGGATTCTACTTCAAATGCCGAAGAATATTTGAAAGCAACAAACCTTCTAGTTGTATCTGCAATAGCATCCCAACTTATATCTCCGCTTTGGTCTTCAATATCGCAAATTCTAGGGTTAAGATGTTCTGTCACATCCCATACCTCATTAACAGATTCAGCATTTTTAAGATTGTATCCAGCTATATCAATTTCATCCAATTCATGAGTCCCGTTTACATGAAATTGGCCCCCATAGTATTTCAATTCTTGGAAAGCCTGAACACTCACATAATCAATCCACCCTTCTGCTTCTGAATTTCCAGGCATGAAAGAAAGTTGGACATTGACTCCTTCCCCATCGAGAGGTAAAATTAATGGAAGAATTCGTTTTTGAGCTACAAGAAGACTGTTTTCAGTTAGTGCTAAATCGGAAGTCGTATAGCTTTCACCATTACACAACATGGTATAATCACTAGTAGTTCCAATAGTTCTACCTGCAATTCTAGACTCTACATACCCAGTATCTCCAACTAAGTTTGGAATATTAAAATACATACTGAAAATTTGAGAACCTTGACTTGTGAAGTGTTCATTATAAAACTCTCTGCCCGACTTTGCCAAATTTGTAGTTTCAATTTCATGGAATCTGCGAGCTAAATGCTTGTTAAATGTTTCATCTGCTGAATCATTTATAGGATCCGCATCAGTTATTCTACTGCCTTCAAGGTTAGGCTCTCCATCGAGGCGCACATAGTAATATGCGTAATCAGACCAAGGATTAAGACTGTGATTCCACCATCCACTATTTTCATTTAAAGTCCATGAATCAACACCCGAAGCGTGAAAATATATCACATCTCCCTGATTGAATACTCCATCATCAGCACCAAAAGTTTTGACTGGTAAAAGTGGAAGATCTAAAGCGCGTTCTGTATTATTTAAAAACGGCAATTGTTTACCCCCACCGCCGTAGACATGAATCCCATTGAAATCATAGTTTTCAGGTGAAATTCCGGATTCTAGTAGGTCTGAATATTCTATCCTATGAACTCCTTCTTTTGTAGTCCTGAATTTAACCCAAACTCCTTCTGATAAAGCAGAGTGTTCTGGCCAATTCCTTTTAATCCTTTGTTGGGTTGCAGGAGATTCAGCAATCACGCCCGACCAAGATACTAATCTTTGCATCTCTGGACCCTCGTTTCTAAAAGCTGGAAACCTAGCTTGAGCATAGTACTCACCAGTGTTTGAACCTCTTACGACCCTCCACTCAGGACGTTGAACTTGAAAATCTTCGGAGATTATATTAGACTGGCTTGAATTGAAAGCAGCCCAAGTAAAATTTTGGTCTAAAATTTCTACCCCCGGCCAAGGTCTTTGAATAGGGAATTCAACAACTAGTGTTGGAGATATTTGATCTAAGATCTCGTTTGTTTGTTCAAAAGTCCAAGATACTTCAATGACCTCGGAGCTATTTTGTGCAATAATTTGATTATCAAAATTATAAGAAGCAAAAAAAACAATGATTAGAATCCTGAAAACACCATTGAGTTTGTATATTCTTTTATTTTTTGCGCTAGAGATCATTAAATATTGCTCAAATTTCGGGACGAATATTCAATAAACG
Source organism: Crocinitomicaceae bacterium (assembly GCA_002717605.1). Classification (GTDB taxonomy): domain Bacteria; phylum Bacteroidota; class Bacteroidia; order Flavobacteriales_D; family Sanyastnellaceae; genus UBA974. Next base: position 16,220 of record PBEE01000009.1, on the reverse strand, counting down.
TAATTTATTAGAAATTATTGTTAAAATGCCAGCTTTAAGAATATTCCCAAATATGTGCTGTAATTTTTGTATACTTGTGGGTTCAATGGGAACCTCTATGTTGAAAATGAAACTGAAATACCTAACTCACTTTACGTTTCTTGCTTTTGTTCTCGTAGCTGGTGTAGCTAACGAAGTAAAAGCTCAGGACCCTGAGTTTACTCAATATTATGCGAATCCTTTATTTCTAAATCCTGCTTTTGCAGGGTCTGACCGTTGCCCTCGTATGGTTATGTCGTACAGAAATCAATGGCCCGCCATGAGTGGCAATTACGTTACTCAAGCAGTAGCATACGATCAACACGTAAATTCTATCCAGGGTGGTTTAGGCTTAACCGTTCTGCACGATCAGGCAGGCCAAAACACATTACAAACTACACGAATCACTGGGATGTACGCATATCAGCAGAGCTTAACAAGAAAGCTCAGTATTCGTGCAGCACTCGAGGCAAGCTACTTTCAAAAAGCACTCGATTGGAGTAATTTGACTTTTGGCGACATGATTGATCCTCGTCGTGGGTTCATCTATGAAACTCAGGACACACCGAGAGGTGGTAAAGTTCAGGGAGTTGATTTTGGAGCTGGATTACTATTATTCACTCCTAAGCTTCACCTTGGTTTAGCTGCTCATCATTTAAATGAGCCAAACGAGAGTCTTGTTGTTGGTCTCAGCCGTCTTCCTATGAAACTTACAGTTCATGGTGGCGGAAAGTTCCCAATTAAGAAAAATATTAAGAACGAAGTGCTTGCATCTATTTCTCCAAACTTCCTCTTTCGCAAGCAAGCTGAATTCACACAAATTAATACTGGTTTATTCGTAAACAAAGGCCCACTCTTTGGAGGTGTATGGTACAGAGGAAAATTCACTAAGCTAGAAGAAGCACAAAATATTGACAAAGATGCCCTCATTGCTGTTCTTGGCATAGAAACCGACATTATGAGATTTGGATACAGCTTTGATATCACTATTTCTGATTTAACTCCCGCTACAGGCGGTGCTCACGAGTTAAGTATGACTTTGAAGTTTGACTGTAAATCAAAAAAGGGAAAGTTCCGCAAAATACCTTGCCCAACTTTCTAATTATAACTGCAAGAATTAGATCATCAAACCTATTACGATGAAATTGAAACTACATACCACACTAATTATTTCTATAGGGTTTATTATCGCTCTCTCTGGATGCTACCGCGAGAGATCGGGCGCAACTGGATGGAAATATAACAAAACTGAAAATGGTGGATTCGAAAAGGCTAACTTTTACGAACAACAAACTGGACCAGGGCTCATTTTCGTAGAAGGTGGGACATTTACGATGGGTCAAGTTGAAGACGATCTAACTAACAATTGGGATAACTCACCAAGACGCGTAACCGTAAGCTCATTCTACATGGATGAAACAGAGGTGACAAACATGTTTTGGCTGGAATATCTTGAATGGTTAGATAGAATCTATGGAAATAGCTTCCCAGAGATTGTTGAGCGAGCTCTTCCAGACACTCTTGCTTGGAGAGAAAAACTTGCTTACAACGAGCCTATGGTAAACTACTACTTACGCCACCCTGCTTACAGAGACTATCCAGTAGTTGGAGTTAGTTGGAGACAAGCTACTGATTTCTGTAAGTGGAGAACTGATCGTGTGAACGAAAACATCCTCATTAAAGAGGGATTATTCGTTCACAACCCAGAATCTCAAATGGACGAAGAACACTTTACAACTGAAACTTACTTCAATCGTCAATACGTTGGAGAAAGAGATGCAGAAGGTATAACTGATTTTAGCCCAAACTCTAGTGGATACAGAGACATCCGCATGGAGGACGGTCTTCTTCTACCCGATTACAGGCTACCAACAGAAGCTGAATGGGAATACGCTGCTCTAGGTCTAATTGGAAATAGCTACGGAGAGCTTGTTGAAGAGCGTAGGACTTACCCTTGGGATGGTCACTACATTCGTAATGACGAGACTCGTGATAAAGGTTACGGAGAAATCAATGCAAACTTTGTAAGAGGACGTGGTGACTATATGGGTGTTGCTGGTGCTCTTGATGATTTCGGTGATATTACTGTTCAGGTACGTGCATACGCACCAAACGACTACGGCCTATTCAATATGGCTGGTAACGTAAATGAGTGGGTAATGGACGTATACCGTCCTCTATCAACACTTGATGCAGAGGAGTTCCGTCCATTCCGTGGTAACAACTACCAAACTATGGTACAGAATCCTGAGGGCAACCCAGCGGATAAGTACGACTACGTTGCATACGACATTACTAAGATTTCTAAGTTCTTATCTGAATACAGAGCAAAGATTGGTTCTTCTGCTGTTACTCCAGAAGATGATGAGTTAATGAATAGCCTTGAGCTCAAGTTCGAAGAAGCACAAGAAACTTCTAACAAGAAGCAAGAGGAAGAAGCCCAAACTCTTATGGCAGAAGCTCTAGAACTAATCATAGATAGTGAAGCTCTTGTTGCTGCTGATCTAAGAAAAGGTATGAGTGATAACATTATCGCTGTTCCTGGAGATATGAAATTCAGAAACGTTACAGTTGAAGAAAATATCGGAAGAACAAACTACCGTGAAGCAAACAACATCGATTACCAAGATGGAGACTTTAATAGTTCTATTGCTTTTGGTCAGGGAGAAGAAGGTCGACAAGACATTAACAGAATGTACGACTACGGTTCTTCATCACTTGTAAATAATGAATCTCGCGTCTACAAAGGTGGTGGATGGAACGATAGAGCTTATTGGTTAGTGCCCGGAACGCGTCGATTTATGGATGAAAGTCAATCTTCAGCAGATATTGGATTTAGATGTGCTATGACTAGAGTTGGAACTCCTGTCCCATACTCTGGACACTAATTGATTAATAATTTTTTAAAAGCCTCGATGTATATATTGCATCGAGGCTTCTCTTTGTACTAGAATGTCATCTCAAGAACTACTAAAAATATTTCTTAACTCAACTGTAGGTATTACTACAGATTCACGTAATTGTAAGAAGGGGATGATATTTTTTGCTCTTAAAGGTGAAAACTTTGATGGTAATAAATATGCAAAAAAAGCCTTGGAGGCTGGGTGCAATTTTGCGGTAGTAGACGATAAAAACCTAAAAGGTGTTCAAGGGGTCATTATAGTAGATGATGTTCTAAAATCGCTTCAAGATCTTGCAAGAGAATACAGAAGAACGCTAAGTATTCCTGTAGTTGGTTTAACCGGATCAAATGGAAAGACTACAACAAAAGAATTAATTACTGCTGTTTTAAGTCGTAAATACAAGGTTCACGCAACAAAGGGAAATCTAAATAATCACATAGGAGTTCCTCTGACCCTTCTTTCTACTCCATCAAATACTGAGATATTAGTAATAGAAATGGGAGCAAATCACTGCGGAGAAATAGCGACTCTTTGCTCTATAGCTGAGCCAACATGTGGTTTAATTACCAATATAGGCCGAGCACATCTAGAGGGCTTTGGGGGAATTACAGGAGTGAAAAAAGGAAAGGGTGAGTTATTCGAATTTTTGAGGACTAGCGATGGCACTCTAGCTTTTGTAAACGCAAATCACGAAGTTCTAATAGAAATCTCTACCGGTTTAGAAACTAAACTTTACGGAAATACTGAACACGAGCCATGGGCCAAATTTATAGAGGGAGATGAGAGGAAATTTGTTTGGTTTGAAGGAGGAGAATCAAGCGACACCCTACCCGTGCAGCTTGAGGGAGATTACAATTTGGATAATATTACAACTGCAATTGCTTTGGGCTTGCACTTCGGAGTTGACCGCAAGGCAATAGGATCAGCAATTTCAGATTACGCTCCAACAAATAACAGGTCTCAGACTATTAAAACCGAGCACAATACTATTTTGCTCGATGCATACAATGCTAATCCTTCAAGCATGACGGGAGCTATTGAATCCTTTGCTAAAAATATTGAGGGGCCCAAACTAGTAGTCCTCGGTGACATGAGGGAATTGGGTATGTATTCTCACGAAGCTCACAAAGAGATTGTGGGTCTTTGCGAAAGATTAGGTCTAGAAGGAATCTTTGTAGGAGAAGAATTCTACGCTGCCTCAGAAAGAGATGCAAGATTTTACCAATCTACAGAAGATTTAATTAGGGTTTGGGAGTCTGAATCGTTTAATGGAAAAACAGTCTTATTAAAAGGTAGTAGGGGAATGAGAATGGAGCAACTACTACCCCTACTCTGATTATCTTTACACCATGAAATTGATCGAAGAACTGAAGTGGAGGGGCATGTTGCACGACATCATGCCAGGCATGGAGGATCAGATGGAGAAGGAGATGACTTCTGCTTATGTGGGCTTTGATCCAACTGCGGACTCCTTACACATTGGGAACCTTGTGCCAGTGATGCTTTTAGTTCATTGGCAAAGAGCGGGGCATCGCCCTGTGGCCTTAGTGGGTGGAGCAACAGGAATGGTTGGTGATCCAAGCGGNAAATCTGCTGAGAGACAATTTCTAGATNNCGAAGTGATTAATCACAATTTAGAATGCCAAAANAANCAACTAGAAAAGTTTCTCGACTTCNCTGGAGACAANGCNGCTAAAGTGGTCAATAATATTGATTGGTTTAAGGACATGACATTCCTTCAATTCATTCGTGACGTTGGTAAGCACATTACTGTAAATTACATGATGAGCAAGGATAGCGTTAAGAACAGGCTTGAAGGCGGGATGAGCTTTACTGAATTCACTTATCAATTAGTTCAAGGATACGATTTCTACCACCTTTGGAAGGAGGAGAATTGCCTAGTCCAAATGGGAGGAAGCGATCAATGGGGTAACATCGTTACTGGCACAGAGCTTATTCGCAAAAAAGGCGGAGGTAAGGCGTTTGCACTAACTGCACCACTTATCACAAAAGCAGACGGTAGCAAGTTTGGAAAGAGTGAAGGTGGAAATGTTTGGATTGATAAAAACAAAACCTCAGCATACAAATTCTACCAATACTGGATTAATACTGCTGATGAGGACGCAGGGAAATTTATTAGAATTTTCACACTCAAGTCTCGCGAAGAAATCGAAGAACTTGAAGCAAAGCACGCTAAAAGTCCTGCAGCTAGACTTCTGCAAAAGGCATTGGCTGAAGATATTACTGTGAGGGTTCACTCAGAAGAGGACCTCGCTACTGCAATTGCAGCCTCTAAGATTTTGTTTAGCAAGAGTGCAAAAGAGGATTTAGCATCGCTTCCAGAATCTGAACTTNTATCTGTATTCGAAGGCGTTCCTCAATGTGAAATCGATGCATCACAATTAGATGATGGTGTAAATATCATTGAATTCTTAAGCGACGTCAGCGGTTTTTTACCATCAAAGGGCGAGGCCAAACGAGCTCTTAAGGAAAACTCTATCAGAGTTAACAAGGAAATAGCAAGTGCTGAATCTACAGTTAGAAAATCTGATCTGTTAAATGGTCGCCAAATCCTTTTACAAAGAGGAAAGAAAAACTACTTCCTAGTTAACGCTAAGTAGATTACAGCCCCTCACTTCGCTGTGATCAAACCTTCCAAGNATTTCGAATCTAGTTGATCCTTGTACTGGTTCTANCCTACCNAGATCTGAAGTAGAAATAAAGCTACAGCTATCTATGTTGGCCAAATCAATAATTTGGACTCGTCCCGTTCTGCCCCTTTCAACTTCATTCATAGGGTCAGCTGTGTCTTTAATCAGCACCTTCATCCACCTTGGAGATTCAAAGTATTTGCCATCAACTGCATACGCTTGCGAAAGGAGTTCTGTCATTCCATATTCGCTGATAATTTTGGCCTTGGGTAGAGTCCTTGAAATTCTTTGATGCACTTCACTTCTCACTGGCTCTCTTCCATGTCCTTTCATACCCCCAGTTTCTATAATTGTGATTTCTGTTTGAGGGTTTGGTGCACAATTACCCTCAAGCCAAGACAAAATCGCATGAGTGACTCCAAAAACAGCTGTATATCTCTCCTTTATCCTTAAGTTAAGACCCGAATAATCATGCAGGAAAAAGTTCTCACTTGAACCGCTCACCTTCATGAAATTTCTTACCATTTCAACTAAAGACGAATCTCCCCTTTCCAAATACCCAGGCAGAAGTCCAACCCAATCACAGCGTTTAACCTCCCCTACCAAATCACAGTAAATCTTTTCTGACACTTGATGGTACCAATTTATAGACTTCACAAAGTGTTTGGATCTATTGGTGGTTCCTGATGTCCCTGAGCTTTTGAAAACAACTTCTGGGTTAAACTTCCCAGTTTTCACCTGATTGTTTTTGAAGGCTTCAACTGGTAGAAAAGGGATTTTGGATACATCTTGAATCCCAAAGGGATCAACCTTTAGGAGGTCTAAATACCTTGCATAAACTTCGTTATTTAAAGCTTGAAATCTAAAAACCTCAAGGGCAAGAGAATCAAAATCATCACAAAAAAATATACGAGATTTTAAATTTTCTATTTGAGATTCCATGAGGCTAAGTTCGTAAGTACTAGCTTTGGATATATGATTTGGAACAAAATTATTCGACTAGGGGTGATAGTTATCGCATTAACTGGATGTCTTGAGGATGTCAGCTATCCAGACGAACCCCAAATCGAATACATGTCATTTAATTTAGAAGAGAACGAAAATGCAGTATTAAGTTTTAATGTAACAGACGGTGATGGGGATCTGGGCTTAGATATTGGAGACACGTTAGCTCCATTTTGTTCATCATGTGAGCATTACTATAATTTAAAGTGTGAATATGACGAGTTGAGGGATGGAGTTTGGACTCATATTGAATTAAATCCCGATGAAGGACAGGTTCCATTTTATTACAGAGTACCACGAGCAAATCCAACTGGAACAAACCAAGCGATAAATGGCGTGATTGAAATTGACATGAATACTTGGCATTTACAGAGTTCATACGACACTCTGAGGTTTAGGTTTTCTATTGAAGATAGATCATTGAATGTGTCTAACGAAGACACTACCAAAGTTCTAGTAAAATAAAAAAGGCACCCCCTATGGAGTGCCTTTCTCAAGAAATTAGAAATCTTAATCACAGATCTCTCCGAATGCTGATAAGAATAGTAGAAGGTCACCAGTTGAAACTGTGCCATCACCATTGATATCTGATGGACAATCGTTTTCTGCAATGCTGAATTCACATGTTCCATCATCAAATGAAGCTCCACTATTGAAGTTTTCTGCTGTTGGGTAAGTACAACCGTAACAGTCGTAATCACACACATCGTTATTTGCTAAATAAGCTGTTGGGTTGTAGTTACACGCTGTAGGGTCGTTACAACCGAATGCAGAAGAATTTGGTGCTCCTGGAGTACCGCCGTCTATCCAAGAAGCTTGCCAGTTAGAGCCAAACTCGTTATCCATACCTGGAACACCAACAAGGTATTCAACAAGAATTTCTGGAATGTACTCCAGTGATGCACAACCTCCATCTGGGCTTGAGATAAGAACTGAGCCAAGGATGCCGAAGCCATCTGCAGGCCAAGCGCCCTCGTCAGAGTATTCAACTTGATCAATTACGTTACCCCAAGCATCTTGTAAACCTAATGATTCACCTGAGTTAGAGAAGTTACCTAACTCCATTGTGAATACTTGGTAGCCGTTGCCTTCATAGTTTGGAGTGCCTAGGCCGCCAGAAACAGTAATTACAATAAATTCCCCAGGTCCGATTGTAGTACCCTCTGGGAATACTAGTCCAACCTGATCCTCACCAGAAGCTCCGTTAATGAATATGAATCCGCTGATATCAGCTGGAAGGTCTCCAAGGTTAAGAAGCTCACAGAACTCCCATTCGAAGTCATCACCTTGGTTTGAACATGGGTTATAGTGAATTTCATTGATGATAATTGAAGGCAATGTGTAGTAACACGTTGAGTTGTCTTCGGTAGTTGTATNTGGGTTGTAGTTAAGAGCATCAGTGTCAGTACAACCCGTTATCATACATGAACCGTCATCAACTGTAGCAGCAGGATCGTAGTTGTCTGCTGTTGGGTCAGTACACCCTTCTACGTTTGCGCAAGAGCCGTTATCTTCAGCAGCTAGTGGGTCATAGTTAGGGAAGTCAGAGTTCATACAACCAAGCCTAATGACATCTGAAGAATCTCTTGGAGTAAGTTTCCACGCGCCGTATGCGTAAAAGTTTGGACCTGTAACTCTGTAAGTAACACCTTGCTCAACAACTGGAACAAGGAAACCATCTACATCTACGCTGTCTCCTACTGCGTCGTATGCAAAATCATCAACTGCTCCAGCACCTGAGCCATCATCTAATAGCCACTCACCATATCCAGCGTCGGAATTTGAAACTGGCGCTAACATTTGAAGAAGTACGCTTTCCCACTGCTCATCATTGATTGCTGAAGTTCCTAATAATTCGGCTGCAGGCAACTCGTTTCCTGATGAGATAATAGTTGGTGTTGCTCCAAGGATTTGGCGTAGTCCATATACCTCACTTACGTTTCCTGCAACGTCAACAAGATCTCCTACTGCAACTCCATCACCTATACACCAAATTGCAGAATAAGCTCCTGTTCCGTTTTGGATTACAAATGATGGATTGTTTGCTAGTGCGAACGATGGTTCGAATACTGCAGTTACAGTACCATGAGTAATGACTTGGCCTGAAACTGAGCCAGCGTGGATTTCTTGTACTGTTAGGTTAGGAATATATAGACATGATCCATCATCCTCTGTTGCATTTTCATCATAGTTAATAGCACCTGGGTCAGTACAACCACCATTGCTAGCGGAACATCCTCCAGTAAAATTGTGGATAGCAACATCTAACCAGTAGTTTGATTCGTAAATCAACCACTCACCGTCGAATGAATCAGTTCCTGCTGAACCTGCCCACTCACCACCGTTACCAGCATTAACTGTTGGCTTTCTGATTAGTGTTCCGTTTTGGGTTGCGTTTGTTACACCAGAAACTGTGAATCCTGATCCAGGATCTGGTCCAATCTCACCAACAACGTCAACTAGTACTGAATCCTGTCCGACAAATTCTACAAGCCCATATGTATCATCACCGTTACTTAGGTAGTAGTATGTCATATCAGCTAAATCTAAAATGGCTTGGTCTGCGCTTGGATGAGCAACAACATATGTTCCATTAGGCTCAATAGTAGCATCAATTGGGAATGAGAAAGTCCAGTAATCAAATTGATCGCCTAGGTAAAGTGCGTCAGGATTATCACAACCGTTACTACAATTAGCTAGTGTGTATTGGTTTAGGAATACTGTTGATCCAGTTGGATTATATAATTCTAGGTATTTGTTATTTGAGCTTCCTTCAGCAATTTCAGAAATAAAAACTGTACACTCAGCTCCAGAGAATTGACAAGATCCATCTTCGATAGTAGCATCAGAATTGTAGTTGTCTGCTGTGTTATTTGTACAACCGTATAGCATTACATCATTAGAAGTACGAGGTTGAACCTTGTAATTACCATATGAGTAATCAAGAGCACCAACAACGTCAAATGTCAATCCAATTGACACAAGTCCCGAACCTAAAGCGTCATAACCCTTATCGTCGATTCTAGCTGAACCACTACCATCGTCAACGGACCACTCGCCAAAACCAAGTGCGTCACTATCTACTGCACCACTTGTGTGAACAAGTACACCCTCCCACTGCTCTTCAGAAACAGCAGCAGAGCTAAGAACCTCAGCTACAGGTAAATCATTACCTTGGCTTACAATACTTACTGCTGGAGAAGAAAGTTGAGTAAGGTCGTTATACTCAACTACTGTTGCTGTGATACTTATTTCATCACCTACTTGTACATTTACATCTGAACCGTACATCCAAATTCCAGAATAAGGTCCAGTTCCATCCTGAACTGAAACTGACGATCCGTAAATACCAGTAACGATACCTAAAGTATTAACTACTTGGTCAGTGTAAGCGTTAGTTTCTTGTCCTACTTGGATGTCGTAAATAGAAGTGAATTGTGACTGCTGACATGAGCCGTCATCCCAATCTGCATCCTCATTAAAGTTTGGAGCTCCTGCTTCTGTACATCCGCCAGTACCAACTGTAATCGATCCAACCATACCATTAGCAGCATGATTTCCAATTGAACAATCGTATGAGTATACACCAGGTGTATCGAATGTGTGAGATCCAATACAAACTCCTGAAACATCTCCTGTTACCATTGGTAGATAAAATGCCTCTGGGTTACCAAATGACTCACCAGTTATTGCGCTAATATCAAAGTTTACGTCGTGATTACCACCAATGTTTGTCCAAGTAATTTGAGCACCTACTTCAACTGTTAAGTCTGTTGGTTCAAATCCATAATTAAAAGCTTCTACTTCGATTGCATCAACATTACATGCGTTATCAAATAAACAAGATCCGTCATCAGAAGTGGCTGATGAATCGTAGTTTGTTGCATTTGGGTTAGTACATCCTTCTACTGCAGCTCCGCAGTTCCAAGTAAATGTGTGAGATCCAAGGTAATTCCAAGTATTTTGTGGGTGAACGATCCACTCAGAATCTTCTGCGTTTGTTCCAGCAGAAGTTATCCAATCACCGCCGTTACCTTGAGTAACTGTTGACTTTCTAACTAAAGTATGATCTTTTGTTGCAGCTGTAACACCTGCAACATCCCATCCTGATCCAGGATCTCCATTCCAATCTCCAATTGCGTCTACTTGAACGTAATCATCTTCCGTTCCTTGAACTAACATATACCCGTCGTCACCATTACTTAAGNAANTGTGGNTTTGGTTTGCAAANGCAAGAATTGCAGGATCTGCAGATCCGTGNGCAATTACANAGAATNCACCAGGAGCAATTNTCCANCTCTCTTCATCATCTGTGGCTCCTGAATCAAATGTNTTCCANNACTCATATTCNCCTGGAACTGATGGAGCATTACTTACACTTGGGAATGCATATCCACTGAGATCAACCTCCATGTTTGTGGGGTTGTAAATCTCTAAATATTTATTGTTTGAGCTTCCTTCTGCGTATTCAGAAAAGAAGAGTGTACACTGCGCTTGGCTTATATTTACAGCCATAAAAAGAACAGTTAAAAAGGTAAGGGTTAAACGATACATATTGGTTTTGATTATACTCACGTAAATCTACACTTCGAAAGGGTTCAAAACAAGCGAAATGAACATTCGGCTAAGATTAATTAAGTTTAAACGACAGTCTATGTAAGTTCGTCGTACCCAAAGACTTGACCGCTTTTTTGTGTTTTGCTGTTGGATATCCTGCATTTTTATCCCATCCATACCCTGGAAAGTCAATAGCAACTCTTTTCATAAATTCATCCCTATGTGTCTTAGCTAAAATGCTTGCAGCAGCAATCGAACTATACTTGCCATCACCCTTTATGACACATGTATGTGGTGGCATTTTTTTAGACGTTACAAATCTGTTGCCATCGATTAAAATATGTTCAGGCCTTATGAACAGTTGTTCAACGGATTGCCTCATTGCTAAAAAAGAAGCTTGAAGAATATTAATCTCATCAATCTTTTCGTTTGGAACGAATGAAACAGCCCAAGCAAGAGCTTTTTCTTCGATAAGAACCCTCAAAGCTTTCCTCTTTTTTTCTGATAACTTTTTACTGTCGTCCAAATTCAATTCCAAAGCAGTGTGCTCATTTAAAATTACTGCTGCTGCGACAACAGGACCCGCTATACATCCTCTTCCTGCTTCATCACAACCAGCTTCTACTCTTCCTCTTTCTAAAAACGGCAAGAGATTAGGCATTGAGTAATTGGTCTATTTCGTTTGACAAAATTTCTGCACTTCTATCCCAAGAGTAATCTTTCGAGCGCATTAAGCCAGATTGTATTACCTGTTGTCTAAACTCCCTATCTACCTCTAATTTCAATAAACCTTTTGCGGCTGCGTCATAATCATTTGGGTCAACCAAAGCTGCTGCTGCATCACCACAAACCTCAGGAACTGAGGTGCAATTACTAGCAACAACAGGAACGCCACAAGCCATTGCTTCAATAATGGGAACTCCAAAGCCTTCAAAAAATGGCAGGTATAGCATTGCTTCTGCTGCAGCTACTGCTTTTGCAAGAGCATTATCATTTAGCCTTCCTGCATAATGTACACCTAAAGCCTCTCTCTTTTCATCCTTCCACATAGAAACTCCTACCATCAATAATTCTGATGAACCCCCTCGTCTTCTATACTCTTCAAAAGCTTTCACAATACCTGTGATATTTTTTCTAGGATGGAGTGAACCTACAAAAACAATATATCGTTTGCCTTCACAAAATTGATCTCTTGCAGCTTGTTTTGACCTTTCATCGATTGGAATAAACATTGCATCTGATGAATTAGGTATTACAGTTATAGCATCTTCAGCAATACCATAACATTTTGAAATATCTACCCTACTGTAATTAGAGACCGTACAAAGTTTAGTTGCAAAACGGGCATACTCAGGAAACCTCTTTCTAAAGTGTTTCGAATATCTAGAAGGTAACCAATCAGGATTATGCTCAAAATTTATATCATGTATTACGTTAAGCTGAGGTGTTAATGTTCTTCTTGAAATATACCCATCTGTTGAAACAAATAAATTAGCATTCCATTTTTTTATTTTCCATGTGACTGCATAATCAAACCAAACATCAAAAAGCCAAGGTCTACGAGCAGGAGGTAATAAACACACAGTCTCAACATTTTCCCCATAGTCAAATTCCATAGGTGGTGGCCTATCAAAAATAAGCAAGAACTTATCTTCAGGTCTCAAAGAAACAAGCCTCTTATAACACTGATGAGTGAATCTACCGGTTCCCTCTAATTTTCCAGGTATTAATAATCGTGCGTTTAATGCAATACGATACATGAGCTCAAAGTTATAACTTTGTATGCCTGTAGCTAACTAATCTACTTTAACCCTATGCAGTCAAATTTAGACTCCTCGCATCTTATACTTTTTGTATATAAAAAACTTAGAATTTTCATTATTGTTGGATTTATATCAGTTGTTATTTCATCGACTGTTGCTTTACTAATAGAAGAGAAATTTCAATCTAGCGTAGTGATGTTTGCAACAACTCAAAGTTCAATAGGCCAACAATTTTTCGAACAATCAAACTCCGGCGACATCCTTGCTTACGGAGAAACCGAAGATGCTGAGAGATTACTGCAACTGCTTAACTCAAGTGTTATAAGAAACAGGATTATTGAAAAATATAATCTTGCTGAACACTACAAAATTGACGTAAATCAACCTGGTGGTAAAACACTTTTACAAAGAGAATATAACAGCAATATGAGTGCATCTCTAACTAGATATGGTTCTGTCCAAATTTTAGTATTTGATAAAGACCCTCATATTGCAAAAGATATTGCAAATGATATAGTCATACTCACTGATAGTCTTGCAAATAAATTAAGAAATGAAAGAGCTCAACTTGCATATAAATTGGCACAGCAGTCCTATGAAAAGGCATTAAATGAAATCCAAAGTGCTGAGGAGGTGCTCGGCGAACTCCACGCTCAAGGAATTTATAATTTCGGAGCCCAAGTTGAAGCCTTGACAGATCAATACGGAACTGCTATAGCAAAAAACAACCTTAAAGGTGCGATAACAATCCAAAACGATCTAGATAGAATATCCAAACTAGCAAATGATTACAACGAGGTAACCAAGTTCTTAGGACCAGCTTATGGACAATTAGCTATTCTTAAAAAGAGACTAGATCTTTTGAAGGTTGATGCTGATACACACCTTCCGTCAAGCTTAGTTGTAGATATAGCAGAGGTTGCAGATAAAAAATCTAAACCAGTTAGATGGTTAATAGTAGTTGTAAGTGTTTTATCATCGTTAATATTCACACTCATAACACTACTTACACTCGATAATATTAAATCATCTAAACCATAATTGTGAAGCAATTAGCTTCAGATAAAATTGCAATAATTGGAGGACTTTTATACTCTCTAATTTTAGGTATAAGTATTTATTTCGAGTTTAGTTTTTTTACACTTTCGCCAATTGTATTAATATTGTTATGGTGGGCAATTAAGCGAGTTGACCTACTGATGGGAGTGATTTTAATAGCAGTCCCACTAAGTATAAATCTTCAGGAATTTGTGTACGATGCTCCAGGACTTTACATACCAACAGAGCCAATTCTTTTTGTTTTATTAGGTCTTTTTATAATAAGAGCTTGTATAGATTATCCCGTTGATAAAAAGATATTTTCTCATCCTATTACTTACATAATAGGCGGAATGTTGTTTTGGATATTTATTACATCCATAACTAGTTATGACATAACTGTTTCATTAAAGTTTTTTACTTCTAGAGCATGGTTCATAGTAGGATTCTTTTTCATCTTGGGACATATCATGTTACATAAACACCAGTTTAGAGAGAGGATGATCATGATGATATTATTTTCTCTTGTCATAGTTGTAATTTATACATTGATTAGGCATGCTGGGCAAAATTTCAGTAAAACTGCAGGACATTGGATGATGAAGCCCTTTTTCAAGGATCATACATCTTATGGAGCAGTTTTAGCTATGCTTTTGCCGCCTTCTATTGCACTACTTTCAAAAAAAGATCGTCCAATAATTACCAAAATATTGCTGATCTCAGCAACACTTATACTAGGAATTGGCATAGTATTTTCTTTCACAAGAGCTGCTTGGGTAAGTCTAGCAGGTGTCGCAGTATTATATACAATAATGCGGATAGGCCTTAGCTCAAGACAAACAATTGGAATTGGAATTTTGGTACTAAGCTTGTTTTGGATTAATAAGGATTCAATTTTTATAGAACTACAAAGGAATAAACAGAATTCTTCTGACAATTTAACTGAGCATGTTGAATCTATTTCGAATATATCTAGTGATGATTCTAATCTTGAAAGACTAAATAGATGGAATTGTGCTTGGTCACTTTTTAAAGAACGTCCATTACTTGGATGGGGCCCTGGTACTTATCAATTTGTTTATGCTCCATATCAGGAAGATAAATACAGAACCATTATCAGCACCAACAACTCAGATGGTGGAAACGCTCATAGCGAGTACTTAGGTCCACTTGCCGAACAAGGAGTTCTAGGACCAATATTTGTTCTATTACTGGTTTGGTATATCAGTTCTGTCGGCTTCAGGTTATGGAACGAGTCAGAGGATAAAGACAAAAAAAATCTTGCAATTGGAGTATATCTTGGGTTAATGACTTATTTCATTCACGGTATACTTAACAACTTTTTAGATACAGATAAGGCGAGTGCACCCTTTTGGGGATTCATTGCTTTATTAGTTGTTTTAGATCTAGAATTGCGAGATAGCAAGAAGGAAATCACTTCTTAACTCTCTCTGTGTACTCTTTATTACGAGTGTCAACTTTAATAAAATCTCCTGTATTGATGAATAGTGGAACTCTAATCTCAACTCCAGTATCAATTTTTGCTGGCTTAAGAGTATTGGTTGCTGTATCTCCCCTTACCCCTGGCTCAGTGTAAGTTACTTCTGCCTCAATATGTGTTGGTAGCTCACATGATAAAGGCCTCTCTTCCTCAGCATGGAACAAGATTTGGCATATAATCTCATCTTTTAAAAATTCAGGTGCATTAATCAGGTGCTCACTTAAAGAAATCTGCTCATATGTTGAACAATTCATAAAGTGATACCCCATATCATCATTGTATAAATATTGATATTCGCGAGTTTCAATTCTTACAGGATCAATTTTTGCTCCTGCATTAAAAGTATGATCAACAACTTTACCTGTTTCAATATTCTTCAGCTTAGTTCTCACAAACGCAGCCCCCTTTCCTGGTTTAACATGAAGAAATTCCATAATCTGCCATAAACCGTTGTTGTGGTTAAGGCACAATCCATTTTTAATGTCTGATGTGTTTGCCATGCGTTAAAGATATGGATAGACATTTTGAATAAGAGTATGTATCAATTCCAATTTCCTCTTCCTTAGCTCAAACCCTTTCAAAACTCATTCTCAAAAATTGAGGAATTATTTCAGCATAGACAACCATCCTTCCATCGCCCTCCTTGTATATCGATTTAATAACCCAAGGAATTGTCCTGTCAGAAACTTGAACTATTCCACTCAATGACAGATTTTCACCTGTGTATAGAGCACCTAGTGAGGAAA
Source organism: Crocinitomicaceae bacterium (assembly GCA_002717605.1). Lineage (GTDB taxonomy): Bacteria > Bacteroidota > Bacteroidia > Flavobacteriales_D > Sanyastnellaceae > UBA974. The sequence goes on along the minus strand of PBEE01000009.1, from coordinate 38 downwards.
GGATCTTTAAATCAACTGAATTAACCTCTGGGAAAGAT
>PBEE01000008.1:0-15224 GCA_002717605.1 Crocinitomicaceae bacterium | reverse complement strand
AGGAATTACTTGAGCTTATTGCCAAATACGTGGAGGAGGAAAATATTGAAAGGGTAGAGGATCTTCTCGTTCGAACAGCCTTAAATAAATCGAGCAATAAGGTGAACATCATCCAACAAATTGATAGGAAGATGAACCTCAATGATATAGCATCAAGGACAAACCTTAGTGTTGAGGAAGTTCTTGGAGAAATTGAACAAATTGTTGCTGCTGGAACTAAAGTGAATATCGATCACTGTATTGCGGAAAGTATGGATGATGATTGTGTTGAAGAATTATTTGAGTTCTTTAGCGAATCAGACGACGAAAGCATAGAGGCAGCTCTTGCCGAATTTGAAGATAGCTATTCTGAAGAAGAATTAAGGCTTATAAGGATTAAATTCCTAAGCGACGTGGCTAATTAGCATGTTATAGCTCCGTAAGCCATTAAACCAGCGCCTATTTCTAACGCACTTTCGTCTATGTCGAAATGTGGAGTGTGAAGGCCGTGAAGGCCGTGTTCTGCATCAGGGCTAGCAGTACCAAGACGATAAAAACATCCTGGTATTTTTTGTGCGTAAAAGCTAAAGTCTTCAGCTGTCATCCTCTCTGGAAGCTCGTGTACTTTTTCCTCACCTAGATACTCAATTGCCGTATAGTACATACGTTCTGTTAATTTTGGGTCGTTGTATACGCTTGGGTATCCAACTCGAATATCAAGGTCAGCTGTAGCGCCACGATTTGCACATATGCTATCCACTATTTCTCGGATTTTTGAATGAGCATTGAATCTCCATTCCTCGTTAAGCGATCTGAATGTGCCTTTTAGCTGGACAGAATTTGGAATGACATTGGTGGCTCCTAATGCTTCAATAAAGCCAAACGATAGTACCGTTTTTATCTCAGTGTTTTCCCTTGTTTCTATGAATTGCTCGCATGCCAGTAGAATTTCAGAGGCGACGAGAAGGGGATTGCATTGTCCTTTTGGTAACGCTGCGTGGCCACCCTTGCCGGTAATGGTTAGGTAGATTTCGTCGGCTGAGGCCATGTACATGCCGCCTCTCATTCCTACATGTCCGGCAGGGAGGTCTGGGAAAACATGTTGACCTATGATGTGGGAGGGGACTGGGTTTTTGAGCACTCCTTCTTTTACCATTATTGAGGCGCCACCGGGTAGCCGTTCTTCGCCGGGTTGGAAGATGAGGCGTATGGTTCCGTCCCATTGATCCGATGTAGAAGCAAGAATTGAAGCGGCACCGAGTAATGATGTGGTGTGTACGTCGTGCCCGCACGCGTGCATTTTGCCGTGATTCTTAGACGCGTAGTCGACTTCGTTTTTCTCAATGATGGGTAGGGCGTCGTGATCAGATCTTAGGGCGATAGTTCTTGAATTTGGGTTGCGACCTTTGATTGTGGCTACAACACCAGTACCTGCAATACCCTTTTCATGTGAGATTCCTAGTTCTGTGAGGANATTTGAGATAAATNCCATTGTCTCATGCTCCTCGAATGAAAGTTCAGGGTGTGCATGGAGATGTCTACGCCAGCTTATTAGCTGAGGNTGTAGGNTAGATGCTAGATNCTTTATTTNGCCTTTAAGATCCATCTCCAGGNAAAATTTCTTTAANCGATTTTATCGCCATAATTGATGCAGTGTAGAACATAAATGCTGCAAAGANTAGTCGNACTACTGTGGGCGANAGTTTTANAGACCACTTACTTCCNAGCCAAGCNCCAATTACAAATGTNATTGCAAGGCAGGCGGNATATGTCCACTCTACGCTTTGCTCGCTATGGTAGTTNAGNGCAGCTAATATTCCTATTGGNGGTAGCATCATGGCTAGTGATGTGCCTTGGGCTACGTGCTGATCGAGACCTGTGAAATAAATAAGAGCGGGGACTATTATGAGTCCACCACCTATACCCACAAAGCCGCTGGCAATTCCTGCTACGACACCTATTAGAAGTAATATGAATAGAGTAGAAAGTTCCACTTTAGAAATCGAAATTTAAACTTAGTGAAAAACGCGCTGGTTGAATAGTTTTATTGTCCACTCCCCATGCCAAATCCGCGCACACCCAATATCCTAATAACCTAGACCTTATCCCAACACCCCAATCGTATAGAATCGGTTCGTGGTTATTGTCGACAGTAAAGGTTATAGGGTTTTGTTCAATAACTGTAGTATTAAAACTATTGTCTTCAGAGTACGGGTGAATTCCATTCCAAGCTGAACCGATATCTGCAAATCCAACAACTTGGAAATTTCTCAAGAAATCACTGCTTGCTGGAATCTTAAATAATGTACTCCAAATTGGGATCCTTAATTCTGCATTCATAACAAATGCATTAGAACCATTCCTTGCATTATTTGAAAATCCTCTAAGTGGAGTAATTCGGGCTTGGTATGCATATGGAACATCTGGATCAATTTCTGAAGTTATACTACCAAAATTGAGCAAGACATTATCAGTTCCACCAAGTAGGTGAAGAAGCTTGTTGCTTCCTATTGACCAATCTCCAGCCATTCTTACTGCAAAGATGCTATTTGAATAAAGCCTAATGTATTTCCTTGCGTCAAACCCTAATGTCCCAAAACTCAGACNTTCTTTGTCTATGTAGTACTCAGACCAAANTTTAGCTCTAGTACCTTCTCTAATGTTTAGTGCTAGTATTCTAGAATCATCATATACGTACNCTAGCTCTCCACCAAACTGTTCAGCGTATTCAATAGGTTGGGTTAGAGTGTTCATTTCTGTTCCCTGAGGAACGTGTCTATCTACTCTCAAGCCAACAGAAGCTCTTATGCTTCTCACTTCGTCAAGTGGGAATGTGAGCCTGTATTTTGAGAACAATGATGTCGTTTCTATGAGAGTATAATTTTCAGCATCGAAGCTAATAGTACCCTGTCTTTGGATACTGAACATCTTGTCGGTTTGGGCTTCTAAATTGTAATAGGCAAGACCGAGCAAACTATTGCTCAAGTTTGCTGGAATGTTAAAGCCAGCAATGATATGCCTATCCTCAAACAGGTCACTCAACCTAATCTCTGTTGCATTTCCAATTCCTGGATTCACATTGATGTTCCCATCGTAAGGGGTGTAGAACTGAGATCCAAACGCATTGCTTACTTGCGTCTGCATTTTATCCAACGTGAAGTTTAATCTATAGTTAGAAGGCATTATTTTCACGTTACTCCCCTTGCGCTTTGTTTCTGTAGTATTCTCTTTAACAGGTTGAGGTTTAGTTTCAGATTCCTTTCCCCTCTTCTCTCCTTCAAAAGTATAATTCCTAATATCTACCTGCGTTGGGCTCAGCTTTAACGACCAGTCTGGAGCTATAAAGTCATTGTTTAAAGCCTTTATACTTAAATGGTCGCTGAGACTTGAACTTTTACGACTTGAGGATTTGGGCATTTCTACCACCTCCATGTTGTAAATCTTCTGATTTAAAATTATTGGAGCATGGATTTTTTCATTAACTGTATCGCATCCTAAACCCAAAGCAGGAATAGTTAAGTCTTGCAACACCCTAGTATCTGTATAGTACCTATACTTAACGATTGTGTCAATATTTAAAATTGTGCTATCCTTCCATCCCCACATCAAATCTTGCATACCTGAAGGCTTTTCAGCTAAATAGATAAAGTCGTCTTCGGAAAGAGGTATAGGTTGTCTTTCGTCTACTAGAGGAGTCTTTACNAGCCTTTCTATTTGAATTTGGTCTTTATTTAGATGTGCCAAATAAAGATCCAACTCTTTTTTAAAGGGCTCGTAATTGGTTTCATTCCTGAGAGTATCATCAGGTCTGTTAGAAGCAAAAATTATTGAGTTTCCACCGTTTGTAAAGCGAGGGTCCAGGTCGTCGTATTTATCAATCCAAAGAGGCTCCTGAATATTTCCCACAACCCGATACAAGTACAAATCAGAACGACCATCTCTAAGACCAGAAAAAACGATATTCCTTCCATTTGGTGAGTAGTCTAGAGAAAGAACTCCGTCAATCCTAAATAACGTCTTTTGTACAAATCCTTTCTCGTCTAATCTGATAGTAATTAATTGTGGCTCTCCCTTTTCATTAATCACGTAGCTGAGCTGATTCGAATTTGGATGCCACGCTATGTGAAGGTTTTCCCCCTCACCGACTTGGCTTAGTTTCTTACCATGAATTGCTCTCTTTTTTACATCACCAGTGGTTTTATTCTTTGTTCGAATCGTTAGCTGACCTCTAATATTTGTGATATAAGCAATAGTGTTTCCATCAGGCGAAACGCTATAATAATTGTATTCAAATTTATTTAATTCATCTTCAAGTGTATTGATTTTAGACATATATTTTGAAGAAGACAGCCTGTTAGAATATGAGAGGACTTCTTGCATTAATTCGTCTAACTCCAGGCCAGTAGAAAAACGGAATCCATCTTCAATACTGCTACTCACTCTAACCATATAAAGCACATTCGCTATTGCCTGTTTCCCACATATATCTGACACATAAGACCAAACCGCTTGTCCCCATCTACCCGCTTTTTCACCAGCTGTCCTTTCTATCCAACCTAGGTCACCAGTTTTTCCAGCATCATAAACATATGCCTTTGACTCTGCTGATATTGGATCGCTTATGTATCTGACTAAACCTTCTTTAAACCAATCTGGAACTTGAAGTATACTAGAATTTCTTAAAGCCTCTTGCCAACTGGCTTTGTAAAGTATTTGGTTTAGAGAAATCCTAGCCAATCCTTCTAACAAATCCCTCTCCATTTCTTTTCTATCTCCTCGACCGTAAATGAAGAGTTTATTTCCTACAAGTTTCGCATTACCTCCTATATTATTTCCCTCGTCTTCAGGCTGAAATAAACCAATGTTTGATTGCTTGAATTCTACTTGATTGTTGTAGACCAAAATTTGAATAGGCCCATCAAGATTGTTTCCGAAGTATTGCAATAACTCCTTACGAGCATTGGCAACAACTGAAGCTATATCTCCAGCTAAAGCCTTGCCACCTTGGTAGTAGTATATCTCAAATTCGCCTTGAGTGTGATACTGCCATTCAAAATTTCTGTACTGTACTCGATTTTTCCCATATTCTACCAAAAGTCCATCGTGGAATTGAGCGTTTATACTCCAGCACAAACTAATTGCAAGCGCAATAGAAAATAACTTTGGTAATATTGTACGAATAGAGAGCATTCTATTCGAAATTACGCCCATAATCTCAAAATGATGAACGATCTACACACTTTCACTTTTAATGTGTTTAGCGAGAATACGTATTTGCTCGATCACGGTAATGGAGAGGCAACGGTATTCGACCCTGGAATGAGTAGTTCTGATGAGAGAGAAGATTTTGATTCTTTTCTTCAGAGTAGGGGTTTAAAGCTAGTTGAATGTTTATTAACCCATGCCCACATTGATCATGTCCTAGGTGCAAACTGGATTGCTCAAAAATACGGACTACTTCCAAGGTTACACGACCTGGATATTCCGACTTGGGATATGGCTGAAAAGTCAGCTCATGTTTACGGTATACATATGGATACGTTGCCATCAAGGGGAGTTCCATTAGAAGGGCAGGGCTCAATCATTTCTTCTGGCAATTATGACCTAGAAATAAGATTAGCACCTGGCCATTGTCTAGGTCACGTAGTGTTTGTTTGCCATGAATACAGCTTCGTAATCGGTGGAGATGTTCTTTTTAATGGAAGTGTAGGTAGGACTGATTTACCAGGTGGAGATGCATCTACTTTAGCTAAGTCTATAAAGGAACAACTCTACACTCTGCCCGATAATTTTGAAGTTCATCCAGGTCACGGACCTTCAACTACAATTCGGAAGGAAAAGGCGACAAACCCATTTGTTAACTCTGCTGGGTCTGGTATGATTCAAGGATAAAAAAACGCCTAACACTTTTAAGCATTCGGCGTCTTTCAAAACCCTATATGTTTTTTAGAATGCCACCTCCACTTGGAAGCGGAACATGTATTCTTTAGATGAAACATCTGTAAACTGATCAGNTTCATTAATGATGCTGAAGTCAGTTTGAATCTTCAGACTGTGACCCACAACATATTTAGAAAGACCAAATGTGATCATTTCTTGGAGGTCTCTACTTTCCTGCGCGATATCACCAGTTAGTAATTCTGGTGCAATCGTTGTGTATCTAATTGCTGGCTCAAGATTATTCTTAAATAGGTATCCAGCTTGAAGAGTAAGTCCTGAACCAGTGTAGTAGTTGTTATAAATGTTGTATGTAGAATCAATTACTTCACCAATATCATTCAGTTCATATTCTGGATCTGGATCATAACTTCTTTCCCTACTCATAGTCTTATTAGCAAATTCACCAAGTAATGAGAATCCTTTGTACTTGAACATTACATCCCCAAGAATAGTGTTAAGAGTTGCTAGATTTTCGTGATCAACAATGGTTTTACCATCCTCATCTACTGTCTCTAAGTAACTACCCAGGTTACCTCCTTCACGTGCTGCGTTTTGGTTTACGTCATATGTAACACCAATAGAAAGCTTTGGAGTCTCTTCACGCTTCAAATCAGAACTGAAGTAATCACCTTTTCCTGTGAAGTCGCCAAATGGTAAAACTTCAACACGTCCAGTATACTCAAACCCATTTGCAGGGTTTGGATCCTTTTTGTTAGTTCTATTTCTACCCTCTCCTTGAGAAATAGCAAGAGCTTGACGAGTAGCGATTGATCCGATGTTGAACTTGTTGCGGAATTGGATTCCCATATCACGGTCGATGTTATAACGTGAGTTTACTAGAGAACGGTCAACGAACTGTAGCTTTTGAGATGATATTACACGCTCACGGTTGCCTGGGAGCTTAGTTTGGCCTATCCAAACTTCCATNTTCTTGTAGAAGTTCCAACGAACAAATGCATCTAAAATTAAGTTAGACGTATTGTTAGTATGGATATTTTCACCACCATGGTCGCGGTTAGAAAGACCAAGCTCAATCTTGTACTTAATCTTTGGAGAGTAGGCAAATCCAGAGAACTTTAATCTTGAACGACGAATTAACCAGTTAGAAGTCATGTCGTCCATTAAATTCTCAGAACTTCTGATCTCAGAACCAGCGGGAACCTCGAATTGAAGAAGACTCTGAACTCTNGCGTTGAACTTCATTGAGAAGCTTGAGTCGTTAGCTACGACGTACACTCCCTTGCCAAATTTACTTTCTACTTTCTGTTGTCCAAGCGCAACAGTTGACACCAGTAATAAAGATATTACTAGTGAAAATTTTATTTGTTTCATTTTAAATTACAATCCTAGTTTTGAAAAGAACTTAACTATACCACTTGCAAATGCATCTGGTATTTCGGTAACAACTGCTGTAAAAGTTAGATTGTCGTTGACCCCAACTGCAATTGCAATTGATACTGTAAGTCCAATCAGAGCGTATGTAACGTCTTTAAGAGCAAGCTTAAGGCCGCCTAAAACTGTGTGTGTTCCTGTCTTCATAATTGACATTCCAAGTTCACGACCAGCAAGAAGACCGATGAATACCCATGTAGTGCTCATTGGAACTTTAGAGTGCAACTTGAAGTAGAAAAGAATTACACAGTAGATTAGGTCAATTAGTGTTGCAAAACGCACATCTGTTACAACAGACTTCTCAGTTACAATCTTTTGGATTCGACCTCCCTTAGTGTAAAGGAGAATTCCTAAGCCAATAGTAACTACAGATATAAATGCAAAGAATTCAGGGAAGCTTAGGCTACGTGGAAGGTATACAGCAATATTTGCTGCGTCCTGTGTAAGCCAAACCGCCCAAAGCGAACCAGAAGTGATCCATTGTGCAACAGTCCACCATGGCTTTGCAGTGCCCACAAAGTATTTCTTTGATGCCTTAGCAACAATCATAAAGAAGAACAAGCCAAGTCCAAAAGCAAGTACGTATCCGCTCATACTCTTCGCTAGTACTTTACCTACTGCGTTTGTGCTTGCAGCAAATGAAGTAAGTAGAATGAATGTAGTAGATACAGGCATTCTAAGTCTTGTAAGTATGAGAAGGAAAATTGGAGCCGCAACTTGTAAGAAGTGGAATTCAGTAGGGGCAACCTCAAATCCCTTTGCCGCTAGACGGCCATGGCTCACATCTCCTCCGAGTGTTAACCAACTGTAAAGCATTGTAAGGCAGAATATTCCGCCAATAAATATCCAAAGCACCCACCATTTTTTGTCTTGGTTTGATGCGATGAATGTTCCNATAGTTTGGATAGAGTCGTTTGCTATTGCTGCATATGCNGCAAATAAAAANCCAACCCACATAGCCACTTGNGGATACGGNGTTGCAAACATTGCAAGNAAGAAAGCGATAGAAATAAACCCTAANAATGNTTGTTCNCTCTTTGGCAACCACACAACTTCTGGGTAGCCAAAAGCTNTAAACAACTTTTTCATCTTAGNTNAATTTGATTAGAAAGTNNNGTGNTTAAAGAGCTAGGTAGAATACGCTAATCATTAGCGCTANGTATACTACTGCAGAAAGATCGATTGTTTNTNNTNCTTTTTCCATAATTAAAATTTTGTNTTNANATNTGNANNAAANTTNCNAACANTNTTNANCAGCAATGTTAANCTAACGTTAAGACTAGGTTAAGTTATNCACNTNTTGNTNAGNCTTTCTGCAAAGTGAAACTAAANGTTGTNCCCTGTCCNTAGGTNGATCTTACGTGNATNTTTTGGCCATGGGACTCAATAATATGNTTAACAATAGCTAGNCCTAGACCTGATCCTCCAGCATTTCTAGACCTACTCTTATCCACTCTNTAAAACCTTTCATAGATTCTCATNAGGTCTTTCTTNTTNATTCCAATACCATCGTCACTNACTTCAATAAGGACTTTCTCGCCCATNTCGAAGAATTTAACTCTAGTGTGNCCACCATCATTTCCNTAGTTGATNGANTTTACAAGTAGNTTACTNANGACTTGNTCAATTTTATTNACATCGCAAATGACTGTGAATTCTTCTTGGTCTGAAACGCTTAGAGTAATGTTTGANTTATCTGCTTTTTTGTGGAGACTATCTACGATATCTCTGCAGAGTTCTACAATATTAGTAGGGTGGGGGTCAAGANTCATNCCTCCTGATTCAATTTTGTAGATACTGTCTAAATCCTCAAGAAGNCCAGTCATCCTATCNATGTTTTTTTCGGCCTTTCGAAGAAACNTATCTCTAATCTCTGGGTCGTCAGNACCGCCTTCAATCAAGGTCATTATAAATCCTTGAATATTGAAAAGNGGNGTCTTCAATTCGTGAGCNAGGTTNCCAATAAAGTCCTTTCTAAAAGAATCAGTTTCCCTAAGCAGAGTNANCTCTTNAATCTGCTCTGANGCCCAATCCATAACGTCTTGGTTTACCTTACCAATTACATCNTCATCCATATTAATATGNGGGTCGCCACTTCCCTTCATTTTACTAATNGTCTTGTAAAGNACNTTAATTCTTTGGTTTATAAANTCCTCAACTGCATGGTAAATNACAAAGNAGCTAATCTCTTCAATTAATACNCCTNAGGCTAAAGCATAAAACCAGTAGTGCAANGCNTGCACAGCAAACAANATCAAAAGAGATGTAACCACACTAATTANGCCTAGCTTAATAGCAGANCGNCGTGCGATTTGTTTGGGCGTANGGTTATTCATNTTAACCAAGGAATTTNTATCCTACTCCTTTTACAGTTTTAATTGAATTCTCATCNAGTTTCTCTCTGAGCTTACGGATGTGAACGTCAATGGTTCTATCACCAACAACAACCTCGGCACCCCAAATCTTATCCATGATTTCTTCCCTTGTATGNACTGCTCCAGGATNTGAACANAGAAGGGTCAAAAGTTTGAATTCCTTTCNAGGAAGAACAACGTCTGAACCTTCAAACNTGACGCTGTGATGCNTGGTGTTGATTTCAACTCTTCCCGATTTAATGATTGNNCCAACANCTTCTTCATTTTTAATACCACCTCTCTTAAGAAGNGCTTTNACTCTGCTGACTAAAACTTTGGGCTTGATGGGCTTTTGGATATAATCATCTGCNCCAGCTTCAAATCCAGCAATCTNACTNTAGTCTTCTCCACGAGCAGTNAGAAATGCAATAAGAACTCCCTTTAGCTTTTCANTTTCTCTAATTTTCTCACAAGTCTCAATGCCGTCCATTTCTGGCATCATCATATCGAGCAGGATTAAATCTGGCTCGTATTCATTTGCTANAGCGATGCCCTCNTCNCCATTACTAGCAANTTTTACANNGTAATCTGCTGATCTAAGATTGTAAGAAAGGAAATCTAGGATATCACTTTCGTCATCTACAAGGAGAATTTTTTTAGAAGACATCTTAATCTTTAATTCTGTTGAACTTGAGTGCGTATAGCATCCACTTTGGCAAAGGTCTCTGTGGATCGCGCTTTTGAACATTCAAGAACAAGCCTAATTTTTCTAGAATTGGAATTTTGTGCACTTCAATTAACTCCAACCAACATTCATCTGGGTCGTCTATATAAGTGCAATGAACAGAAGTGTGATCTCCCATACTTAATGCATCATTTGTATCGCACCTAAACCCAAACCCTTGTTTATCCAACTCCTCACCCAATTCATTCATTCCTCTTATATCAAATCCCAAATGAGCAATTCCTGTATCTGCCCAAATCCTATCCTCAAAGATGAATCTTCCCTTTCTGTCTAATGCTTGAACTAGTTCAATCGTAGTTTCTCCCATGACAGCGGCGAAACCTCCAGTGCCTGGTTTGGTTTGGGCTAAAATCACCCTGCGATAATTCTCGTCACCTCCTTGTATATGCCCCCAATCTTCAAAAGATCCACTCTCATCTAATAGAACTTTATCGTATCCCAATATGTTGCAGTAGAGTTTGAAACTCTCTTCCATATTACTAACGCCAATTGTACACCCCATAATCCCGCCTGAAGGGTGTCCATGATTTGTAAACCATTTATCTGATTCCAAAATTTGGAATAAGTTGTTGTCGTAATCTCTAAGGTAGAACGTCAATCTACCCAGTGGATCAATTACTAATTCTTCATCACATAAGTCGCCAAGAATTTCTCTTGCGTGTTCATGCATCTTCCTAATGTCTGGAGTTTTTACAGTTGTGCAACCTATACCTAGGTCACCAATTGCCAAATCAAACACAGGACCTTTAGGCGTAAATGATGTTGGCGATATCACCTCTACTGAACACCCTCCTTGGTGATTAAGTACCATACTAGCTCTTTTTGTAATAGTCTCTCCACCACAGTGAGAATCCATTAATGGAGCAGCAGCAACTGCATCAAAAAAGGGGATGTCAAGCCCAAAAAGCTTTCGGTAAAGCTTTAAACTTTTGTCCATATCAGACACCGCTATTCCTACGTGCTGAATTCCTTGAATTACGTACGTCATGATTTGATTGCGTCAATGTAATTAGTCCAAGCTTCCCTAAAGTTACTCATTTTATCACTAGACCAAAACTCTTGGCCTTCAACTGCATCCTCGTAATCGTTATAAAAATCTGTAAGCTTACCGTAAAGGATGTTTCCCCAATTAGCCCAAATGTAAAATCCAACTAACCCAACCCAAAATGGTGCAATCTCGTATTTAGAAAGAAAGTACCCGCAGATTGAACCGAATACAATCCATGTAATAGGGAAAATGAACATTGCAGGTCCAATTTTAAACGTGCTTCTAAATTCTACCTTCTTTACTTTATCTCCCTTTTTGTTAAGTACAAAATGCTGAAGGGCAGTTGGTAGCTGTGCTATCCATCCTATAGGTTTTAGAAGTAGAGTTAGATAGTTTTTTCTCCTTGAATCTTTTGAGGTTTGGCCCCAGGCCTCCACTCGATTAGAATTTTCAAAACCTGCTTGCTGTAATTTTTCAAAACTTTTCCTAGCATTGTCCAGCCAAGAATCGTTTTTAGCAGATGTTTTGATTCTATCAAGCTCATTAAGGATAAACTCCCAATCCTTACCCACTTTTTCAGTAGGCCTAAGAGCTCTAACATATGGCTCGAGCAAATTGTATTCTGAAGATGGTTGAATGTCTATGGTTAACTTCCTAAAGGCGTCGGTAATTCTTTCGTTAAGACTAACGTAATCAATGGCGCCAGTTTTCTTATTGTAAAGATCTACCCACTCAATTGGCTTTCCAGCTCTAAGGGCTAACCTTCTCCTATAAGTTGGATAGTGTTCGTAGTCTTGGCCAAAGGGAATGAGTTGCAATCTTTCTAAACTTTCATGCCTTGANTACGCCCTTCCAAGTAGGTCTGATACGCCTNTTTTAAGTGGCCTCAGAGTTTTTTGAGGGTTATGGTTGCCTTCTGGAAACAATGCCATGGCAGCACCTATTTCTAAACGGTCAAGGCAGTTATTCCAAATTATTTCATTTCTCTCTCTTGCATCAGAAAGCCGGTCTCTCTGCCTGTATATGGGCATTTGATTGAACCAGAATAAAATTTTTCTAAATATTGGATTCCAAAATACATCTGCCCTAGTTAACCAATGAAACTGCCTTGAACTTTGCCCACAAATATTTAGTGGATCCATCATGCCGTTTTGATGGTTCCCCACCAAGATCATTGGGGTCTTTTTATCTGGAAAATTGTCTAAACCAGTGATGACATCTGTTCTATGAAATCTTTTTGTTCCTTGTTTTACAAGTATTCTTGTAAAGAAATATACCAAATGAACTCTTTGGACTGGAGGAGTTAAAATAGGCTTATTCATTAACTTTTACCTAAGAATTGCCCCAGTTTTTTCGCTTATCGATTCAAGAATTTTTGCTACACTTCTATCAATTTTCTTATCAGTAAGAGTTGAGTTTACATCCTGTAAGATCAAGCTTATTGCATAACTAACCTTGCCAGCTGCGAGCTTATTACCTTCGTAAACATCAAATAGATTAATTTCTTTTAAAAGTTTCCTCTCAGCATTTAAAGCAGCTGTTTTTATTTCTTCAAAAGTTACCCCCTTATCAATTACAAGACTGAGGTCTCTTCTTACTGATGGGAATTTAGGAAGGTCATATGTAGCAACTTTTCGCTTCTTTCTAGATTTAATAAGTGGCTTTACAAGAAGATCCGCCCAAAACACATCACCAGACATCCCACATATTTGGACTAANTCAGGATGAACTTTACCAAATCTTCCAATACTCTTTTCTCCAAGTAGAATTTCACTACCTTCAATAAGGATGCCTCCATCATCAATTCTCTCTTTTACTTTATCAGCAATTCCTACTTGCGATAAAATAGCCCAAACCGACTCTTTAACTGTAAACAAATCACTGCTTTCACCTGCACTGTNCCAGTTTTCTATAGTCTTATTGCCACTAACAAAAAGACTTANGTGTTCNGTTTCAGAATAGCCATCAGNCTTTTTCATATANGTNNTTCCAAATTCAAANAGCCTTAAGTCAGCAACCTTGTGGTTTCTATTTCTAGCAATGGCTTCTATTCCTTGAAAGACTAAGCTCTGTCTCATCACTCCTAAGTCACTGCTCAGGGGATTAAGTATTTCAATAACAGCTTTAGGGTTTAAATCTCTGTCATTTACACTTTTAGCATACGACGCCTTTGTAAGTGAATTTGACATGATTTCATTAAACCCTCTTGCAACTAGAGTTGAAGCCCAACCAAAAATTAAATCCTCTTTATTTGGTTTTTGCGGGATTTCTACAGTACTAGAAATTCTTGTAGGAATATCAATTTGATTGAATCCGTGAATCCTTAAAATTTCTTCTATAACATCTGCGGGCCTAGTTACATCAGACCTATAGGCAGGAACTTTTACCGATAGTGTAGTTTTAGTTTGTGATATAATCTCAATATCAAGTGAGTTCAAAATGGACGCTACTCTACCTCTATCTATAGATTCTCCAATAACTCTATCCATCATCCCCCAATCCATTTCAACTTTTGCGCCTTCTACCAAGTTGTTGCTTACAGTATGAGTTGCTCCAAAGATTTCTCCACCAGCCCAATCCATAATTAATTGGCTGACTCTTTTAGCTGCTTCCTCAACTAAATTGGGGTCGACATGTCTTTCGAACCTGAAAGAAGCATCAGTAGAAAGGCCATGTCTTTTTGCTGTTTTTCTAATTGATATTGGATTGAAGTATGCTGATTCTATAAGAATCTTGGTTGTACTGTCGCTAACTCCGTGTTCTGAACTACCAAATACTCCAGCAATACACATCGCATTATTTGTATCGGCAATGACTAAGTCTGAAGTATGTAGGTTTCTTTCTACATTATCAAGTGTTGTAATCTTTTCTCCCTTTTTAGCTAGTCTAACAACAACTTCTTCTCCGCCAATTTTGTTGTAGTCGAAAGCGTGTAGAGGTTGTCCTAATTCGTGAAGAACATAGTTTGTAGCATCTACTACATTGTTGATAGGGGCTACCCCAATTGCTTTTAAAAACTGTTGAACGTGGTTTGGAGAAGGTCCAATCTTCACTCCATCGATCCCCACCAACGCATACTTTGTAGCTAAATCTACTGCATCAACTTTTGACTTAAGAGATTCAAAACCATTATTGAAATCGATATCTGCACCTTCAGGAACGATGACTGCTTCTAAACTTTTTTCTAAAACTTCATTCACCGTTCCGTGGATTAATCCTGCCCTCAAATCTCTTGCTACTCCGTAATGGCCCATAGCGTCATTGCGGTTTGGCGTAAGTCCGATTTCTAGAACTTCATCTGTACCTATGTTAAATGCGTCACTTACTAATGAACCTTCTTTAAGATTTGGCTCTAATTCCATTATGCCTCCGGTATCCTCACCTAAACCCACTTCATCAGGACCANATAGCATACCATTACTTATTTCGCCTCTAATTTTACCTTTTTTAATTTTTATAGGTTTTCCACTTATGGGATAAATCCATGTGCCAGGTTTTGCTACTATGACATTAAGTCCTTTTGCTGCGTTGGGTGCTCCACAAACAATGTTTAAAGTTTCGTCGCCAACATCAACTTTGCAAACTCTAAGCCGGTCAGCATTAGGGTGTTGTTCACAATCAGTAATTTTCCCAACTACTAATCCTTTCAGTCCTCCTGGAATATCTTCAACGGTTTCAACCTTTTCAATTTCTAGCCCAGTTGCTGTTAAAACAGCAGCTGCATCAGTAGCTGAAACACTTGTAGGTAAAAATTCTTTAATCTTTCTGTACGATACCTTCATGGTCAATCTTAAAGTTGGTCAAAGTTACTAACTTTGCGCCCCCG
>PBEE01000007.1:0-54552 GCA_002717605.1 Crocinitomicaceae bacterium | reverse complement strand
AAGTACTGCTGCAAAAAATGATATAAAACCTTTCATTAACAGGTGTTTTTCAGGCGTTTCTATAGAAGGCGTAAATATAACCCATTTTCACCCTTTGTGAAAGAATGTGAAAATTCACTTAAATATCAGGTTATAAGCGGGTTCTCATACGACTCCACCATGAGTGGTTTCTGCCACTTGCCTGACGTCGAGCTTGTTTTTGGCCATCTAGCATTTTTTTTTTGGTTCTACTATCTTGCATCTCATAGTGATCTCGCTGTCGTTGCTTATAATTTTTTTCCCACTCCTTGTATGCAATTTTTGCTTGCTTTTTTGCCTTTCTTTTCGCCCTCTTTTTTTTAAACCGTTCAATCAAAGATGGTTTTTCATCGATTTGGGCTTGGGAGGTTAAACTCATACCCAAAGCACCTAAAAGAATTATGTACTTGATGAAATTCACTTCTTCAAATTTAGCTCTTTTAGTGCATCAATTGTTGTATCAAAAGGAGTCGAACAAGCCCCTTCTTTACAGACAAAAATTTGCAAACTTTTTTCATGATTATTTACGCAAGATTTTCCCTCTAAAATTTTTGGGAATGATGATTTGAAAGTGCCACCGGAAATTAATATTTGAGGCAAAAATATTTCGTCAAAATCTTGACGAGTCAAGCCCAATTCATTTTCATCCTTTGCTTTAATTACAACTTCATAAAATGGGTAGGATCTCCAGAGAAGAATTTGGCCCCAATTTGTAGCTCTCCTTATGTTCAGACATTCTTCCCAAGTAGCCACAAGCATTCTGTCCGACCTACTAACCCAATCAAATCTAGAGAAGTACCTCCCAAGTTTGAATAGGTTCATTGCCATAGTTGAATTTGATGCAGGAATTACGCCATCATCATTCTCTTGCTTCCTTGCAAAAAGCTCTGAGGAATTAGAAGATGTAAACCAAAATGTTCCCAAGTTAACGTCATAGTATTTGTCAAAACTATAGTTGAGTAGGTCTTGGGCTTTGTACAACCAGCCCGAATCAAACGTTACTTCATAGAGGTCAATGCAAGCTTTTATTGTAAATGCGTAGTCTTCTAAAAATCCAGTTATCGTATGACCAGTTTTAGAGTGATAACTATGGTACAAACCACCGTCTTCAGAAACTGCATTTTCAAGTATGAAGTTCTGGGCTTTGATGGCTTGTTCGAGGTGTTTGGGCTCTTTGAAAGTCTTGTATGCGGTGCAAAGTCCAGACACGGTTAACGCATTCCAAGATGTTAGAATTTTGTCGTCAAGGCCAGGTTTTATTCGCCTCTCTCTAACTTTTAAGAGTTGAGATTTTACACTTTGAAGTCTTGCATTGAATTCATCTTGACTTAAACCCAAATCCTTTGCCAAATCTTCATCACTCTGCCATTTCATCAACACATTGTTCCCGTCTTCCCAACATGATTTTTTATCAATTTCAAACACGTAGGAAACGAAATCAAAATCCTCCGTTGAAAGAATGTTTCTCAACTCGGAACTTGACCAAACATAGTACTTGCCCTCAACGCCTTCTGAGTCTGCATCAAGAGCTGAATAAAATCCTCCCCTTGAATCGCTTAATTCCCTTTCAAGAAAATCAATTGTTTCGAAAACCAATTTCTTGTAGTTTGACTTTTTCCAAACCCGAAATGCATTAGAGTATGTCGATATAAGCAGTGCGTTATCGTAGAGCATCTTTTCAAAATGCGGAATCTTCCATTCTGAGTCTACGCTGTATCTGGAAAANCCCCCGCCTATTTGATCGTAAATACCACCTCTAGACATTGCGTCTAGGGATAGTTGGGTTTGTGCTAAGGCATCTTTATCTCCTACAGCAGAGCTAAAATGCAGAAGGAAGTCTAAGTTCGTAGGTAGGGGAAATTTTGGCGCACCACAATTAAGGCCAAACTCCTTATCCCAACTCTCTCTCCAACCATCTACCTGCTCTTTGATTGAGATCAAATATTTGTTACAAAGATCATCGGGCCAAGGGCCGCCAGCAGCGTCTTTGTAGGTGAATTCTCTTGGCGCAGAAATAAGATCGGAAGAGGCAACACTTTGTTGAAGTCTAAAAGCGTATTCTTCGATTTTTTTGGGCTGGGTGTTTTTTAGTAGCACCAATTTCTCGAGCCTTTCTAAGAAGTTGTCCTTAGCAAAATAAGTTCCACCAAATATGGGTTTCCCATCTGGTAGTGCGATGCAGTTTAAAGGCCATCCACCTCTTCCTGTCATGATTTGGACTGCGTGCATATATACTGCATCAACATCTGGGCGTTCTTCTCTATCAACTTTTATAGAAATAAAATGTTCATTAATAAATTCTGCTGCCTCCTCGTCCTCAAAAGTTTGGTGATTCATGACGTGGCACCAATGGCATGCGCTATAGCCAATGCTAACAAATATTAACTTACCTTGCTCGCGAGCTATGTCAAAAGCCTCGTCGCACCAAGGCATCCAATCAACTGGATTATGAGCATGCTGGACCAGGTAAGGACTAGAAGAATCAGCTAATCTGTTGGTGTATTTTTGAGATGAGTTTGGCATATATATTAGGCCCAAATTTTTTCTTCATAAAGTTAAAAGTAAGTGGTGATAATGTACCTTTGATGACCATAATTTTAATCCATGTCACTAAGCAAATCTGACTCTCAAATCGCTGATCTTATAGATTTTGAGCATAAGCGTCAATTAGAAGGAGCAGAGCTCATAGCATCGGAGAATTTTACTTCTCAATCTGTAATGGATGCTCAGGGTTCAATACTTACAAATAAGTATGCTGAGGGCCTTCCTCGTAAGAGATATTACGGCGGATGTAAGTTTGTAGATGAGGTGGAACAGCTTGCGATTGACAGACTTTGCGAATTATTTGGAGCAGAGTGGGCGAATGTTCAACCTCACTCAGGGGCTTCGGCAAATTCAGCAGTAATGTTGGCTTGTTTGAATCCTGGGGATAAGATTTTGGGCTTTGACCTAAGTCATGGAGGGCATCTTACTCACGGTTCTCCAGTAAACTACTCGGGTAAATTGTATAAACCAGTTTTTTACGGCGTTGAAGAGGAAACGGGAAGAGTTAATATGGATAAGGTTGCGGAGATTGCAGAGAGAGAAAAACCCCAAATGTTAATTTGCGGAGCATCTGCTTATGCTCGAGATTGGGATTACGCTCGCTTCCGGGAAATTGCAGATAGTGTTGGAGCGATACTGCTAGCCGATGTAAGTCACCCTGCTGGTTTAATTGCTGCAAAACTATTACGCGATCCACTTCCACATTGCCACGTAGTAACCACGACAACTCACAAAACTTTGAGGGGTCCAAGAGGAGGAGTAATTATGGTTGGTAAGGATTTCCCAAACCCTTGGGGTAAAACCACAATGAAGGGAGCTGTAAGATCATTTACTTCTATTCTAGATTCAGGGGTATTCCCAGGAATGCAAGGAGGTCCGCTTGAGCACGTAATAGCTGGAAAAGCTGTGGCGTTTGGTGAAGCTCTTCAGCCAGCATATAAGAATTACTGCAAGCAGATTATTTTCAATTCCCAAGCCATGGCTGAGGCGTTTGTAGCTAAAGGATACAATCTCATCAGTGGTGGAACTGATAACCACCTAATGCTAATTGATCTTCGCAATAAAGACATCACTGGAAAGGATGCTGAGCTTGCTCTTGGGAAAGCAGAAATTACTGTTAATAAAAATATGGTTCCGTTTGATACGCGCTCTCCATTTGTAACATCAGGTATGCGAGTTGGTACTCCAGCAGTAACGACTAGAGGGCTCGTAGAAAGTGATATGCTTCAGCTTGTAGAATGGATAGATGAGGCAATTTGCAATCGAAATGACGAAGCTACTTTAGAAAGAATAGGTGGAGCAGTGATGGAACACATGAATAAGTTTCCTCTATACTCTTAATTCAGCTTTTTTAAGCTGCCCTCTGGCGAATTTAATAGGATGATTGAGTCGACTTCACTGTTTCGNAATAGCATTTTAATTTGTGAGCAAGTTGCCTCATTTATGCTCGCACTACCTGCATCATCTATGGTGTAGTAAATGATATTTCCATTTCCTTTAATGTCTATTTGGTATATATCTCCACCTGAGAATTTGGNATCAAGTGTTTTTCCCATCATTTGGTTTTGTAAAGTGTCATTAGTGTAGCTCAACACTTTTGCATTTCCAAGAAGGGATAAGATCGAAGGCTTATTGTCGATCACTGTCATCTTAACACTATCTCCAGTTAATTCTTCTTCTTCAGATCTAACGGCAGGGTTTCCTAAAAGCCAAACCTCGTCAGCATCAAGATTCCAACTTAGCGAATCTCCATTGCCAGAAAATGCTCCCTGCTCGAACTCAACATATTTTATTGCAAAAATCCAATCCTCACTCTTGCGTAACCTCCTTGCTTCCAAAATCAATGTATCATCTTTTTCTATATTAGTAGCAATCGCCGGTTTGAGGGTGTCACCGTGAATAATCTCAATTTCGTCTGTTCTGTTTGCATAAGTGCCAGTGACAGTAAGAGTATTAGTTGAATCTCTTACTATGACATTTCCCCAAGCTGTACCTTTTCTTTCTTTTTGGTCTACAATAATACTATCTCCTGCAAGGAATCCCTGTTTGTCATAAATGCTTGCGTTGCCAGCAAACCAACCTGCTTCACTGTCGCCGTCAAATTCACCTCTCTCACAATCTATTTGTGCTCCCCCAATGTCCATATGAGTTTTTTGATATATACTTAGGTACTTATCCTCTTTGTCAATAGCTATCGAATCAGATGCTATAAAGTCTGTCCCTTCTTCTACAATTACATTCCCACCTGCATATAATTTTCCAGATCTAGAATTGTATGTGCCAAGATTACTTTCAAGAGTTTTGGGCCCATTAATAAATTTAGCTCGTTGGTAGTAGTTCACTAGTTTGTGCTCAATATCGTAGATGAGTTCAGGGCATGTAATACTCATATCCTCATGCAGGAATTGGACATCTTCACGAACAGTAATGGTTTGGGTTTCTGGATTGAGGATGGCATATTCAGCTAAAAGAGTAGTGCTTGGTTCGTTTACAACTTTAATGTTGCTGAACACTTCGAATCTTCCATCATCGAATCTGTAAGCACTATCACAATTGAGTACTGCATCACCGAATCCCAGCTTTACATTACCAAGCAGTCTACTGGATGCAGAAATTAGAGGGTCTCGCTCAATGGTTTTCGCGGCAAGGATCTTTACTCGTTCCTTAGGTGCAGATTTTTCTGTTTGGGCTTGCCCTGAAAGAGTGAATCCAAACAGACCTAAAATTATAAGTATTTTTCTTAGTCTTTTGATCATCCAATAACTCCGGCAGCAATAGTAGCATGCGTGCTCGGATCCACTAAGATAAACGCACCAGTAGTACGATTAGTGCGATATGGATCAGAAAGTATTGGAGAAGCTGTCTTAATTCTCACTCTTGCAATATCATTCATCGCTATATCTCTATTCTCCTCATCTCTGTGGAGGGTGTTGATGTCGATGCGGTAAAGCACTTCGGAAATTTTGGCCCTCACCTCGTGAGACATGTGTCTGATGATGAGTCTAGCCGAAGGATTTAGTGGTCTTGAATCTAGCCAACAAATCTTTGCATCGACTTCGCTAAGCATTTGGGGTTGGTTGTTTTTTCTCACCAACATTTCTCCGCGGCTAAGATCAATATCATCTTCCAGAGTCATCACAACACTAAGTGGAGGAAAGGCAAGGTCTAGCTCATCCTCACCAAGAGTGATTTCTTTAATCTTAGTTGATCGTCCACTAGGTAGAGCTACAACTTCATCGCCTTTTTTAAAAACGCCTGAGGCAATTCTNCCTGCGTAACCTCTGAAATCTCTGTGTTCGTCTGTCTGGGGTCTGATCACGTATTGGATAGGGAACCTACAATCCTGAAGATTTCTATCAGCACCAACGTGAACGTTTTCGAGGTGGTGGAGTAGGGTAGAGCCCCCATACCAAGACATGTTTTCAGACGTGTCTACAACGTTGTCTCCTTTTAGTGCGCTAATCGGAATAAAGGTGATGTCCTTTATGTCGAGGCGTGAGCTGAAGCTCTTGTAGGATTGAACGATGTCGTTGTATTTGGCCTCATCATAATCGACCAAATCCATTTTNTTTACACAGACAACTAAATGCTGCAAGCCCAAAAGTGAAGCGATAAAACTATGCCTATGAGTCTGCTCAACTAACCCATTTCTCGCGTCAATTAAAATGATTGCAAGGTCAGCTGTCGAAGCCCCAGTAACCATATTTCTCGTGTACTGAATATGACCTGGTGTGTCTGCAATAATGAATTTACGCTTAGGTGTTGCGAAGTATCTATATGCAACGTCAATTGTAATTCCCTGTTCTCTTTCTGCTCTTAAACCATCTGTGAGTAGGCTCAAGTCTGCGCCTTCAAGACCTTTTTGCTTTGACTCTTGCTCTACAGCTTCTAGTTGATCTTGGAATATGCTTTTTGAATCGTAAAGAAGTCTTCCAATGAGGGTGCTCTTACCGTCATCTACACTTCCCGCAGTTGTGAAGCGCAATAATCCGTTTGTGTGTGTCGATGAACTCATTAGAAATATCCTTCTTTTTTTCTATCCTCCATTGCGCTAGAACTTCTCTTATCGTCCATTCTTCCGCCTCTTTCTGTAATTCTAGTCGCAGCAACCTCGTCAATGATTTTTTCTACCGAATCTGCGTCGCTTTCAAATGCACCAGTAATTGTTAAATCTCCAAGGGTTCTGAATCTGACTTGCAGAGACTCTGCCACTTCTCCTTCTTTTAGATTTAAATATTCAGAGTAGGCCAAAATCTGACCGTCGCGTCTCACACACTCCCTTTGATGAGAATAGTAGAGACTCGGAAGCTCTATGCCTTCTTTGAGGATGTAATTCCAAACGTCTAGCTCAGTCCAATTGTTCAAAGGGAACACTCGGAAGTGTTCATCAGGAGCGTGCATTCCATTAAATAGATTCCACAGTTCTGGCCTTTGGTTTTTTGGATCCCATTGGCTGAAGTCATCCCTGTGAGAAAAGAACCTCTCCTTTGCTCTAGCTTTCTCTTCATCCCTTCTGGCACCACCTATACAAGCGTCGAATTTGTTTTCTTCAATGGTGTCGATAAGTGTAGTTGTCTGAAGTTTATTTCGGCTGGCATTGTGTCCAGTTTCCTCCCTTACTTTACCGTCGTCGATAGTTTTTTGGACAGATCCAACTATGAGGTTCGCTCCAAGTCTTTCAACTAAATTATCTCTGAATTCTAATGTTTCGGGGAAATTGTGACCGGTATCAATATGCACTAAGGGCATGGGGATATTAGCCGGTGCAAATGCTTTAGCAGCCAAGTGAGTAACAACGATACTGTCTTTGCCTCCGCTGAATAAAATAGCAGGTCGGTCGAATTGGGCTGCAACCTCTCTAATTACGTAGATAGACTCAGCTTCAAGTTCACTAAGGTGATCGAGATTGTACGTGTCTATATTAGTCATTTCGCCCTAATCTACCGTATTTAAACCAAGCTCTTTCGTGCATGTAATAGAACAACATTTTTAGAAAAAATTCAATAGTTGTTACTACTCCAGCACTTTTCACATCTTCAGTGAAAATATAGAATAAAGTAAATGTTGTAGCTGATGCAATGACTCTCCATGTAAAGGTCTTTGCGAGGTGTCTAATTCTAGATNTTTTNTTGTCCACTNNCCCGTGCTTTACNCCGTTTTTTAAATCNTACTATNATTGTNCGAATTTAGGNTGTNNTNNNAGTCTTTNCTCAACATTTTCCCAATTTGTAAAGTGGAATCCTCTATCGTCTAGATATATAGTAGCAGCAAATTTTGAGTTACTTACAGTGTCAAATAAATCTGACATTTCGTATTTCTCTAACCACTCTTCAATAACAAGAGCAGGTCGAGAGCTCATTATCTTAAGTACGTAGCCTTTATCCTTAAGTCGTTGCAATACTTCTCGTGCACCATCCATAGGAGNGTCATAAGCGTTGTCTAATCCTTGAAACCCCTTNCTGTANTTGTGAATNACACCATCAAAATCGACTGCTAGTGTTTTTCTTTTGTCAAGAGTTTTCAGTTCTTTTGAAGGGACAGGACTTATTCCTAAAATCTTTACTACACCTTCGTCAACAGTACACAAGCCAGTGTCGATATCAATGAAATTCTCAGTTGGAGCCTCATAATTTAATACGTGATTCTCCTCACGTCCTCTAATTTCATTTGTGTGTACATAAATTTCACACACTTCAACTGACGATTTAAGTTTCTCCCTCATGTTTTTGTAGGGAGCTACTAAACTTACAACTACAACTTCGTTTTTGTGATGGAGATATCTAGCTATGCTTTGGGCATTTTGAACATTTGAAACTCTGCCCTCCTCAGTATAATCTTTATTTCCAGTAATGTCTCTCAGGTCGTCTCCATCAATGTGATGAGGAGCATAACCAAGCCTTCTTAGCTGAGCAATTAATGCTTTCGCTAAGGTTGTTTTACCATGGCCTGGTTGACCTGTGAACCAATAGATCATTCAAGATCTGTATTTAATAAGAGGGTTTGCTCTCTATCAGGTCCAACGCTTAAAATGCTAACCTTAACACCAACTTCGTCTTCAACCATTTTCACATAAGCGTTTAGTGAAGCAGGAATGTTTTCCTTTTTTCTCAATCCAGTTAGATCTCCTGGCCAACCTTCAAACGATTTATAAACTGGCTGCACCTCATCAGGATTGATTCCATATGGCAGATAGTCTATTTTTTCGCCATTGTGCATGTAATGAGTACAAACTTTCACCTCGTCAAATTCTCCTAGAACGTCGGCCTTCATCATGCAAAGTTGTGTAACACCATTTACCATAACAGCGTATTTAAGTTGTGGTAGATCTAACCATCCACAACGTCTTGGACGACCTGTTGTCGCGCCAAACTCCATACCTGCTGATCTAAGTTTCTCTCCGGTTTCGTCCTCTAACTCCGTCGGGAATGGTCCAGAACCAACTCNGGTGCAATAAGCTTTAAATATTCCGAACACCTCTCCAATTTTATTTGGAGGAACACCCATGCCAGTACAAGCTCCAGCAGTAATAGTGTTTGATGATGTAACGTATGGATACGTTCCAAAATCAATGTCCAACATCGTTCCTTGCGCCCCTTCAGCTAGGATTGATTGGCCTGCATTTAAAGCGCCATTTAGAACGTGCTCTGAATCTATGAGCTTGAAATTCTTCAAATTTTCAACTGCATCAAGCCAAGCATCCTCATATTTACTTAGGTTGTAAGAATACTCTTGGTATTGTTTTAGCATTCTTATGTGCTTCGTCTTAAGCGCCTCATATCTCTCTTTGAAATGCGGAGATTCTAAATCGCCAACGCGTAAACCATTTCTACCAGTTTTATCCATGTAGGTAGGCCCAATTCCCTTTAGTGTAGAACCGATTTTTGCCTTTCCTTTTGCCTGCTCTGATGCTGCATCAAGGAGCCCGTGTGTTGGCATGATAAGATGCGCCTTTCTAGAAATAACAAGTGACTTTGTTGGGTCAACCCCTCGCTCAACTAGAGCGTCAATTTCTCTTTTGAAAATTACGGGATCAATTACAACTCCATTACCTACAACGTTTAAAGTGTTCTCTCTAAAAATCCCAGAAGGAATTGTATGGAGAACGTGCTTTTTTCCGTCAAATATTAAAGTGTGCCCTGCGTTTGGTCCTCCTTGGAATCTTGCAATCACATTGTACTTAGGTGTAAGCACGTCTACGATTTTTCCCTTTCCCTCGTCTCCCCATTGGAGTCCCAGCAATACGTCAGCTTTCATTCAGTTTTATTTGGTACGCTTTTTTGCGTAAATGTTTAATGAGTGATGGAGAACTTCAATGTCGAATATCTCCTCTAATGTTGCTTTAATTTGTTGAATTCTAGGATCACAAAATTCTAGAACCTCACCTGTATCTGCAATTATTACGTGATCATGCTGAGCTACTCTAAAGCTCTTCTCGTATTGAGCGTTTTTATTGCCAAACTGATGCTTACGAACCAAATTGCAATCGAGTAATAATTCAAGTGTGTTGTAAAGTGTCGCCTTTGAAACTCTAAATTCACCATCTTTCATTTGAGAATAGAGTTGGTCTACATCAAAATGACCAACGTAATCGTATATCTCTTGAAGTATAGCAAAACGTTCTGGTGTTTTGCGGTGAGAATTTTGTTCGAGGTACATCTCAAACATGTCTCTTGCTTGACTAAATGTTTCGTCTTTAATCATAATGTATTAAGATGGTACAAAGATAGGTTATGACTCGGCTTTAACACGTTCTACAGTGTGAACTCCTGTGACATTTTTTAGTTTAGTTATCAAATCTTCAAGGTGATTTTTGTTCATGATTAGTACACTGACAAATCCTCTAAAAAGACCATCATGAGTTTCCATACTGATTGCACGCATATTAACCTCCATATCTTCTGAGATAATTTGGGTTATTTGATTAACTAAGCCCAAATCATCAATGCCAGTAAACGCTAACTTCACCTCAAATTGTTGCTCAGCTTTTGACGACCACCTAGCCTTCATCATTCTGTAGGCATACTTTGAAAGCATGTTTGTAGCGTTCGAGCAATTTTGCCTGTGAATCTTTATCCCACCACTTACCGTGATAAACCCAAACACATCGTCCCCTGGAATTGGATTACAACACTGAGCCAAATTGTAATCTATCTTTTGCATATTCTCTCCAATAAGCAGAGTATCTTCCTTATTTTTCTTTTCGAATTTACTTACAGAAGCTTTTTTATTTAGTGTTCCAGGCTTAGGACCTTTTGGCCAAATAAATTTCCCTTGCTTCAACTTGTATTTGGTCAAATCATCTAGCTTAATTATCCCAATCGCGATTTCATGATACAAGTCTTGGGCTGAGGAAAGCTTTAACCTTCGATATAGAGATTCTATATTTTCAAGAGTCGAATGCGCTCCGATTTTCTTCATCCATTTTTCTAAACTATCCTTACCCTCAACAGCTCTTTCTCTTTTAACCTCTTTAAGTGCGTGTCGAATTTTTTGTCTTGCATGAGATGTAGCAACGAATTTGAGCCAATCCTCTTTAGGCTTTTGTCGCTTGTTTGTCAGAATTTCAATTTGGTCTCCACTAGAAAGTTGATGACTCAAAGGAACTAGCTTGTGGTTTACCTTTCCACCTATGCAAGTTTCTCCAACTTTAGAGTGAACTTTGAATGCAAAGTCTAGAGTTGTTGCCCCCTGCGGGAGAGTTATCATATCTCCATTTGGTGTGAAAACAAATATATCACTCGACTTAAGATCCATAGCAAGTTCATCGATGAACTCAATTGCATCATCATTATCGTTTTCAAGAACATCTCGAATTTGGGTCAGCCACTTGTCAATTTGGTCTCCTCCAACTGTGCTTTCTCCTCCTTCTTTATAACGCCAATGTGCTGCNAAACCCTTCTCAGCAACGTGATCCATTCTGTCTGAGCGAATTTGAATTTCCACCCATTTTCCTGACGGAGACATCACAGTAGTGTGCAGACTTTCATATCCATTTGCCTTGGGCAAACTAATCCAATCTCTCAACCTATCTGGGTTTGGTTGGTAGAAATCCGTAACTATGGAATANGTACGCCAAATCTCGCTCTTCTCCTTATCTCTGTCAGTATCCAATACTATTCTGACGGCAAAAACATCGTACACTTCTTCGAAGCTCACTTGTTGATTCTGCATCTTTCTCCAAATACTGAAGATAGATTTAGGCCTACCCTTGATTGAGTACTTTATTCCTGCTTCGTCAAGAGATCTTTTTATTGGAGCACAAAAACTTCTAATAAACCTAGCCCTAACATCCTTAGTTTTTCTCAAGCGCGAATTAATGAACTCATACTCTTCAGCCTCCTTATACTTTAAGCTTAGATCCTCAAGCTCTGTCTTTATTGCGTATAAGCCCAAACGATGCGCCAAAGGCGCATACATGTACAAAGTCTCAGATGCGATTTTTTGCTGCTTATCAGGTCTCATGAAATCAAGAGTCCTCATATTATCTAACCTGTCGGCTAGTTTTATAAGGATCACTCTAACGTCGTTACTCAAAGTAAGCAGCATCTTTCTGAAGTTCTCTGCTTGAGCACTTGTGCCAGGTTCAAAAACTCCACTCATCTTAGTTAGTCCATCGACAATATTTCTCTCTTTTTCCCCAAATAGTTTCTCGACATCATCTAAGGTCAAAGAAGTATCCTCAATTGTGTCGTGAAGTAATGCGCACACTATGGAAGTTGTATCCAACCCTAATTCTCCTGCAACAACTCTCGCAACGCTTATTGGATGATAGATATACGGTTCGCCACTTTTCCTTCTTTGATCAGAATGTTTGTCCAAGGCCAAATCAAAGGCCTTTCGTATAGCTTTCCTGTCCTCACGAGACTTGCTATTTTTTGCCGCGCGCAGTAATCCTCTATACCTTCTTAGGATCTCTTTCTTCTCTTCTTCTAAATCGAATTCCATCTACTTGTAAAGCTACCCTCTGATGAGGTAATTTCGCAACATGATTGAAGCAAATAATCCAAACCTCAAATCTTGGGTCGACGTACCCCAAGGTAACGACTTCCCAATTCAAAATCTCCCTTTCGGAATTTTCTCTACTTCTTCGCGTTCTGCAAGGCCAGGAGTTGCAATAGGAGAGCAAATATTAGATCTACAGCATTTGAGTGAGAATGGGCTGTTAGATGGTTTGGGCTTTGAAAATTCAGACTTTCAATCTTGCGTACTAAACCAAATCATAAATAGAGGTAAGAAAGCTACAACAGCATTGCGCAATAGAGTTAGCCAACTATTGAGAGAGGGTTGTGATGATATTGCTGATAAAGAATCAGCTCTTGTATCGATGTCTGAAGCAACGATGCACATGCCTGTAGAAGTTGGAGATTACACAGACTGTTACTCTTCTGAAGACCACGCTCGCAATGTTGGTAAGATGTTCCGTGATCCAGAAAATGCATTATTGCCAAACTGGAAGCACATGCCAGTAGCTTATCACGGAAGAGCTAGTTCAATCGTAGTAAGTGGCACACCTGTTAAGCGTCCTCATGGTCAGCTTAAACCTGCAGATGATCAGCCGCCAGTTTATGGCCCATCAAGATTATTAGATTTCGAATTAGAGATGGCGTTCATTACACATCCTGGGAAGGGTTTGGGCGAGCCAATCACTACAGCAGAAGCAGAGGACTTCATATTTGGGATGGTGATTTTCAATGATTGGTCAGCGCGCGATATCCAAAAGTGGGAGTACGTTCCTCTTGGGCCTTTCTTGGGCAAAAACTTTGCGTCAAGCATATCTCCTTGGGTTGTTACTCTTGATGCTCTAGAGCCTTATAGAGTAGCGGGTCCAATTCAAGATCCAGAAGTTCTCCCGTATTTAGAATACGAAGGTGATTCGCATTACGACCTAGATCTTGAGGTAGAGATTGTTCCTCCAAATGGCCAAGGAAAAGTTGTTTGCCGTTCAAACTTTAAGCATATGTACTGGAATATGAGCCAACAACTTGCTCACCACACAATAAACGGATGTAATATCCGTGGTGGAGATATGATTGCTTCTGGAACCATCTCAGGACCAAATGAAGGATCATTTGGCTCGATGCTAGAAATTTCTTGGAAGGGTACAAAGCCAGTTGCAATGCCTGACGGAAGTGAGAGAAAATTCATCCATGATTTTGACACGGTCATAATGAGGGCATCAAAAGGATTGATTGGGTTTGGCGATTTAAGTGGCCAACTATTGCCGGCTTAGATTAAAGCAGTCCAGAGATAATCTTTTCTACTGTAATACCGTCAGATTCAGCCTTGTAATTTAGAACGATTCTGTGACGTAATATAGGAGTTGCTACAGCTTTCACATCTTCAATATCTGGACTGTATTTCCCATTAAGAGCTGCGTAAACTTTTGCGCCAAAAATTAGAAATTGAGATGCTCTTGGCCCAGCCCCCCAGTTCAAATATTTGTTTACGTTTTCTGTCGCAAACTCTCTCCCAGGACGAGTTTTGCAACTAAGGTTAACGGCGTATTCAAGTACGTTATCTGCTACTGGAATTTTACGCACCAATGCTTGAGCTTCGAGTATATCTTGGCTACTAAGCACTGGATTTACATCAATTACAGACGCTCCAGTTGTTTGTTTAACTACAATCAACTCCTCAGCAAAGCTTGGGTAATCAACCCATGTGTTGAACATAAATCTATCAAGTTGTGCTTCAGGCAAAGGGTATGTTCCTTCTTGTTCAATTGGGTTTTGTGTTGCAAGAACAAAGAATGGAGTGGGTAAATCATAAGTCTGTCCATTTACAGTCACATTTCTTTCCTGCATCGCTTCTAAAAGAGCAGCTTGGGTCTTTGGTGGTGTACGATTTATTTCATCTGCAAGAACAATATTAGCAAAAAGTGGTCCTTTTAAAAATTCAAATTTCCGCTCTTCATTTAGTACTTCAGATCCTGTAATGTCTGATGGCATTAAATCTGGAGTGAATTGAATTCTATTGAATGATAATCCTAAAGCTTTCGCAATAGTGTTTACTAAAAGAGTCTTAGCTAGCCCTGGAACACCAACTAAAAGACAGTGTCCTCCAGCAAGAATAGACATAATAACTTCTTTTACAACATATTCTTGACCAACAATAACTTTACCTATTTCTGCAAGTAGTAGTTCGTGTTTGTTTCTTAGTCTATCTAACGCTTCTTTATCGCTCATTTTTCTTTTCGTGTGGACCAAATATACTCATGCCAGTTCATGTTGAAATCACAACTATCGAAAGATGGCTCAATTCTTATATACGTTTGGGCTACATATTTCTTCACCCATTTATCTATTGCTTCACGTTGCAGTTCATTTTCTATTTGCGATTGAAACAGAGCATAATCATCATTTGGATTTGCTCTGTGAGCCTCATGGCGAGCATCAAGTTTTAGTATCGTCCAATATGCATTTCCGTCTTCATCTATTAATTGAATTGGCTCACTAATTTCTCCTATATTTAATGGAGAAATAACGAAGTAAATATTTGGGTCAAGTTCGTCTACGCCAAATTTGATTCCTCCATCACGTTGATTAACAACCTGCCCTCTTTGGTTTGCAGAACTTTCCCTTGTTGAATGTTGTAAAACAGCTTGGTAGAATGTTTGGCTTCCAGCTTTTAAAGCACTGTAAATACTATCGATAGTTAATCCGTTTTTTTCAAGTTCGTTGATGTCGATTTTTGGTTTCATGAGTACGTGACAAGTACTAAACTGTTCTCCTCGCTTATCTGTTACTCTTAAAAAGTGAAAGCCAAAATCAGTTTCAAAAACTTCAGAATATCCTCCTACAGGTGTGTCAAATACTGCTTCTTCAAATTCTGGCACAAACTGACCTCTTCGAATGTTAGTGTAACAACCGCCCTTGTATTTTGACCCAGGATCCTCAGAGTATCTAGTTGCAGCAAGAGTCATTGACATTTTTTCGTCGATAACCAACCTTCTAATCGAGTCTAGGTGGAATCTAAGATCTTGCTTTTGAGCTTCTAGAATTTGAGGTTGAATTACAATCTCACTGTAACTAATTTCCTCTGGAATTAAAGGAAGACTGTCTTTAGGAATTGCTTCATAAAATTCGACAACCTCTGCTGGAGTGGATCTAACTTTTTGGTTGACTTCCTGTTGCATTTTTTGGGCTAAGAGTTGATTCTTAATGGGCTTTCCAAAATCATCTTTCCACTGTGACACACTTTTTCCATATTGCAACTCAAACGCTTCAATCGATCCAAGCATATTAATATAATAAGCTAGTCTACGATCAATCTCATCCATCACTTCTGCATCAGTAACCTCAAGACTATCTACTTTGGCGTGATGGAGTAGGAGCTTTTCGAAAAGCATATCCTCAAATATTTGGCATTTCTGATTTGGACCAATACTCTTTCTCTGCATTTTCTCTTGTAGGATCATTTCATCTAATTCACTTGATAGAATGATTTCATTGCCGACAACACCAATTATTCCATCAATGTGTTGGTATGACTCTGTTTGGCCAAAACCTATAGTTGAAACAATGTAGATGCTGAAAACAATTAATATGCCTTTTAATTTTTGCATGGATGCTAATGTAATTCTAAATCGGAATACTATCTCTTCTAATAAGTCCTAAAGACCAAGCCTCTTTTACAAGATCATCTCTAAGTTTTTCCAATAACTCACTCCTGCGTTCTTGAATAATAATTTCTTCAATTCTCTCTTTAGCAATTGCTAGGGGAGATGGAAGGTCTTTTAGTTGATGTTCTAAAAACTTAATCATATATGTTCGGCCTTCAGAACTAAACTCGGTGACCTTTCTACTCTTTAATTGGTCTTCAAGTCTGTAAATTTGCATTGGTACTTGATTGAGAAGGTCACTTAAGTACCACCAATCTTCAGTTTCTACAGCATAGGTTGCGTTGTGTTCAATACACCATTTTTCTAGTCTTGGCATTGAAATTGAATCGGCTTTATTAAGCCAAAACTTAGCAGAGTCAAGATCCAACTCTTCTTTTGGAATATGAAAGAAAACGGCTCTTACTACATGCTCAGATAGTTTGAATAGTTCAGTATGAGTTTTGTGAAACTCATCTACTTCCGCTTCAGTTACAGTTCTATTTAGCCTCGAGTTCACGAATCGGTTTTCATACTCGCTTATTAGTAGCGCGTTCCTGTATGTTTGGATTTGGTTTTCTAACTTTTCGTTTTCTTCAATAAGTGACTCTTCCGATTGGGCGAGGAGGACTTGTTCCCTAATCCAACTATTTATAATTCTGTCAGCAAGCATTGTGCTGTCATCATAGTTAAGATTGTCCGGTATTCTAGCTGAGATGGAGTCGAGAGATAAACTTTCTCCAAACGCCTCGACAACGATGATGCTTTCTGGATTTGGATTTGTAGAATTACAAGAACCGAAAGCCCAAAAACACGAAATGAAAAAAAGGCCCCCCCCCTTTTTAATCGATAAGTTCGTAAAGAACTTCTTCATTGATTTCAACTGTGTATTTGCTTCTGAGATCTTCCACCCATCGCTTCTCAAGGTGATCCTGATAGCTAGCTATAACTTGTCCTCTCGCTTCTTCAAGCGACTTATGAGTAGGAGGGACAAACCCTCTTACATCAATTACAACATAAGCATCACCTTCAATTGCATGTTTTATTACATTTGGAGCACCTTTCTTTACATTTAAAGAATTACTCTCTCTTTGCCTAAACACATGATCACCCCATGTATTCGTCTCACGAGGGAATAGTCCTTCTTCAATTTTAATAGCAAGAGGGCTATCAGCTAGCATAGATTTTCTCAAATCTAATACGCTTCCACCATCGAATATTGTCTTTTCTACTTTTTTTGCTACATCGTTATTCTCACAAATGTAAGCGCTTATATCTGCTCTTTCATCCCACATAAAAAGGTCTTTATTAGAAGTGTGGTATTCCACTAACCCTAATGTGTCCTTCACTGCTTTACTCCAAACCATTTCATCAGTCAATTCAAATAATAAAATTCCATCGTGATATTCGTTAATCAATAATCTAAAATCATCGTGCTTTTCCTCTAACCTAGAATTCTCATGAGCAAGGAGTTTCTCGTCAGATATCCTCTTAATCAATTCATCAATAATTAAATTAGAAGACAGATTAATGTCTTTTTTCTTTACTGTATTTGCATACTCTATGAAGTCACCTACAGTAGTATTATATCCAGCTATAGAGAAAAGAGTCTTATTGAGTTCATGTGACCTGTTGTGCACAAGTGGATGTCCTTTGTGGAACAAACTGTCAATTTGGCCTGCCGCATTTTTAAGATTCGTAACTCTGCCAGGGAAAATTCTATATGTGTACTCGTTTTTAAGTTTTTTAATAAAGGACGTTTTAGTCACTTCTGCTCGCTTATCTCTACTTACTTTCTTACGAAGTGATTTTTCCACTTCTTCAAATGAAGCGGGCTCTTTGTAGTCCAAACGCTTCACGATGTGCCAGCCATAACTTGTCATGAATGGCTCAGAGACATCTCCATTGTTCTCTAATGAAAATGATGCGTTTTCAAACTCTTCAACCATTTTGCCTGAGCTAAACCACTGTAGAACACCACCCTTGCTCTTTGAGCTTTCGTCATCGCTGTACTTCAAGGCTAGAGATTCGAATGACTCGCCATTTTTTAAAAATGCATTAATAGCATCTATTTCAGTTTTACCTTGATCAATAAGATTTTTATTTTGTGTGTCGCTTACTCTGATCATGATATGGGCAACCTTTATTTCTCCTTTAGCCTCTCTCTTATCGGTCACTTCTAAAAAGTGATATCCAAAACGTGTCCTAACAATATCGCTAATCTCTCCTAGGGGAGTATTGTAAGCTGCTTCTTCAAATGGATATACCATTTTAAAAGCAGTAAACCAACCTAGATCTCCACCGTTTTGGGTTACTGAAGGATCGTCCGATCCGTTTTTGGATTTTGCTACGGTTTCAAAGTCTTCACCTGATTTAATTCTATCCTTTAGTTTGTGGATTCGATTCCACGCTCTAATTGTATCTGCTGCCGCAGCATTTTCACCAACTGTGACTAAAATATGTCTGGCTTTAACTTCTATTTGTTGCCTAGCGTATGCTTCGTGAATTATTTCGTCTAATAATTCTGTGTCAACTAAATATGGTCGTGCTAATTGCTTTCTGTAGCCTGAAAGTTCTTTCGTGAAATCAGCAGCTGTATCCATACCTAAAGCTTCGGCTTCAACTACTTTTAATTTAAATTTTACAAAGAGATCCATATATTCATCAAGACCTTCTTTTGTAACGGCTACATTATTATTATTCTTCTTGTATATGTGCTCAAAATCTGAAAGAGTAACACTTTCGTTTCCGACTTTTAAGACAATTTTGTTTGAGGCTTGACCTAAAGCTAAATTGCAAACAAGCACAGTAAATACTACTGTAAAAAATCTATTTAGTTTCATTTATTTTATTTATCTTAAACTATAATTTGGCGCTTCTCTTGAAATCATTACATCATGAGGGTGACTTTCCTTCATTCCTGCATTTGTAATTCTTACAAACTGAGCTTCTTCTTGTAGAGTGTTGATATTTGGTGCTCCGCAATATCCCATTCCTGCTCTAAGCCCACCAGAAATTTGGTACATCACTTCTTGANCAGTCCCTTTATAAGGTACTCTTCCTGTAATTCCTTCTGGCACTAATTTTTTCAAATCATCTTCAGCGTCTTGGAAGTATCTATCCTTAGATCCTTTTTGCATTGCTTCAATCGAACCCATTCCGCGGTACCCTTTAAAACGACGGCCTTCAAAGATAATTGTTTCACCTGGACTCTCTGAAGTTCCAGCAAGCATAGAGCCTACCATAACTGTGTTTCCGCCTCCAGCTAATGCTTTTACAATATCACCAGTGTATCTAACACCTCCGTCAGCAATAACAGGAACGCCAGTTCCTTTTAGAGCTGATGCTACATTCATAACTGCACTAAGCTGTGGCATCCCTACACCCGCAATAATTCTTGTTGTGCAAATTGATCCTGGTCCAATTCCTACTTTAACTGCATCTGTCCCTGCTTTAACTAAAGATAGAGCAGCTGCTCCAGTTGCAACATTACCACAAATAATATCTATTTGTGAAAATTCATCTTTTACCTTTTTCACTAGGTCGATCACNCCCTTTGAATGTCCGTGAGCCGTATCCACAATTACAGCATCTACACCTGCGTCAACTAATGCTTGTACTCTTTCAATAGTGTCTGAAGTAACACCAACTGCGGCACCAACTCTTAGTCTGCCATAATTGTCTTTGCAAGACATAGGAAATTCAGTAAGCTTAATTATATCTCTATAAGTAATCAATCCTACTAATTTCCCTTTCTTGTCAACAACTGGAAGCTTTTCTATTCTGTGCTCCCTTAGCATTTGCTCAGCTGTTGTAAAATCACTTCCATCCTCCGTAACGATTAAATTTTCTGAAGTCATTACTTTATCAACTGCAAGAGATCTTTCTTTTTCAAATCTTAAATCTCGATTTGTCACGATTCCTATAAGTTGATTTTCATCATTAACAACAGGTATACCTCCAATTTTATGCTCTTTCATGATGTCGAGAGCATCTCCTACTGAAGCATTCCCCTTCAAAGTAACTGGGTCCTGAATCATTCCGTTTTCTGATCTCTTTACTTTTCTGACCTCATTTGCCTGCTGGCTAATACTCATATTCTTATGAACTACACCTATTCCACCTTGACGAGCAATTGCAATTGCCATTGCGCTTTCAGTCACAGTATCCATTGCAGCAGAAACAATTGGAACTTTAAGTTCAATGTTTCTTGAAAATTTCGCTATTAGATTTGTCTCTCTGGGTAGTACTTCTGAGTATGATGGAACCAACAGAACATCGTCATAGGTTAAACCATCTCCGAAGAACTTTGCATCTGAAATAGGCATAATTGTAAAAATTGAATCGTGTTATTTCGCTTTCCTACTTTCGGACTACGATTCGGACAAATATACTAATCAAAAACTTAATCATTGTCGAATTACATTGACAGACTGTGACAAAACGTGCCATCTGCCTGCTCCATCAAGTATACGAATTACAGTTGAATAGACTCCATTTGGAACGGGGTCACCATTGAATGTTCCATCCCAAACATCTTTCATACTGGCACTTGAGAATATAGTATCTCCCCATCTACTGTAAATAGTCATATAAAAAGTAGGTTCTCCATTTGGGAGGCTTCGACTGACAAATCCTAGTGTAACTTCATCTTTTGGCCATGGAAAATATTCGTTTNAATCATCGCCATTAGGGCTAAAAGCATTAGGAATCCATATAAGGGGATCTTGTGTAAGACAAACTGTGTTTGATTTGGCACCATTTAATACTCCAAAAGCATCATTTTCTAATGCGACAATTGTGTAGCAGAAATCACCTGGTTGTTCGTATAGAGAATCAACCTCATCTGAGAAGCTAGTTTGAGTCTCTACACATGAATTAAGATATGTAGCAGTTTCATATCTTGAATTCGCCCTTAATATTTCATATTTATCAACGCCTAAAACGAAATCTTCATATGGATTCCAAAAAAGAGAATTTTTAAGGTTATATGGGTCTTCAGATTTTGTTCCTTGTAGGAAAATAGTGCGTCCAATATTAGATTCTCCAATTTCAGCACCGCATTCATTTGTTGCTATACACTTGTAGGTATATGATTGAGCATCTGTGTTTGCACTCAAGTCAAAAAACGACAAGCTCATTCCCATCGTGCTAGATTGCGGGTCAAGAATAGGGACCCAAGAGTTTTCGTAATCTAAATATCTATATAATTGATATTCGCAAATTTCAGTAGATACGGGGTCTGTTTCAACAACAATTTCAACTCCACCATCATCCATTACTGATGCTCTCGAGATAATAGGCGCATCTGGTGCGTCTGGATAGGTAAATGTGATTTCGTGGTTGTTTGACCTGGCTATATTTCCTGTTGAAGATTCTGATACAATACGATACCTATATGATTTGTTTACATCTAATCCCTCGTGGATGTATGTTTCATATCCAGATACTTGGTTGTCAGCAACCATCCACGAACTCCATAATCCGCTTATATCGTCATATATACTGTATTCAATAGTGTAGGTTTCAACACCCCCGTCCATTCCGTAAGGTTCATTCCAGCTCAATTGCGCTTTGTTTGTACAAGGAATTTGTGAGCCAACTACAAAAATTGAAGATGTACAATCGCCTGCTGCGTTTGGGTTTGGGGTTCCATCATTATTAATGCAATCAAAAGCAGACACTCTATAACTCTCTTGTTCAATTGAGGCTTGTGAAGTTGGTATAGAAGCTGACATTATGCTAGGATCTCCAATCTGTAAAACCTCAGCAGATCCAGTAGGAGTACACTTGTAAATGATGTATCCTAAAGTTTCATCAGTCACTTCATAATCAAAGTGCACAACNGCTAATCCATTGTTAGGATCAACATCTATATGAGTTGTTGTTGGCACACTGTTATTACCAACACCAGTTTCTAAATCAGTAGAATTTGAAACATGAGTATCTATTCCATTTGATGCTAGTTGTTTGATTCTATATATATGCAGATCTGAACACGGCCCAGGATTGTCGGTGTATGTACCACCGTTTGGACTATCGGGCACATTTGCTATTATATCCCAAACAGCGGTAACCATGTTTAGCTTTTCAATTAAAAAATCACCACCAGCTGCAACTCCAGTTAAATGATATGGACTATTCCACTCTAGATCGATGTCACCAGGATTTACGCCAGCCTGGGCATTAAGATGAATAGAACAAAGAGAAGGTGATGATGGAGATGCATCTTGTGTAATGCCTCCGTCTAAGGTAGTTATCTGTTCAGACACGAAACAATGCCCAAAAAGATTTAAATCATATAAGAAAGAAGTTGTAACCCAACCAACAGGAAGGACTCCATTAACATCTGGCCCTACAATATGAGGGTTAGGACTTAATAAACCCATAGATAAATCGAACACCTTTATTTCATAGTGAACCAATTCCTCTGCACTTGAAGGAGAGAATTGTTCCCAATGTAAAGTTCCTTGGCCTGCGGCATTTATATTATCTATATGCGTCATGTCAGGTTGTGCGATTGCACAAATACAACACACTAGGTTAAGTAGTTGAAAAGTAACGATATTTGAATATCTAAACACAGAGTAAAATTACAACACCTTATTTATATACCTTATGTGTATTGAGCTATTTCCGAACATTTCAATGTCTGCAAGGCTTTTTGTATATATTTCAAATCAAACGCTCAGCAATGAAGTTGCCTCTGATTTTTTAAAATCTACTGAGAAATTCATCTCTACTTGGAAAGCTCACGGAACTAAATTAGATGCATCATTAATTCTAATCGCAAATAGGGTGCTATTTATTGCTGTAGACGAACAATCTCAAACTGCAACAGGATGTTCAATTGATTCACTCAATAGATTTCTACAATTATCAAATATTGATTGGTTTACCCGAAATTGGGTTTTGTACAATAAGGATTCAAAGTCTCTAGAATCCAATTGGATAATTGCTGAGCTTAATGAATTTCACAAAGGACTTAAATCAGGTCAAATTCCTTTTGATTTATATATTCTTAATACAACAGTTTTAAATGTAGAAGAAGCTAGAAAAAATCTAGTTCAACCATTATCAGAGAGTTGGCACATGAGAATGTTGTGATTTGGCAAAAAAATCGTCGAATTAACGATTTGTTTCTACAAACTGTTAAATTTTTCCAACGAATTATTGTGAGATTGTTGGAATTTCAACTGCAAGCGTATAAATTTAACGCGTCTAAAAGTCTGAATTTAGCAAAATTTGGATTTTAAGGCAACCCTTTATTTGCTGTAACGACTAATGTTTACAAGAGTTTGTAATAGCCCTTCAAAGGGTTTGTGAATTTGAAATTATTAATGGTTAAATAACTTAAAACCTGTTCATATGTTTAAATTATATTCGAAATTGACGACGGCCTTTGCAGCTTTCGCAATTATTTGTTCAACATCTGTTTCTGCGCAAGTCAACACTTGCGGCACGAACTGGCTTTGTGATGGCACTGCTGCTATCGGAAATGCAGGTTGGGGTGCAGATTGCCCTGATGGATCAGATGAATTACTTGCATATTGTTGTGCTAATGCAGATCAATATACAGCGTATAGTGTTGATGAATATGGTATTCAGGCATGTTCTGACTACTTAGCTAACATCAATACTTGTGGCACAAACTGGCTATGTGATGGTACTGCTGATATCGGTAATGCTGGATGGCCTGCAGATTGTGCTGATGGTTCTGATGAGGACACTGAGTACTGCTGTATCAACGCTGACGCATACACTGCATACAGTGTAAATGCTAATGGTATTCAATACTGTGCAGACTTCTTTAACCCAGCTCCGCCCGCTTGCGAAGGTAACTTAGTTACTTTATCAGTTGACGGCGGCATGTGGCAAGGTGAAGTTTCTTGGGCGATCCTTGACGCCGATGGAAACGAGGTTGCTGCTGGAGGTGCTCCTTTTATAGGTGATGTTTGCCTTGGCGATGGTTGCTACACATTCAACGGAGCTGATTCATACGGCGACGGTTGGAACGGCAACGTTGCAATTGCTGTTGATGCTGACGGAAATGAACTTTTAAACTTTACTGTTGACGGAGTCGAAGGTTCTGCAGATTTCGGAAACTGTGAAGAAGAGCCAGTTGATCCTCCAGCTGATTGTATTGACATTAGTTATTCAGTAGGTGGTGGCGCTTGGGATTCGGAGATTACTTGGGCTATCCTTGATGCTGATGGAACGCCGATTGAACTTGGTGATGCAGGTGTTGCTCCTTCATCTGGAGTTCTTTGTTTAGATATTGCATGTTACACATTTGTTGGATCTGATTCATACGGCGACGGTTGGAACGGAGCAACTGCAGTATTTACAAGCAATGGAAATGAGATACTAAATTTTGGTCTTGCTGACGGTCCATCTGGTACTTCTGACTTCTGTGTTTCACTTGACGTGCCAGGATGTACAGATGAGTCTGCTTCAAACTACAACCCAGAAGCAACTATAGATGATGGTTCTTGTTGTACAGGTGATGTAGTTACAATTACTCTATATGATTCATTCGGTGACGGATGGGGCTGGGGTGATGAAGGTAACGGCTCATTTGATGGTGGTATGAATTTTAACGGTGAATACTTCGCTTTCGTGGATGGTGCAAGTGCATCATTTGATTTCTGTCTAGATGCAGGGTGTTACGAAGCAGACCTTTTGCTTGACAATTATCCTGGTGAAGCATCTTGGGATGTTGTAGTTGGTGGTGAGGTAATAGCTAGTGGATCTGAAGCAGATTTATTCTTCTCAACTGATCCATCTTGTATCGTTGCAGGCTGTAATGATGAAATGGCTTGTAACTACGATCCAAGTGCTAACGTCAATGACGGTTCTTGTGACTACGCTACATGTGCAGGATGTACTGATTCAGGTGCATGTAACTACGATATGGAAGCTACTTTAGATGATGGTTCTTGTGACTACTCTTGTGTAGGTTGTACAGATATTACTGCAACAAACTACGACGCAGCAGCGACTATTGCTTGTGTTGACTGTTGTGCTTACTGTGAGGGTGCATTTGCTGGTACTCTTAATGTAGGTGGTGGTACTTGGGACGGTGAAATTGGGTGGACTTTATCTCTTGACGGTGCTGTCGTTGCTGAAGGAGGAGCTGGTTCATTCCCACTTTGTCTTGAGTCTGGATGTTACGTACTAGATATGACTGACTCTTTCGGAGACGGATGGAACGGGGGTACTTACTCGTTCGATGGATATGACGGAGTAACTTCATACTCAGGTGACATTAACAGTGCTGCTGACGGAGACGGTGAAGCAGTTGGTACTGACTATATTGACTACAACGGTGGTGCTTGTACTTCAGGATGTACTGATGCAGGTGCTTGTAACTACGATGCTTCTGCAGCGTTCAACGACGGATCATGTGATTACTCATGTGTAGGTTGTACGGATAGCACTGCTGCTAACTACGATCCAAACGCAACTATCGATAGCGGTGAGTGTGTTTACTGTGATCCAGGTTCATTCGTAATGACTGTTAGCATGACTGATTCATTCGGTGATGGATGGAACGGTACAGAATACATAATCTTCGATCTTGGCACTGGTGGACAAGTAGCTCAAGGTTCTCTTGATGCAGCTTTCGGTGGTGACGGTTTAACAGCTGGTTACGACCTTATCTGTCTTGCACCTGGTTGTTATGAAGTTCAGTTTATTTTAGGAGATTTCACCGCTGAAGTTGGAGTTTCTCTTACTGATCAGTTCGGAAATAACTACGGTTCATTCGGTACTGAAGCATCTTACCCAGTTGATTTCCTACTTACTGGAACTTGTGGATTCGAAGGTTGTACTAGCCCATCAGCAATTAACTACAACATTAGTGCTACTATTGATGACGGTTCTTGTCAAGAACCACCGGCAAACGATCAGCTTGATAACGCAGAGCCACTATTCTGTGGTGCATTCGCTTCAGGTACAATGCTTTATGCTACTGATGACCAAGAGCTAATTGGAACTGAGTTCGGTAACGCTACTGTTTCTTCTGCAGGTGTATGGTATGTATTCAACTCTGATGCTGACCAGCAGGTTGTAGTTAGTACATGTGATACTCCAATTAACGAAGGAGAAACAGACTACACAGGTGACACTAAACTACACGTTTACACTATGGACGCTGACGGTGGATTAAACGCTATCGCATCTAATGACGATGGATGTGCTACTGGTTTCCTTTCTACAGCTGCTTTCAATGCTGTTACTGGTGCTGATTACTACATCTACGTAAGTGAGTTCTCTGCAACTACATTTGGAAACGACTTCGTTCTTTCTGTTGAGTGTATTGATTGTGGAGACGCTCCATCTAACGACGATTGTGACGGAGCAGTTGCTCAAGTAACAGGAGTTACTTTCACAGGTTCAACTTGTTGTGCTTCTGCTGAATCAATGCCTCTTGGATGGGCAGGTTTCGGAACAGCCTATGGTGTTTGGTTCACTTTCAACTCTTCTGATTATGATACTTTCTACTTCGATGCTACTAACGTAACAGACGGACAAACTCTTGGATTCGTTATGATGGAAGGTAACTCATGTGAGGATCTTGTAGGATTCGTTGGTTGTCAGTTTACTGGAACTTGTGCTGGTTCTGTTGAAGGTTTCCTTCCACAGCTTACACCTAACCAAGACTACTGGTTCCTTATCTACAACACTGATCCTTCTTCATGTGGTGAATTCGAATTCACGACTACTGGAATTAACCTTGGTTGTACTGACGCAACTGCAAACAACTTCGATCCTGATGCTAACCAAGATGATGGTTCTTGTGACTTCGACGGAGTTGTGCCTGCAAACGATGTTTGTGCTGACGCAATCACTCTTGAATGTAATACAGTTACTACTGGTTCAACTGGTGGATCTACTTCAACTGGTGCTCCTGTAGGATTAGAAGGATGTGAAGTAAGCCCAGGTACTGGTGTTTGGTACACATTCGTTGGTGATGGTCAACTACACAACCTGAGCACTTGTGGTTCAGCTATTGATACTAAGATTAATATCTTCACTGCTGATATCGAGTGTGGTGGTGGTTCAATTGACACACCTCCTGCCGATGCATGTGGTGAAGGTCTTGTAACTGTTGCCTACAGTGTAGACGGTGGTTCATGGCAGTCTGAAGTTAGTTGGTCACTTGTTGATGCTGACGGAAACGAAGTTGCTGCAGGTGGAGCTCCATCTAGTGGATCTCTATGTCTACCAGAGGGAGATTATACTCTCAACATGAATGATGCTTACGGTGACGGCTGGAACGGAAACGCGTTTATCGCTTCTAATGGCCTTGGTGATACTATCGGTTTTGCTAGCCTTGATGGCGTTAATGATGATGGTATTGCTGGAAGTGCTACTATTAGCGTGGCAGCTTACTCTATGGAGCCTATATTCATCGCTGGTGACTTCGGTTGTTTCGCTTCTGCGGTAGGTTCTGATGGAACAGGTGCTTGTACACTGTTCGATTCTGACGATGTAAACTTCGAGTTTGTTTCAACGCCAGGACAACTATACTACGTATATGTAGGTGCACAAGATGCTGACGGTAACCCAATGACTGACGATAACGGAACATTCGATATTGTATTCGATTGTGTTCCAGTTGTTGAAGGTTGTATGAACCCAGCTGCTTGTAACTACGACGAAAACGCTAACGTTTCTAATGACACTTGTGACTTCTGGTCATGTGTGTGTGACGGCGAAGGTGTTGCAGTTATGCTTAATATGCAGGATGCATTCGGTGACGGATGGAACGGTGCAGGTTACACTATATCTGATTTAATGGGTAACCTCGTTGCTGAAGGTTCACTTGATGATGCTCAATTCTTCGTTGACAATGACAACTTTGCAGGTCCAGAAAGTGGATTTGATATGATTTGTCTTGCTGCTGGTTGTTACATCATTGATGTAACACCTGGTGATTGGGCTGCTGAGGTAACTTGGGATCTAATGATTGAGGATGGAACTACACTACTTGCTGGTGGAGCTCCAGATTCACAAACTATCTCTGTTGGAGGTGCTGTATGTGGATGTACGGATGCTGGCGCTTGTAACTACAATCCAGATGCTACAGACGAGGATGGATCTTGTGAATACGAGACATGTGCTGGCTGTACAGATACTGCATCTTGTAGCTACGATGAATCAGCTACTATCGATGATGGTTCTTGTTGTTACTCTAACTGTGTAAATGTTCAGATGTTCGATAGTTTCGGTGATGGATGGAACGGTGCGTCTTACGTACTTTCTACTGTTGACGGTGTCGAAGTTGGAACAGGTACAATTGAAGTTGGCACAAACGCAACTGACTCATACTGT
Source organism: Crocinitomicaceae bacterium (assembly GCA_002717605.1). Classification (GTDB taxonomy): domain Bacteria; phylum Bacteroidota; class Bacteroidia; order Flavobacteriales_D; family Sanyastnellaceae; genus UBA974. The sequence goes on along the minus strand of PBEE01000007.1, from coordinate 26,054 downwards.
CTAGCAGATGGATGTTACACAATCTCTGTTGATGAAGGAAGTTGGCCAGCTGAGATCTCTTGGAACGTAGAAGGTGCGTTTGCAGGTCTAGTAACTGGCGGAGCTGCTACATCAATTACATTCAACGTTGGTACTGGTGACCAGTGTGTTGTAGGTTGTGATATCTCTTGTGCTTGTAACTACGATCCAGCAGCTAACATCTCTGATGTTGAGCAGTGTGTATTCGAAGGCTGTGACGGTTGTACATACCCTGATGCATCTAACTACGATGAAACAGCTGTATCTGATAATGGTACTTGTGAATTTGATATCGCAAATCCATGTCCAGCGGATCTTAACGGAGACGGATCGATCACTACTGGTGACCTTCTTATCTTCCTAGGAGCGTTCGGTACGATTTGTGAATAATATCGACATCGTATAACGACTGATATAAGAAAGGCCCCGCGGTGCGGGGCCTTTTTGTTGCACAATACTTTACAATAAAAAAAAAGCCTCGCTACTGCGTGGCTTTTTAGTTTTATCATAAAATCTTTTTATCCCATCCAAGAACCGTTGTTTATGTCAATTGTCACGCCTGTGATTGATTTTTGGCTTCCTGAGAAAAGATAATTGACCAAAGAAGCGATTTCTGATGGTTCGCTCATCCTTCCAGTTGGAAGAACGCTGCACACTTCGCTTAACATTTCGTCATATGACTTGCCAAGCATGTCGGCATGTCCTTGTATGCTAGATCTTGCCATTTCTGTATCTACCCAACCAGGGGCAATTGCGTTTATCAGTATTCCAGATTTGGACCATTCAACTGCAAGACCTCTAACGAGTCCCATAATTCCAGTCTTTGAGCTTATATAAGCAGTAAGACCAGGTACACCAAAGCGTGCGAGACAACTAGATGTGATAGCAATATGTCTTAAATCAATACCAGCTTCACCAGCTTTTAATAACCATGGGTAAGCTGCCATACAGGTGTTGTAGGCTCCAGTAAGATTAATATCGATAATTTTCTGCCACTTATCATCTGGGCCAAAAACGTTTGGGCCGCCAATTCCTGCATTTGCAAAAACACCAACAAGTGGATGAGATTCAAGATTGGCTTCTGAGCTATCTAAGAATGATATTATCTGATTTTTATCGCTTACATCTACTGATGCAATAGCATGTGAAGAAGAATTTTCAAGAGAATTAATCACTTCTTGAAGTTTTTCTATTCTGCGTCCTATTAGTAGGAGTCTTGTGTTATGCCTAGAGGAAAGTAATTCAGCAGTGGCTTTTCCTATGCCAGAGCCAGCACCTGTGATAAGAATTGTATGCATTAGACAAAGGTGGGTTTAACTTTGCAAATATGAGGCATAATTTAAGTGATACTAATGAACTTATTAGGGATAGGAGAACTATTGGCCCAGAAAAGTATTCTTCTCGAAAGGTGCATAAGGAGGTAGTTGAGGAAATCTTGCGCAATGGGACTTGGGCTCCGACGCATGGTATGACGCAGCCATGGAGATTTAAGGTCTATATAGGTGAAGGCGTTAAAAAGATAGGAGAGAGGTTGCCTATTTGGTATAAGAATTTCATAGGCGAAGAAAAATTCAGCCAAAAGAAATTCGATAAACTCGAAGCAAGAGGTGAAAAATGTTCGGTAATAATCGCTGTTACTATGGTTCCGGATTCTACAGGAAGAATACCAGAGGTTGAGGAAATTGAAGCTGTTGCTTGCGCAGTCCAAAACATGTACCTCACTTGTACTGCTCATGGAATAGGAGCATTGTACTCTACTCCAAGATTTTTATACACTGAAGAGGTTAGGGAGTTTTTAAACTTGGAAGAGGGGAGAAGAGTTTTGGGATTGTTTTACTTGGGATATCCAGAAGGAGATTGGCCTAAGAGTCACAGAAAACCATTGGAATACGTAACAGAGTGGATTGAGGAGTGATGCGTTGGACTAATTACTTTCTCCACCCAGGCGATAATCGCTACTATGTATTTACTTTTAGAGAAGAGGAACACGCTGAGAGGTTTGGTCTTGCTCTTGAAAAGGATGGGATTCCTTTTGAGAGAAATGAGAAAGAGTTTGGTGTTCCAAGGACACATTTTACTGAAGCATTGAGACATAACCACCTATTACACGCAGATATAAGAAAGCCTTTTATTGAAAATAAAGGGTTGAGGTGGACTATGCTAATTGTTACTGGAGCTATGTTGCTTCTTGCAATTGTTGGAGCTTTTTCTTCAAAAGCTTATGCCCAGCAGATGGATTCAAAATTTGGGTGGGAGCTTGCTGTGCAAGGTCGAGTTAGTATGCCATTTGAAATTGCTGGAGTTGAATCTCATATTATTAGTAATGATACTCTTACTGCTACTTGGGATCCTTTGGTAAGCCAGAGTTTTGGGGTTAGGATTAATAATCGCCTTAGAGAGAGTTGGACTATTGGTACAGGGATTATGTGGATTAAAAGGAATTATCGTGTTGTATTTGATTACTCAAATGAAGGCCTTAGCACTCCATTGAATACAAGTGACACAATCAACATATTGAGGTCAATGAGTTATAGAATTCCAATCGTAGCAGAAACCAGAGTAAATCTGGGAAAGGGATTTTTTGTAACGGCAGCAGGTGGTGTTGGAATAGAGTTTAGTCCTTCAGATTCTTTCGTTAATGACTATACAGAAGGTATAAATGATGATCCAAATAACCCACCAAGGGATTACGAGGCGTATTTAGGAAGATTAAATGACTTGGCTGCCTTTCCAATTATGGCGGAACTTGGAATTGAAAAGCAACCCAAGGGTATAGACCCAGGTTATTATTTGGGTGTGTTTTGGTCTAGATCAATAACAGATGATTATTGGACAGAGGCCAAATGGGACTCATCTAAAGAACAAATTTCTGGAGAAACCATAAGAGGATCATTTGCTTCAACTATGGCTGGCATAGAAGTAAGAATTCTATTGAAGTAAAATTAACCGTTGAGAATTTCTCTTACGAATCCAGAAATCACCTTTCCTTCTGCTCGGCCTGCCATTTCACCAGAGGCAATTCCCATAACCTTTCCCATATCAGCCATTGAACTAGCTCCAACTCGAGTAATTATTTCACTGACTTTTTCCTTGATTTCATCTTCAGTCAAAGCCTTTGGTAGGAAATCGGCTAGGACTTCAGCTTGGGCTAATTCATCCTCTGCTAAATCTTCTCTGCCTTGTCCTTTGTAAACTTCAGCTGTATCTAATCTTTGGCGTTGAAGTTTGCTGAGAATCTTAATTACCTCGCTATCATCAAGATCGTCAGATGTTCCTGTTTTTGTTTGCTCTAGGACAAATTTAGATTTCGCATCGCGCAAAGTTGCAAGTCTAACCTTGTCTTTGTTTCGCATGGCATCCTTGATGCCGTCGACTACTTCTTTATGTAATGACATTAATCTACGTTATCGTGTAGGAATGGATTGTCGTCTCTTAACTCAATCTTTCTTTCACCGTTTTCATCTACTTCTTCATTGATAGAAAAGTGGCTAACTGATGATTCAGAAGAATGGCTAACATCGTCAAGACTAACGTTTCTTCTCTTGTATGCAGGTTCGTTCTCTAGATCAGCAATTCTTCCTGGTAATCTAAGCTTCATCTTAACGTCATTAAGAGTTCGCTTTACCTGGCTTTGTCTTTCAAGGAAAGCCTCACGAGCCTTTTTCTTGTTTTCTTCCATAGAAGCAGAATCGGCAGTAGAAGTTGTAAACTCTGGAGTTGAAGGTTCCTCATTAGTAACACTAATCTCTGGCTCAACATTTTCAGTTAGAGCTGGAGTGTCATCTAGGTTGTGAATGATTTTTTCTTCTTCAACTTCTTCTGTCAATTGATCGTCTTGAACATCCTGAATTTCTTGTACCTCTTCATAGGCTTCGACAGTTTCGACAGTTTCTTCCACATCTGATGAGTCTGAAAACAGATCAGTTTGAGGAGCTTCTACAACCGGTTCTTCTTCAGGAGTAGACACAGGAGTTTCTACTGCTTTTGTTACCTCTGTTGCTTCATCACCTAGCTTATGAATAATCTTTCTCGGTGCAACAGGTTCAGAAGTTGTAGTAATCTCGTGCGCTTCAAATCCAGTTGCAATTACAGTTACACAGACATCTTCAGTAAGATTTTCGTCAATTGCATAACCCCAAATTACTTCTGCACTTTGGCCTGCAGCATCTTGGATATAATCAGTGATTTCCATGATTTCGTCCATAAGGATTTCATCAGAGCCAACAGTAATATTTAGAAGTACCTGGCGAGCACCAGTAATATCGTTATCATTTAGAAGTGGGCTTTCGAGAGCAAGGGTAACAGCCTTCTGAGCTCTTCCTTCACCAGATGCTGAACCAGCTCCCATAATAGCATTTCCGGCATTCTTCATTACAGTTTGAACATCATTCATATCGACGTTGATTTGGCCTGTACGAGTAATTACTTCGGCAATACCTTTTGCAGCAGTACAAAGAACTTGGTCTGCATTTATGAATGCTTTGGAGATGCTTTGGTTTCCGTATAGCTCTCTTAATTTGTCATTTCGTATAACAAGCAAAGTATCTACTGCTTCTCGCATATTGTCAAGCCCTTCCTTTGCTTGGTCTGATCTTTTCTTTCCCTCAAATCTGAATGGTACCGTTACAATCCCCACAGTTAGGATGTCTAATTCTTTACAAGCTTGTGCAATAACTGGACCAGCACCTGTACCTGTTCCGCCCCCCATTCCAGCAGTAACAAATACCATTCGAGTGTCTGACCCTAAGATTTCTATTAAATCGTCGAGATTTTCTATAGCTGCATTTTTACCAACTTCAGGAATTGATCCTGCACCCATGCCGGCAGTTAGAGTAGACCCAAGTTGTACTTTAAGAGGAACAGGGCTTACATCTAGTGCTTGCGAGTCTGTGTTGCAGACAACGAAATCAACACCTTTGATTCCTTGTTCAAACATTGTGTTTACGGCGTTCGAACCGCCTCCTCCCACACCTATAACCTTGATAGGTGAGTTTGATGATTTTGGTAGAGCAAATTCCATGAGAATATTATTTGGGGGTTGTGGGCTTAGTAATCTTGTTCTTCTTGTTCAAACCAAGTCTTGATATTATTCAAGAACTTGTCCATGAATCCATTTCTCTTTTCCTTCTTTTTACGAAGAGGGTCTTTCTTGTCACTTTCTGTAAGTCGTGCATCTTCATAACCTCTGATAACTAGACCAACACCAGTTGAGAATGATGGAATGTTTGTATCAGATGGTGGTTCGTGTAAATGCTCGTTTGGATATCCAACTCTGCAATCCAAACCTGTTACGTATTGAAACAGCTGAGTGATATGTCTTAATTGAGATCCACCACCAGTAACTACAATTCCTCCTATCAATTGGTCGCCAAAACCAGAGGCCTTTATCTCGTAGTGAACGTGCTCAATTATTTCTGTCATCCTTGCTTCGATAATGCTAGCAAGATTTTTTAGACTTATTTCTTTAGGCGGACGGCCCTGTAAACCAGGTATGCATACCAATTCGTTTTCCTTCATCTCCTGAGAGAGGGCAGAGCCAAACTTACACTTGAGTTTCTCAGCGTGTTTTGCCATGATAGTACACCCGTTACTGATGTCTTGGCTTATCGCTTTACCTCCAAATGGAATTACAGCAGTGTGTCTAATTATTCCGTCTTGGAAAATTGCTATGTCCGTAGTTCCACCACCTATATCGATTAAGGCAACTCCTGCTTCTTTTTCCTCTTCTGTCAGTACAGATGAAGATGAAGCAAGTGGCTCAAGCACAAGTTTGTCTAATTCTAAACCTGCTTTAGAAACACATTTCACAATGTTTTTTGCCGCAGCAATATCTCCTGTGATAATGTGGAAGTTTGCTTCGAGCCGAACACCAGCCATACCTACAGGATCTTTAATCCCAGGTTCAGAGTCAACAGTGAATTCCTGTGGAAGCACGTGAAGAATTTGTGCGCCAGGAGGCATTACTAGCTTACTCATATCATCAACTAGTTCGTTGATGTCTGATTGTGCGATTTCATCCTCAGTTTCTTCACGAGTAATCATACCTCTATGCTGTAAGCTCTTGATATGCTGCCCTGCAATACCAACATTTACAACTTTAATCTCTACGCCTGAATCCTCTTCCGCAGCTTTAACTGCTGCCTTGATAGACTGAACTGTCCTGTCTATGTTTGACACAACACCACGGCTCACACCTACCGATTCACTTTTTCTGTAACCAAGAATTTCAATTTTCCCATGTTCGTTTCTTTGGCCTACAAAGCAGGCAATTTTTGTTGTACCTATATCTAGGCCAACTAAGATTTCAGGATCTATTGAGTTTAGTTCTTGTTCCATGGCGATTTAATTGAGGTGGGCATATTTGGTTGCAATAACTTGGCCTTTGTAGCTCAAGTCAATGCGACTGTAATTTTTGAGGTTTCCCGTTTTAACCTGTTCTCGGTAAAACGTGATTAAATTCTTTTTTTGCTCTTCTACATTTTGACCAGAGCCAATAAATATTGGGCAGCCTATGCGAGGGAGGATTTTAATATCTCCAGAAGGATCCACTATGATTTGGTCTATGAGAGAAGCCCAAAACTCATCCCCACTCACTGAGTTCAAAAACTTCAAGCCAGCATCAGCTTCGTTGATGTCCTTTGCGTGAATGATAGGTAATCTTGAAGAATGAACAGGGTCCAAAGGCATAGGAAGCCCCAACTCATCGATATAGAAATCGGGGCCTTGCTCTGGGTGTACTCTTACTTGAGGTTGCTTTTGGGTTAATACGATGTTGAGCTCGCCATTTAGAGTAGGGTAAACGCTAGCCTTTCTCACAGAAGGTATTAGCATAAGATGATCGTACAATTCTTTCAGCGGGAGTTTGTCCTCGTATAAACCTACGATAGGACCATATGCATCTAAGTGAGTTCTAACTCTCGTTGAGTTTAAGAATAAACTGTTTTCTGCATCTGTAATTGTAATCTTAATAGAATCTACTTTTCTCGATCCACTATCTACAGTTGCTAAACTCACAAGCGTAGTAATACCAGCTGTGAGCAGAATAGTTAGTGTTATTTTGAGAATCTTAGATTTCATGGTCGCTTTAGGCGTCCATGGAAGTAAATTCTTTCATCTTGGGAACTATGGTATCGATATCACCTGCGCCAAGAGTCAAAACGACATCCACGGAGTATGCCTTTAAGTTCTCGAAGATGGAATTTATCGTCGATAGTTCAGCGTGGGTGCCTGAGATGTTATTAAGTATCAATTGTGTATTTACTCCTTCTATTGGCTCCTCTCTTGCAGGGTAAATTGGCAAAAGAATAACCCTATCAGATTTAGCTAATTCTTTGCAAAATCCTTCTAGTTGATCTTGAGTTCTAGAGTAAAGATGTGGTTGGAATATTGTGGTAAGATGCCTTCCAGGAAAATGTTCCCTAACTGCCTCAATTGTTTTTGCTATCTCAGTAGGATGATGAGCGTAATCGTCAATATAGACTTTGCCAGGGGAATTTACATGTATTTGGAACCTTCTATATATTCCAGGAAATGATTCTAATTGCTCTTTGATTATATCTGATGACACACCTGCGATATGTGCTAGAGCTGATGCGCCAACAGCATTTTCAAGATTGTGCTCTCCAAATAAAGGAAGGTTTATTGATTCAATTATAGTAGATCCATTGTCGAAGCTTAAAGAGCAAGAAATTCCAGTTGTTTTATGCTCTATATCGTAGGCCAAATAGTCACACCCATGTTCAAAACCATAAGTTTCAACACCCTCGAATTCAGATTTTATGTGTGAGGCGACAAGAGTTTTGTCTGTGATTTGGCTTCGGAAAATTCTAAACCCTTCATTGAATTTTTCTGGCGTTCCATAAATGTCTAAATGGTCAGGATCTAATGATGTGATTAAGCCGTGAGTAGGGTTTAAGTGGTGGAAACTTCGGTCAAATTCGTCCGCCTCTACTACTGTCCATTCTGCTTGAGGACTTTGGTAAAGATTTGAATTATTTGCAGCTGAGATTCCGCCGAGGAAGGCGTTGCAACCTTTTGGAGAGCCGTCTAAAATATGAGCTAGAATAGCAGTAGTTGATGTTTTGCCGTGAGTCCCAGCGATTGCTAGGGACTTTTTATTAGATGTGATTTTCCCAAGTAATTCAGCGCGTTTTACAGCACGATGTCCCAGACTTTTTAAATGCGTAAGTTGTTTGTGATTTTCAGGAATAGCAGGTGTGTAGACTAGTAATAAATCCTCAGGACTTGCTTCAATTACATCTTTGGGGATACTATGAATTTCGTCCTCAAAATTTATTTCCATCCCTTCAATTTGAAGGAAATCAGTAAGCCTAGTTTTAACCTTATCGTAACCTCTTACGCTTAAACCTTCTTTATTCAAGTAGCGAGCTAAAGCGCTCATACCTGCACCGCCAATTCCTATAAAGTAAGCGGCTTTGTAATTCATGACTTTGATTTAAGGAGTAGCTCTATTTCATCTACAATTTTAGAGCAAGCTTCTGGTTGTGCAGCCTTTCTCAACGCCTCACACATAGCTTTTGTTTTTGACTCATCAGACAACAGGTCCTGGACAGCATTGCCTAGCTTTTGTTGGACTTCAGAATCTACTATCATTTGGGCTGCATCTCTATCAACTAAAGACAAAGCATTTTTAGTTTGGTGGTCTTCAGCAACATGAGGGGAAGGGATCAGAATAGTGGGCTTTGCAACTAAAGCAAGCTCAGAAATGCTCATCGCGCCAGCCCTACTTGCAATAATATAAGCTGCGCTATAGGCCAAATCCATCCTGTCAATAAACCCTAGACATGTTACACTCTCCTCAAGCCAAGGGTGTGTTTTTTGCTTTTCGTCAAGCCAATTGGAATTCTCACTCAAGTACCGCTCACCACATTGCCAAATTATAGAGTAGAGGGCTTCGCCTTTTGAGATAAAGTCCTCTATCATGTTTTTAACGGCAGAATTCATTGAGGCTGCACCTAAACTGCCTCCCATAACAAAAACTATTGGCTTATCAGGGCTTAGTTTGAAATGCTCTGCTGCTCCCTTAACAGTTGAACCGTTTAGCAATTTTAATACTCCTTCTCTAAGAGGATTTCCGGTTTCTGTGATTTTCTCAGATGGGAACCAACGAGAAAGTCCAGGGAACCCAGCACACACTTTATCTACCTTTTTCGCTAGTATTCTATTTGTGATTCCTGGGAAGCTGTTTTGTTCTTGTATTAGCGTAGGGATTCCTTTTCTCGATGCTCGAAAAAGTATGGGGCCGCTAGCAAATCCACCTACACCAATTACGATTTGTGGTTTGTGTTTACGAAGTAGTTTTCCAGCTTTTAAAAGAGAGCTCAAAAGTTTAAAAGGAAAGCTCAAATTCTTAATGCTTATAATCTTTCTCTCGATACCAGAAATCCAAAGCCCTTCAATATCGTACCCAGCGGCAGGGACCTTTACCATTTCCATTCGGCCTAAAGCTCCAACAAATTGAATTGAGCATGATGGGTTTCGTCTCTTTATCTCATCTGCAATTGCCAGTGCTGGATGGATGTGACCTCCTGTGCCTCCTCCCGATATTATTACTCTCTCAATTGCTCCCATCTATCTTTTGTTTGCTAAAAGAGGTGCCCTACTTACGGCTAAAATCATGCCTATTGATAGGCATGTAAATAATATTGATGTTCCGCCATAGCTGACTAACGGTAGCGGTTGTCCAGTTGTCGGAAAGAGTCGAACTGAAACAGCCATATTTATTAATGCCTGTAACGCAATCATCATTCCTAATCCCATGGCCAAATAACTGCCAAATGGCCTGTCGCAATTCTTAGCGGCAATTATTGTTCTATATAGAAGTATCAAGTAGATAAGTAACAATCCTAAACCCCCAATTATTGCTCCCCACTCCTCGATTATAAATGCGTAAATCATATCAGAATAAGGATGTGGTAAGAAATTTCTAGATGTACCAGTTCCAGGTCCTGAGGGAAGGAGGCCGCCATTGTGAATTGCGACTTGTGCTAATTCTATTTGGTATTCTCCTTCGCTAGCTACGTGGCCAACACCTCCACTTGTGTATCCTATATGTTGCTCGATTCTGTTGGTCCAAGTCCCAAACCTTGGAAATAAATCAGGCGATACCTTTCCTACACCATAAAGCCCCATTCCTAATGCGATACAAATTCCGCCTATCCTAAATAGACTAGACCAAGGTACTCCACTAACTACTATCATGCCGACTGTTATAGCTCCCAACAACAAGGCAGTTGACAAGTCGGCTGGGAAAATTAGACCGCAGACTATGGCTATTCTTACTAGTATAGGGACGACTTCATTTCTGAAATCGTCAAGGAATTCTCTCCTTAAATGGAGTTCTTTTGCGACCCACATAACGAGGACAACTTTTGCAAAATCTGAAGTTTGTAGGGTTAGACCTACAAAGGGAATTTCGAGCCATCGTTTGGCATCATTAATATCGGAACCTACAATAAGAGTAAGTACTAAGGCAATGACGGCTGATACATACACAACATTAGCCAGCCTTGCGAAATACTTGTAATTGATGCGGTGAACAATGTAAATGACACCTAGTCCTAAAAGTAAAAGAATACCCTGCTTTGTAAGAAATTTAGTTGAGTTTCCCCCAGCTTTAACGGCAAGCGACGAGATGGCGCTATAAACTGATAGGAGTGACCAAACACTCAGAATAAGCGCGATTATCCATATAACCTTATCGCCCTCTAATCGATCTTTTATACTTAGGACCCAGTTCGACATTTTTAAAGTCCTTTTACTGCTTTCTTGAATTTATTTCCTCTTTCTTCGTAACTACCAAACAGGTCAAAACTTGCACATGCAGGTGAAAGAAGAACTGTATCTTTAGGTATTCCTAGGTCGTACCCTATTTGCACCGCTTCTTCAGCACTCTCAGCTATATGAACTGAATCAACGTAATCTGAAAAAGTTTTGATGAGTTTTTTATTGTCCTTACCAAGGCATATCATGTGCTTCACTTTTTCCTTAACAAGTGGAATTATGTCTCGGTAATCGTTTCCTTTATCAATTCCTCCAACGATCCAAATAATAGGTCTGTCAATGCACTCCATAGCATACCAAACGCTATTTACGTTTGTTGCTTTACTATCATTTATGAATCTGATTTGGTTTACATCGGCAACGTATTCTAATCTATGTTCAATTCCCTCAAAATTTGCGAGAGATTCTCGGATTCCTTCGTTTCGAAGCTCTAAAATGCGGCCCGTAACTCCGGCAGCCATAGAGTTAAACAAGTTGTGCTTGCCTTGTAAAGCCAGTTCTTGAATAGTCATTGTAAATGTTTGTTTATTATGTGTATATATTAAAAATTCTTCTTTGTTTTCTGGGTTAAGCCCCGAGCCAAACTCACCTGGCATCAACGCTTTGTTAGCAGAGACAGGCATAAGTTGTGCTTTAGTTCCTGTGCTCTTCAATAATTCTTTTATTACCTCGTCGTCGTAATTATACACTAGGTAATCTTTTGGCCCTTGATTCACCGTTATCCTCCACTTTGATTTTGCGTAGTTTTCTAGTGAGTAACCGTATCGGTCTAAATGGTCCGGCGCGATGTTGAGAAGTACTGCCACATCTGGCTTGAAGCTCACCGTTCCGTCGAGTTGGAAGCTGCTGGTCTCCACCACAACTACATCTGATGGCTCTGATGATGTACTAATTTCCCTAGCCCAGCTTGTGCCTATATTACCCACGCATGAGACTTTTATACCAGCGTTTTTTAGTAATTGATAGATTAGAGAAGTTGTCGTTGTCTTTCCATTTGCCCCGGTAATTGCGATCACCTTACCTTCATAGTTCCTGCTTGCGAATTCTATTTCGCTTATCACTTCTGCTCCACCTGACCTTAACTCTTCTACTACGCTTGAATCCTCTGGTATTCCAGGGCTTTTTACAACTGTTTTAACCATAGGCCAAATACTAGGATTATGACCGCCCACCTCATACTCGATACCATCTGCATCTAACTCTGCAAGGAATGCAGACTTACCTGATCCAGCGTCACTTACAAAAGGAGTATACCCCAAACTCAAGGCAAGTTTTGCTGCCCCTACACCGCTTTCGCCAGCGCCTAATATTAGAATGTCTTCATTCATTATCTAACTTTAAGGGTTACAATTGTGATTACAGCTAGTAGTATTCCTACGATCCAAAACCTAGCTGTGATTTTGCTTTCGTGAATGTTTTGCTTTTGGTAGTGGTGGTGAAGTGGAGACATCAGGAAAATCCTTTTGCCTTCTCCGTATTTCTTTTTGGTATACTTGAAGTAGGTCACCTGCATGACCACACTCAAGTTTTCTATTAGGAAGATTCCACATAGAACTGGAATTAATAATTCCTTTCTAATTGCTATCGCAAATGCTGCGATGATTCCACCTAATGCAAGTGAGCCAGTGTCCCCCATAAAAACTTGGGCTGGATATGCATTGTACCATAGGAATGCCACGCAAGCCCCAACAAATGCAGCGATAAAAACAACTAATTCTTCAGATCCTGGGATGTACATGATACCCAAGTATCTTGCTATTTGAGTGTTAGAACTTACATAAGCAAGCACTGCTAAAGTGATGCCTATTATCGCGCTTGTTCCCGTAGCAAGGCCGTCAAGCCCATCAGTTAAGTTTGCTCCATTTGATACTGCAGTAACAATAAGAATTACCATTGGGATGAATACAAGCCAAACCAGAGTAAGGTCTTCGATCAACCAACTTACAAGCCAATAGTAGTCAAAGGTGTTTCCCTTTAAAAATGGGATTGTAGTCTCTGTTGATCTCAATGCAGTCCAAACGCCATCTTCACCTATTTCCTTAATCAAGATGTCAGGATGCCACATCATTATAGATCCCAAAATGATTCCGACTCCTATTTGGCCTATAATTTTAAATCTACCAGCTAGTCCTTCTTTATTCTTCTTATAGATTTTTATGTAATCGTCAATAAACCCAATTGTTCCAAGCCAAACTGTTACAATCAACATCATGTGGGTGTAAACGCTTGTCAAATCGGCAAACAGAAGGGTGGGGATTAATATTGCACTGAGGATAATTAACCCTCCCATAGTTGGTGTGCCTTTCTTTTCGATTTGGCCTTGTAGGCCTAAATCTCTAACGACCTCACCAACTTGTTTAAGCTGCAACCATTCAATGATGCGTCTTCCAAATGCGATTCCAATAATGAGCGATGTGATCAAACTCATTGCTGCGCGGAAGGTTATATACTCAAAGAGACCAGCGCCTGAAAGGTTATATGTAGAATCTAGGTATGTAAATAAATGGTACAGCATGATTCTTAGTTTGATGGATTGAATGCTTCGCGCAGAACAATTCTGTCGTCGAAATCGTGTTTAACTCCTGCTATCTCTTGATACGTTTCGTGACCTTTGCCAGCTACTAGCACGATGTCTCCAGCCTTGGCAAAAGCTACCGCTGCTCTTATTGCTTCGCGTCTATTACTAATTGCTATACACTTTCTCTTTTCATTAGGGTCTAACCCTGCTTGCATTTGAGCTATGATGTCTAAAGGGTCTTCTGATCTAGGGTTGTCAGAAGTGATGAATACTTGGTCTGATGATGCAGCTGCTACTCTAGCCATGATAGGCCTTTTTGCTGCGTCTCTATCGCCACCACATCCAACAACTGTAATTACTCTTTCACCTCCATCGACAAATGCACCTATAGTTTTAAGCACGTTTTCCAATGCGTCTGGAGTGTGAGCGTAATCGACAATTGCTGTAATTCCGTCTGGACTTTCTACCAATTCAAATCTTCCAGCGGGTGGGGTAAGAAGTGACATCGAGGTTAATATTGATAATGGATCAAATCCCAAACTCTTAGCAACGCAGAAAACTGCCATCAGATTTGAAGCATTAAAATCTCCAACTAACCTTGAGTAGAGGTCTTGACCATTGATATACATTTGAAGCCCTTGTAATTGATTTTCTACAATTCTTGCTTTTTCGTCTGCATAAGCACTTATGCCATATGTTGTTTTCTTCGCTTTACAGTCGGCAATAATGTCTTCGCAATGTGAATCTTCGGCATTAACAAGAGCAAAAGCATTTGAAGGGAGTTTGTCAAATAATTTTTTCTTCGCAGAGATATAGTTGTCAAAAGTTTCGTGGTAGTCCAAATGATCATGAGTGATATTTGTAAACACGGCACCAGCTAGGGTCGTGCCTGCGAGTCTGTTTTGGTCTATAGCATGAGAACTAGCTTCGATGAAACAGAACTTACAACCTTCGTCAGCCATTTCTCTAAATAGCTTTTGGATAGAAATAGCGTCAGGTGTTGTGTGAGTAGATTCAATAGTCTTGTCATTAATCTTATTTTCTACTGTACCAATCAATCCTGACTTCCTATCCATAATCCTGAATAAACTATGGAGCAGGCTAACGGTTGTTGTCTTTCCATTTGTTCCCGTTACAGCAACTACCTTAATTTCGTTTGTTGGATTATCATAGTAAGCTGAAGCGATGTGTCCTAAAGCTTGAGAGCTGTCCTTAACCTTTACAAAAGTTGTTCCTGTAATGTCTTTTGCTCCCTTGGGAACTTCTTCGCAAACAATAGTTATTGCTCCATTTGCTAGGGCAGAGGCAATGTAATTGTGGCCGTCTAATTTAGTGCCTTTGATTGCAACAAATAGACTCATTGGTTTTGCCATGCGAGAATCCATACACATACTTTCAACTGCAATGTTAGTAGTGCCAAATACCTCTTCTATCCTTACATCGTATAATAGATCTTTCAGTAGTTTCACGACAGTATTAGTTTAATTGTTGATGCTTGACTAAATGGTGTGCCAGGTCTAACACTTTGGCTTTTTACAATTCCACGGCCTTCGTAGTAAACTTTAATGCCTGCGTTCTCTAGTAGGTAGAGAGCATCTTTAAGGCCCATGCCTTGAACATTTGGCATAGTTTGGTTTACAATCTCTCTTGTAGTGAGTCTGACCGTGTCTTTAGAAGTGCTTACTACAACCCAATCCGAAACCCCACTTTCATCCTTGTAATTAACTCCTAGTGTCTCATACAAGTAAACCACTTCGCTTCTCTCACCATTATTTGCAGTTGGCAGATGTCTTTTGTTTTCTGCTAGTAATGGCTTGTCCAGTATTTCGTGGAATTTAGGATCTGTAGCATAGATCAAATCAGCTAGGTCTCTAAAGACAGGAGCTGCAATAGTGCTACCGTAGTACGAGCCACTCTTTGTGTCAGAGACAACTACTATGCAAGAGTAAATAGGATTATCGGCAGGGAAATACCCAGTAAATGAGGCCCTATATCTTCCGTCTTCATAGCTACCGTTGTGAGCAATTTTACAAGTGCCAGTTTTTCCAGCAACTGTATATGGACTCTTGTTAAAAATGTTCGCAGCTGTACCATGTCCACCTGGTTCACAGGCGCTTTCCATCATGGTCTTACAATCGTTTAAAGTGCTTGCTGAACATATTCTTTCATTTATTACTTCTGGGCCAAACCTATCAACTGTTTCACCCCTGCGTTGGGTTTCAGTCACAAATACAGGCCTCATCAATTTGCCATTATTTGCTACAGCAGAATAAAGTGCAAGAGTTTGTAGTGGGGTTTGGGTTACTTCGTAACCTATTGCCATCTGTGTGAGAGATAAGCCAGACCAAGCACCTTCGCCAACTGTCGAATAAACTTGTGGCACACCTTCTCCGACAAGATTAACATCTAAAGGTTTTGTTATACCAATCCTTTGAAGTCCATCTAAGAATTTTTGGGGTTCAACACTGAAGCATTGCTTTACTGCTAATGCCGACCCAATATTTGACGACATAGAGAATACATCTTTGATAGAAATTTTCCCATGACCTCCGTGATCCCAATTCGAGTCTTTCATTGGTTTTCCATGGAAGTATGCAATACCTTTTCCTGTGTCAATGCTGTCTGTCAATTGAATGTTGCCAGATTCTAGACACGTCATTAGTGATGCTAACTTGAAAGTAGATCCAGGTTCTACAGCAGATCCTAAGGCGTGATTGAATGATTCAGAGTAATACACTTTTCCGTTTGAACCCTCTGATCTAGTAAGGTTGGATATTGCTCTAACATATCCTGTTTCAACTTCCATTAGAACGACTATTCCCCATCCAGCTTCGTGCTTTTCTAATTGCTTTAAAAGTGATGAAGTAGCAACATCTTGAAGGTGCATGTCAATTGTAGTTACAACATCTAACCCTTGTTTTGGTTCTGAGATAAAGTCGTCTGTAACAGGTAGCCATTCACCCCCAGAAATTCTATGCTGTAATTGCTTACCTTCAACACCGCCGAGCTCCTTATTCCAAGCGAGTTCAACTCCAACTCTATGGCTGTCTCTGTCTATCCCAATAGTCCTTCCTGCAAGGGGTTCAAAAGGCTTTCTTCTAATCTCATTTCTCTCAAAGACAAAACCGCTTTTATACCTCCCAAGCTTGATAAATGGAATGTTTTTTAAATCCTTGTACTTAGTGTAGGGTATGTTTCGCCCAAACAATTTATATCTACTTTCTTCTAATCTTGCTTTGTCTAAAAGTTTGGCATAATGATCTGCTGGCTTACCTAATATTTTAGACAATTCATGGCACAACTCCTCCTTGTCCCTAGCGTACACATCCCAATTAATTGCTTCGCACTGACTATCCCAACTTAGATTGTAAACAGGGACGCTTATTGCGAGTAACGATCCGTCTTTCGCTAGTATTTGGCCTCTTGATGGCTCAATGGTTTTAACGCTTTCAGAATACTCCGCACCCTTGTTTTCCCAATGATTGTGTTCTACAAACTGTATGGCGATAATTCGAGAGAATATGCCAGCAGAAATAAGGCAGAAGCAGACGAAAATCATCCAAAACCTAGTGGTTTGTATTTGGCCTCCTCCCTTACTCATCTTCGTTTTCGTCTAATAAAATTGGCTGACTCAATGGCTGCTCTAAGCCCAAATCCACAATGGCCTGTTCCACTCTGCTTTGCTGCAACCTAGATTCCAAATCAGACATCAAAGTTTTGTACTCAGCATTGACCTCTTCAAGCGCCCTCTTTGTCTTCATCTTCTCGCGCTCGATGTTTTCGAACTTGTAACCCAAACCTATGTTGGCAAGAAAAATTCCGCACAAAAACAACAGGAAAGGTATATGCGCGATTACACCATCTCCAGTTAGGAATCGACCACTGATTATGTCTCTTAGGATTTTTCCAGTAGCATTCTTTTCTGCTCTCTCTTTTTTCTGCTCAGCAGCAATTTTGGCTCTGTTTTCCGCTGAAGATCTAGAAGCTTTATCTCTAACCTTCTGTGCCTTTTCTGCCTTCACTCTCTTTGCCTCTTCTGCAGCTTTAAGCGCTAGCTTTTTTGCTTCTTCACGCGCTGCCTTTTGCTCTTCAGTTAGTCGCTTGTTGCCACTAGGTCCTGAAGGACTTTGCTCGTCTTTTTTCTTAAACCACTTCATCATAGCGCAGGAGTGAATGAGGTTCTTTCTGCAACTCTGAGTCTTGCAGATCTAGCTCTCGGATTTTCCATTACCTCTTCTGGAGTTGCAACNATCGCTTTGCGANAAATTTGCTTGAATGGTGCTANNNTTTGGCCTTTTANATCCTTTTCGATTTTATCCTCAAAATTTCCTGACCTCATAAANTGCTTTACNAGTCTATCCTCCAAGCTNTGGTAGGAGATTATNGCTAANCTCCCACCAGGCTTTAGGAGTTGAGTAGCCTGTTCTAATAAATCTCTTAATGCACCGAGCTCATCATTAACTTCNATTCTGAGCGCCTGAAAAACTTGCGCATAGAATTTGTTTTCTCTTCCTGAAGGAGCGTGTTTACTCAAGACCTTGATTAGATCTTCAGTGGTATTAATGGGTGAGATTTCAGAAGCGGCTTTAATGGCTCTTGC
This sequence comes from Crocinitomicaceae bacterium, assembly GCA_002717605.1. GTDB lineage: Bacteria > Bacteroidota > Bacteroidia > Flavobacteriales_D > Sanyastnellaceae > UBA974. The sequence continues at coordinate 8,115 of PBEE01000007.1, read as the reverse complement.
TAGTCTGTCGGGCCTGTTCACTTCCCCGTACTTTCTTATAACAGCCATTAATTCTTCCCAAGTAGATTCTTTAATTAATTCCGCAGCAGAGATGCCTGACTCTCGATTCATTCTCATGTCTAGTGGGCCATCCATTCGCAATGAAAATCCTCTTTCTGCAGTGTCGAATTGATGTGACGAAACTCCAAGGTCTGCGAGTATTCCATTTAGGGGTGTTGCTCCATGAAGACTTAGAAATTGTTTGGCATATCTGAAGTTTGATTCAATTAGAGTAAACCTGCTATCGTCTATTGAATTTGCTACTGCGTCTGGGTCTTGATCAAAGCCAAACAACTTACCATCCTTATTGAGTTTGCTGACAATCAACCTGCTATGACCTCCACCTCCAAAAGTTGCGTCCATCCAAAGTCCCCCGCCGTCGCCGAGATTAAGAGCCTCGATTGAGGCGTCTAGTAGTACCGGCACGTGGTAGGAGGTGTTTGTCATCACGTCAGTAGGTTGGGATCAATGTCTTTTCGAACGTCTTCGGCTAGGTTTCCAAAATCGAAGTCGTCCTCGTCGTTTAATACTTGTGTTTGATATGCTTCAACAGTCCAGATTTCCACTTTTTCTCCAAGACCAGAAACAATTATTTCATTGCTCTTGCTCAAATCGATACCTGCATAATTAAGTAGGACAGTAGGAACGTTCAGTCTTCCAGAAGAATCAAGGTCAACTAGAGTTGCTCCCTTCATGAATTTTCTTTGGAATACTTGATGCTTTCTGTTGTACCTGCTCAGTTGGGTCATTTCGCCATTTACCTTATCCCATTCAGGTTTTGGATAAAGTACCAGGCAGTTTTCGAAAATGTCCCTATTGATTACTAGCCCGTGATGTATGATGTTTTCTAGCTGTCTTCGCAAACGAGCAGGGAACATTAGACGCCCTTTAGCGTCGATTTTGCACTTATGTTCTCCTAATAGATTCAGCATTACCTGGGCAATGAGTTGTAAATCCAAAATTAGTCAAGATTTACCACTTATTCCCACGATTTGACACTTTCTACCACTTTGTGGAAAAGTGTTTAACATCCAAAAGTTAGAAACCCAGAAATTACAAGGGTTTACTGGGTTTTTGGAAAAATTGAATTTTTCTGAATTAACAGGATATCAACAATCGATGTGAACAACGTCAAGTGGAAGTTTAAATGCTCAATTTGGTAGAATTCATTCCTATGTGCCGTAGTTTGGCACCCTAAATCCGAACTAATGGAAAGTAATGTATTAGAGTCAGGTGAGTTTAAATATTTGGACGAAGGAAGCGGTGAGCCCATGGTAATCCTCCACGGATTGTTTGGGGCATTGAGCAATTTCACTCAAGTACGTGAGCATTTTAGCAAGAGGTTTAGAGTACTAACTCCTATGCTACCTATTTACGAGCTTCCATTGAGAAAGACTTCGGCAAAAGAAATTGCAAAGCATATCAAGGGATTTGTGGATCACTTGAATCTTGAAAAAGTACATCTTCTTGGTAATAGCCTTGGGGGACACGTTGCATTGATTTTCACTAAAAATCATCTTGAAAGAGTTGCTTCTATGACTCTTACTGCAAGTAGTGGTTTGTACGAAAATGCGTTTGGGAATTCATTTCCAAGAAGGGAGGATAAGGAATACATTCGAAATAAGGTGAAGGTTACATTTCACGACCCAAAGCACGCAACAGATGAATTAGTTGAGGAGTGTTTTGAGGCGGTTAATGACAGAAATAAAATCCTTAGAATTTTATCGATTGCTAAGTCTGCAATTCGTCATAATATGGAGGTGGATCTACCAAACATGAAAACACCTTCTTGTATTATTTGGGGTAGAAATGATATTGTAACACCTCCTGATGTTGGAGAGTTGTTTCACGAAAAACTTCCTGATTCAGATCTGTTTTGGATTGACGAATGCGGTCATGCTCCAATGATGGAACATCCTGAAGAGTTTAATCGCCTTTTAGATAGTTGGTACAACTCTAGGGGTATAGCTATGGTGTGATGAATATTCACTCAGTTTCATTTCTCAAGAGCAGTGCTCACCCCAGGGAATGTCCTCCAATGGACAAGCCAGAGTATGCTTTTATTGGCAGGTCAAACGTGGGTAAATCATCGCTGATTAACATGATTGTCGGAAGACAAAGCATGGCAAAAATTAGTAGNACNCCAGGAAAAACNCAGCTAATAAATCACTTTGAAATCAANGCTCCAAAAAANGGNGAAAAAGATGATGGNTCNTGGTATATAACAGACCTTCCNGGTTTTGGATATGCAAAAGTGAGNAAGTCAGACAGGGTGAAATGGGAAAGGACGTCTAAACAATTTTTAGAGGGCAGAAGAAATTTAATGTGCATCATGATGCTCGTCGATTCTAGATTAAAACCCCAAAAAGTTGATTTAGATTTCATGGCATATATGGGTGAAGAAGGNCTGCCATTTACGATAGTATTCACTAAAGTTGACAAACTCAACAAAAGTGAAAAAGCAAAATTCTTAGCTGATTATACTGAAGAGATGCTCAAACAGTGGCATAAAATGCCGCCTGTATTTATTACTTCGTCAGAGACAAAGGAGGGAAGGGAAGAACTGTTAAACTTCTTCGAGCAGACGAACTCACTCTTCTAATACGCCAACTCTTTTTGCAAGCTCAGTAGTAAATCCTCTTACTGCTTCAGCATGCGACTTGTCGTTTGTTGCTCTTTCTAATGTGTCGGCAAGAAGCATCATGCTTTGGCATACAAAATGCCTCATTTCTTCAACGCTCATTTCCTTAGTCCAAAGATCCATATTCATAGATGAAGAACTGTCCTCATCCCAGAAAACTAAGGACATTGCCTTTGCGCTTTTTGCATTGATTTTTTCATTTGGAGCAGTCCAATGAATTCCAGTTGGCACATGGTTTTCATCAGTAGTCACCTTGATTTCAATATTATTTTCTGCCATAATTATGGTCTATATGTTCTTAAAAAATTTGAAGGTTCTCGATCTGCAAAAAGTTCCTCAATTGTTGTTTCTGGATTTGCCTCCATGTAATCTTCAACAATATTCCATCCCATCCAGATTCCAAGCTTATCTGGACTTTCTTGAGGAATGGATCCAGCTCGTGTGAATGGCCCTTCAGTCAACCATCTGTTATAAACAGTTCTGTTTGTTTCGAATATCACATCAGAAGGTTGAAGTTCAATCCAAATGGATTCTTCATTTGCTTTAGCCCATTCTAACTCTGTTGGTGTCCAATCCAATAGAAGGTGTTCGTGGAGTTCTGGCAAACATCTTTTTGTAAGCCAAAGCACCTTACCCCAATACAGAATGTCTTCTGCTAACATCCTTCCAGTATATCCTCTGTTTTGAAAGTTTACAAGCATCCATCCTCTAAGAGCATTTGCAGTAATCAAATCAGGGTGCATCCTTAGTTTTCTGTATTGAGGAAACATTTCTGGAGGAAGCTTTTCTAAAATCGGATGTTCATGGCCGATAAACCACTCAAGGCCTATGGCCAAATATTCTTCTCTAGGATATATAGCGTAATTAAAACCACTGGTCATAAGAATTACATCTGGCACTGGTTCGCTAGGAAGCAAAGCGTGGAATCTCTTAAACCCATTCTCAAGTTCTTGGCTTATTTCAGCAACCTTAGCATCAGAACCGGATGTTGTGTCAATTGCAGCTAGAGTTTCAACTGTACTTTCATGATTTAAGAATCGTCTAAGTTCTGCTGCAGTTGAAACATCGTTAAATGGCCCAAGCTTAAGTATGTCTTCACTGTAATCACCCCAAAACTCACCATACACTCTTATGAGTTTTTCGATAGCTGTGCTATCAGATTCTGGTAGATTTCTTATGTCTTTATAAAATGTTCTAACTCTAAATTCCCTTCCTAATTCGACTTGGTTAGGGTCAACCTCCCATTTATCACTTGAGCATGAAGCCAAACAAAATATTGCGATTGTCCACAATTGACATCTCAATAAAGTGCTGTACATTTTGCTTGTATCCATGTTTCCTACTATTAATTTTACCTATTTAAACGCAAAGATGAGAACACTTATGCGAACCACTTACAATCAGCTAGTGCCAATTTTCATTTTGGTCTTAAGTTTTATTTTAAGTTCGAGTAATTTAAATGCTCAAGAAGTAAGACTGGGTCTTTTGATGACTCCAAATGTAAGTTGGTTAAAATCTACAGATGGGTTTCATTCAACTGAGGGTGTCAATGGAAATTTCGGCTACGCTTTGATAATTGATTTCGTTCAAAACGATTGGCTTTCATTCAGTTCAGGGCTACATGTTTTTGATACTGGTGGGAAGATGAAATTTTACGATCCTGAAATAAAGGAACATATTCATATTCAAAGTTCTTCAAGAGAATACAGGCTTAAATACGTTGAATTGCCTCTTTCACTTAAAGCTAGATATAAGCAAATAGGATACTCAACTATTTATGGACAAGTAGGCGTGGGGCTTGGATTAAACATTGGGATTTCTGCAAATATTGAAAACCAAAATAGATTCATATTAGAAGGAGGAGAATGGACTCCTTATGAAACAAATTCCTACACAGACCCTAACTACCAAGTTCACGATGACTTTAAGTTATTAAGGGCCTCATATATAGTTGGAGCTGGAGTAGAGAGAGAGTTGAATGAATACCTATCATTGATTATTGGCGTTAATTTCAATTCGGCATTTTTAAATATTCATAAAGAGTCTTACCAGGTGGTATTAAATGAGGAAGGATTGCCGTCTGATTCTGAAGGAACTCCTGCCCAAGAATTAATCACTGGAAATGACAAGGCATTTGAGTTGGTTATAGGATTAATATTTTAACTTGGCCTTATGTCTTTCAACGCTGAATTAGTAGCTGAACATATAGTTAATTGGCTCGATGATTACTCAGAAAAATCTGGTGTAGATTCTTTTGTCGTTGGTGTTTCAGGTGGTATAGATTCAGCGGTTACAGCTACTCTTTGTGCTAGGACTGGACGAAAGACTCACATAGTAAACATGCCCATACATCAGGCTCAGTCAGAACTAAGTAGATCTGATGAATTGATAGGTCAATTGGTATCTGAATTTGAAAATGTAAGCTCAATAAATGTGTCGCTTACTGAAACTTACGATTGTTTAAAAGACTCTTTGCCATTAGTTGAAGATCAAAGTGGAGGTTTGGCTTTAGCAAACACAAGGGCAAGACTCCGAATGACAACTCTTTACGCATTAGCCCAAGAAAGAGGCGCGTTAGTTGTTGGGACAGGAAATAAGATTGAGGATTTTGGNGTNGGNTTTTTCACTAAATACGGAGACGGCGGGGTTGATTTAAGCCCCATTGCAGATCTTGTTAAATCAGAAGTATACTTAGTTGGGAAAGTTGTAGGAGTGCCAAATTCTATTATGAATGCAGCTCCTACAGATGGTCTTTGGGGTGATGATAGAAATGATGAAGACCAAATAGGAGCTTCTTATCCTGAACTAGAAAGGGCAATGGCTCAAGCAGAGAAGATTGCAAATGGTGAATTAACGCAAGGTGAATTGATAGGTAGGGAGGCAGAAGTATTTGAGATTTACTCAAGACTAAACAGGATAAATCAGCATAAGATGAATCCAATTCCTGTTTGTATTATTCCTAGATAGGTTATTCCTTGTTCTTAGTGTCAATGATGATGGTAACGGGACCGTCATTAACTAATTCAACGTCCATCATAGCACCAAATTCGCCGGTTTCAACTTTTGATCCTGTGATGTTTTCGCACTCTTTTATGAATTCATTGTAAAGTGGAATTGCCTTTTCAGGCCTTGCTGCTTTTATGAAAGAAGGACGAGTTCCCTTCTTAGTAGAAGCGTGTAAAGTGAATTGACTTACAACTAATAACTCGCCATTAATTCCTGCCAAATCCAAATTCATCTTTCCTTCTTCGTCTGAAAAGATTCTAAGCCCAGTTATTTTTCTTGCTAACCAACTTACGTCATCGCTAGTATCGTCGTCTTCAATGCCTAGTAAAATAAGGAGTCCTGAGGAGATTTGGCCTATTACAATATCATCAACTTTTACGCTGGCAAAACTTACCCTCTGAATAACTACTCTCATGTGCGAAAGTTACAGCTTGAAAGGGCTGTGCCCTACGATTGCATTGCTACCTTTACGGGCTGAAACTAATCGCATTAATTTGCTCAAATGAAGGCATCGCAAAAACCTGCAACACTTGACCAAGCCCAAGAGATGGGTTTGACCCCAGAAGAATTTGATAAGATCAAAGAAATTATGGGGAGAACTCCGAATTTTACGGANATGTGTATTTACTCTGTTATGTGGAGNGAACACTGTTCATANAANAATTCAATTAAGTGGCTTAAGACACTTCCAAGAGATGGAGAACACATGCTTGTTAAAGCAGGTGAGGAGAATGCTGGTATTGTAGATATCGGAGAAGGATTGGGCTGTGCGTTTAAGATTGAATCTCACAATCACCCTTCGGCAATTGAGCCATATCAAGGCGCTGCAACAGGAGTAGGAGGTATCAATAGAGATATCTTCACCATGGGCGCTCGTCCAATAGCTCAGCTAAACAGTTTGAGATTTGGCGATCCAGATAACCCTAAAACCAAATGGCATCTTGAGGGTGTTGTAAAGGGAATTGGTGATTACGGAAATAGTTTTGGGATTCCAGTAGTAGGAGGAGAGATTTTCTTTGACGAATGCTATCAAGTTAACCCTCTTGTAAACGCAATGTCAGCTGGCATTTTGAATGCTGATGAAATCATTTCGGCTACTGCAAAAGGCCCAGGTAACCCTGTTTATATCGTGGGATCTGATACGGGTAAGGATGGAATTCAAGGAGCATCATTCGCTTCTAAAGATATTACTGAGGACAGTGCCGATGACCTACCTTCTGTTCAAGTTGGAGACCCATTCCAAGAGAAACTTCTTCTTGAAGCAACATTAGAACTTGCAAAGACTGACGCTGTAGTTGGAATGCAGGATATGGGTGCAGCAGGTATTACTTGTTCAACTTCAGAAATGAGTGCTGCAGGTGAAGTAGGTATGGATGTACACCTAGACAGAGTTCCATTAAGACAAGCTGATATGGAACCTTTTGAAATTCTTTTATCTGAATCTCAGGAGAGAATGCTTGTTGTAGTGGAGAAGGGGAAGGAAAAAATTGTAGAGGACATTTTTGCTAAGTGGGACCTTCATGCAAAACACATTGGAGAGGTTACCGAAAGAGATGATATTAGATTCTTTGTAGATGGTGAAATCGTTGCGCAAGTAGCTGCATCGCCTCTTGTTCTTGGCGGAGGAGCTCCTATCTACGAAAGAGAATATGAGGAGCCAGCTTGGTTTGCTGAAAACCTAGTTTTCGATCAGAGTTCAATTCCAGTACCTACTATCCAAGAATGTGTTGACCTGAGTCACGATTTAATTTGTCAACCAAATATTGCTTCAAAGAAGTGGGTTTGGGAGCAGTACGACAGCATGGTTGGAACTCTGAATAGAACAACAAATAGACCTTCTGATGCAGGTGTTGTTTCTGTTAGGGGAACTAAAAAAGGACTAGCCCTAACAGTTGATTGTAATGCTAGGTACGTTCAAGCTGATCCAGAAACGGGTACTGCAATTGCAGTTGCAGAAGCAGCAAGAAACATTAGCTGTACAGGTGCGACACCATCTGCAATTACAAACTGTCTGAATTTTGGTAATCCGTATAACAAGGAGGTTTACTGGCAATTCGTTGGTGCTATCAAGGGTATGGGAAGATCATGTGAGAAGTTTGGCACTCCAGTAACTGGAGGTAACGTAAGCTTCTACAACCAAACTGTAAATCCTGATGGATCTGCAAAGGCTGTGTTCCCAACTCCAACAATAGGAATGGTTGGAGTTATTGAGGATAGAGAAAAGCACATGTCTCTAGAGTTTAAACAGAAGGGAGATCTTATTTTCCATGTAGGCGAAATGTCTGATTGTATTAATGCGTCAGAATATCTAGCAAACATGGTGGGTGAGAAAAATACCCCTGCTCCTAAATTCAATTTAGATGCTGAATACAAACTTCACAATTGTATCAGGGATTTGATTAAGATGAAGTTAGTATCTGCTGCTCACG
>PBEE01000006.1:0-44057 GCA_002717605.1 Crocinitomicaceae bacterium | reverse complement strand
TAATCACGTAGTAATAGGTTCCTATCGGTGATGGTTGGCCTGTTTTCTCTCTTATTCCATCCCATGAATAGTCTCCTGTTTTGCGCAACACTTGCTGCCCCCACCTATCATAAAGGTTGATTATTGATCCTGGATAGTTGTTTAGCCCTGTAATATCCCAAGTGTCGTTATTACCATCTCCGTTTGGAGAAAACGAATTGGGAACAATGATAGGATAGCCAACAGTGTAGGTAATTTGAGACGTGTAGTTACAGCTTTCTACAAATCCACTAACTGTATATGTTGTGGTTTGGTCTGGGGTTGCCAAAACCGATCCTCCAGAGGTTGGTCCTGTGATTTGGTAACCTGGCTCCCAGGAGTAGCCCAAACCATTATCACCACCCTGTACGTTCAGGTCAATCTCGTATCCGTAATCTGCTTGAAAATTGTCTGGGGGGTATTCGTCGTAGGTCCACCCTCCTGGGAAAATGTCAATACTTAAGGCGTCTCCAGAAACTAATATTTCTAACTCACATGGACCTGTGATAGATCCTGAGTCGTAGTTAACTAAAACCAAATAATCAGTGTTCGAATATAGGTCGTTGTGAGTATAAAATTGGGTAGTATCGTTTGTGTTCAGGGTGACACAATCCGACCTAATCTCATATTGACTTATGTCGCAAAAATCCGAAAAATCCGGCTGTACGACCATGGCTTTTACAGGGCCGCCAATGCAGTCAATGTTATCAATTGTAACCAGAACTGGATTATTTGTGATTCTGTAAGTCGTGTGAAACCTTGCTACTGTCCATATATCGCCGCCAAAACAAAAGTCTAATTGTGATCCAGAAAATACAACTCCGCTAAATTCGTTTAATCTTTCCGCCTCATCGCCACATAAAACTGTGGGATTGTCGCAAGATTGTGCGTAAGTGGTTTGTCCTAAAACAATCGCAAACATTGATGAAAAACCCCAAATAAGTATTCGTTTTTTCGCTTGAATCATGTTCGTAAGTTAGTTCTTACTCTGAAGCAAATTTCACCAAGAGCTCTCCCTTTTCCACAGCCGAACCGGCATTAGCTGGAACTTCTTCAACAGTTGCAGAAACCGACGACTTGATTACATTTTCCATCTTCATTGCTTCTAAAACGAGTAATGAGTCTCCAGGTTGTACCACGTCTCCAGGTTTTACAAGAATACTAAGCACCTTTCCGGGCATTGGGGCGAATAGGTCAAGTTCTTCGGATGTGTCGCCAGCAGACATTCCCATCTTGTCTAAAAGAAGAGCTCTTTCGTCTAGAATTACCACCTCTCGTTCTACGCCAGAAACCTTAACCGTTATTTTGCCTGATGAATCTGGACCTTCAATTGCGCTAACCGTATAGTTTTTTCCTTCTACAGAAACCCTGTAGCTACCAGGTGCTAATTGAGTCCATGCCCAAGTATCTCTAACTCTGCCATTTTTATTCTCGCTTACTTCGACGATTTTATCGTCCCAACGAATTTCCATTGCCATGCTGCAAATTTAACCTCTTTACTCCGACCTTGCGCATATGTCGGGAATCTACCTACACGTTCCATTTTGTAGAACTGCTTGTCACTATTGTGATTTTCACTTTTCAACCTCTCTTGGAAATGTAGAAGCATATGTAGAAAGCGTTGTTTCGGAAATCTCGTTAAGGGCAAAAAGATGGGAAAACATGACGTTTAAAACCTTATACATCGGTGGAGGCACCCCCTCTGTTTTAAAGAAGTGTCAGCTACAAAAGATTGTAGATGCAATCAGGAAAAACCTGAAGTGTGCTTCTATTTGGGATGAAGCCACTATTGAGGTGAACCCAGAAGACGTCTCAATTAAGGCTTTAGAGGGGTGGATAGAATGTGGTTTTAATAGAATTAGCATTGGCCTTCAATCATTAGACGACGAACAGCTTGAGTGGATGAATAGAAAACACAGCGCTATTGAAGCAGTTAATGCAGTGTGTTTGGCAAGAAAAGCTGGTTTTGAAAAGATCAGCGTCGATTTGATTTATGGCATTCCATTTAGGTCGGAGAATAGTTGGAACCAAACCGTAAAAGAAGCGTTAGATCTGCAGATTGACCATATCAGTTGTTACGCTATAACTGTAGAGCCTCAAACTGTACTCGGGTCTTGGGTTAAAAAAGGCCGTATCAAAGAAGCTCCCGACACGCTTATCGAGGCTGATTACACCCTCCTTTGTGATGAAGCGCTAAGAGCGGGATTCAATCATTACGAGGTTTGTAATTGGGTTCGTGGAGAGGGAAATAAAGCGGTCCACAATAGTTCGTATTGGTTTGGAGCGGCATTTTTGGGTTTAGGGCCTGGAGCCCACGGTTTTAATGGCTATAACCGGTACTCAGTAGTATCAAACAACAACAAGTATATCGGCTTTATTAAGGAAGGAGTTTTGCCAGATACAATTGAAAAACTGAGTAGGTTTGATAGAAGTAACGAGATGTTGATGACTGGCCTTCGCACAGCTGTGGGCGTAGACTTTGATGAGCTAAATGGATTATGGGGTATTGATCACATTGGGTCTAACCCTCAGCAATGGAAAAAGTGGGTAGAGGTTGGTGCAATTGTTGAATCAAAAAATGGCCGCCACAGAATAGCAGAGGAGTTTTGGCTTATTGGAGATTCTATATCATCCGACCTCATTGTACTACAATCCTAATTGGAGAATGTCCTTTGCTCAACGTCAGTGTGTAAACGCCTGGATCAAGGTGGTCAACACTTAGTCTGATCCTTTCTGTTTGGGTGTTTTGCTCGTTTAGTACTCGCCTCCCTTTTGAATCATACATAGCCCAAGAGCTAACTGGACCCGATTTTAAATCTATTGTAACCTTCGAAGATGCTGGGTTTGGATACACATCAAATTCTGAAGTTTTGATTTCCTCAACACCAACCCAATTTGATTCTATCTCTTGTGTGGTTTGTGTGCTACACTCACCGTCCTCGCTATATGCTGTTAGCGTTATTTCAAAGGTTCCAGGCTCTGTGTAGTAGTGCTCTGGGGCATTGGTTTCATATGATGTCCCGTCTCCCATAGCCCAATGATATCCCCCTGCGCCTGTACTTAGGTTAAATATCTCTACCGCGCCTGTTGATCCATCCCAAGGAGAAACCACTAAGAAGTCTGCCACAACGGGCTGCGTTAAGTCAAATTGTCCCCTTGGTGTAATCGTATATCCGTCTACTAGTGGCTCGTTGTAATCTCTTTGGCCTCCAATTCCTGTGACTCCAAACACTCCTGTTGGAGCTGGTTGGCCAAACAAGTCTGTGTTTGCGTCAACTCTCATTGTTATCTCTTGAGTGCCAAACGTAATACCCACGTCGAATGCTGGAATTGTATTCGTCCACTCGTTTGGATTGACCAGCTCAACGCACTTGAGTTTAACCATTCTAGACTCAGTCTCTTCGCTCATTTCAGCAACTATGCTCGGCATTTCTGTGTCAAACCCGCTTCCTTCGAAGTGAAGCGTGTCCATCCTGATTTGGGCTAGGCCTAAGTATTGGTCAATAACACCTTTCACTCTAACACTATCCCCTTCTTCAACATCATAGCCAAAATCGCTAACTGGGCTAAAGGCATTAATTCCATTTGTTTCATCAATTAAAGTGAATTGAAGTCCGTTGGGATAATCGTTCCATCCGTGTACAATCCCTCTTAGCTCGCACGCCGTTCCAATGCTGTCTAAAATGCCTTGAGTGTTGGCGCCTCTTACTTGGTTTATTTGGTAGACGGGGTATTCCAAATCTGAGGGCAAAATGTGAATTACAACTGTATCGATTCCCAACTCCACCTCACCAGACACAACGCTTAAAGCAATGAGAACATCCTCTTGTAGCTCCGGGTCTTCCTCGTCAATAGCTGTAAAATTGAATGATTGGGGGTTTAGTTGGCCCATCTCGAAATCAAATTCTAAAGGGAAAACGTCAGGGTAGTCTACACCAACGATTGCGTCTCCTCCAACAACGTTTACCTGCATGGTCGCATTCTCAAGAGGATAGGTGGGCGACATCCCAACAGAAACGCCCCCCCCTTCGTATACATATAGCTCTGGTGCATCAAATCCTATTTGCATTGTTCCAAGGCCTCCACAAGTTGCAGAGTGTGATCCCAAAAAGTCAAACGTGTCTTGAGGGTAGCTGTCCCATTGTGTCATTCCTTCTTCCCAATCTGTCGTTCCATGCCCAACGTTTGGTTTTCTTACAAGGGTGAACTCTGCCATAGCGCCGCCTGATGTAACTGCCCAGGGCTCGCCCGGGTCCTCACCCATGATTCCCATAATGTCAATTGGGTTGCCGTTTTTTAGAAGTACAATTGCATCATTTCCGTTGTACCAAGTAACCTGACTATATACAGTAGATAGATTTTGAATTATCGTTGTTGCTTGGCTGTTTCCTATTACAAAAACTTCTCCGGGTAATAACTGACCCTCTAGTTCAAGTTGTTGCGTAGGCTCGCTTGCTCCGTTGTTGTATACTTCTACAGAGTATGCCTCGAGGTTTATCGTTGCAGAGGATGGGTTGTGAATCTCAATAGCTTTGTTGTGACTGTCTCCTTCAACATACTCACTAATAATCAAATCATCACATATCCCTGCTTCTCCACATTGTAAAACAGTAACTTCAAGGTGTGAGGCTCCCACGCTGTCACACTCAAAAGCAGAGGCGCCAAAAACATCTACTCCAGGTGCTACAGTGGCTGGGTCAACATCTCCCTGAGTGCTGACTCCCCAAATGTGATATACCTCCGCGCCTAAGTCTGTAAAATCAAAGTATGGAAGCGCGGTNGTTTCGATTATCGTNTTATCAGAAGAGCAAATNGCAAACANAAANTCGTCTTNNACCGCTTCNCTNTAGTANCCAAACGGAACNAAAGNNCCCTCNTCAGACAAACAAACCAAAGCTTCGTCAGCCCCGCTTGCGTCAAGCATTGTGCCTCCGTCACACGCAGGAATCTCACAGGTCATCGCATGAATCGTATATGGAAAGTCTGAAATACTGTAGCACCCTTCTCCTAAAACGCTATTTATAGTTTGGCCTGGTTCTGTTGTTTCAGAAACAAGGGGTAGGTCGTGTGAAACCGCAATTACAGAAAANTCNGCATCACCCAGNTCCTGAAANTTTATTGCNGAACCGTTGGCGCTTGNAATTATNTCNCCCGTTAATNGNTCTGTAATAAACAGGGTGAGATTTGCAAAAGGAGCGTCGCTAAAATGATTAAAGGTTGCTATTGCTGGACCTTGATCAGTACACAAGGTGTCGTTTGTCAGGTTTGTTAGCTCTAGATACCCTCCATCACAAACTAAAATGTTCGAAATTCCTTTAGTTGGAGCTTGAAGTACATAACTGTTTACATCAAATGCCTCTCCCCCATCTTGAAACCTTGAAATAGACTGGCTTTGGGCATTGCCCTCTCCTCCTTCGTAAATAAGCCCGCTTCCGGCCGGCATTAATGATTGCAAAATTGTTGCTGCTTGTGGGTTTGCTGGGGATGTGTTTCCGTAAACAAGTGCGTCAATGATATCGTCAGATGGTGGGGCTGAGTCTAGCTCTATTGAACCACCCTCCATTTCATAAAGAGCCACGGCTGCTATAGTTGTGTTAAGCGGGAGGTCAAATGATGCAAATCCATCTTCGTTAAGGGTTTCGCCTGTTAGATCAAGCACGTTATATACTTGGGCTTCGTATACTCCCCCGCCTAAAAAAGTTGCTTTTACTAGCGCAATTGAAAGCCCGCTAAGGTCTAATGAAGGGTCCCCAAACAGCTCTACATATTGTCCGTTATCTCCCTCAAACACCTCTATTTCGTTGATCACAACGTATTGAGCGTTTGCTGTTGTTGTGCTTAAAAATAGAGTTATCAAACAAAGGCCCAAGGCCCTTCCAAATGCTGAACTTATTGTCATTTTTATCTATTTACTTCCGGAAGCACAAGGTACGTACCTTTACATGTTCAAAATGAATCAAATCTCGCTAATAGAAAAGCTAGACGAATTCATCCGTAAATACTATAAAAATAAGTGTTTGAGGGGTGGGTTAATTGCCTTGGGCATTATTGCCGTTGGGGTATTAGTTATTAGCGCACTTGAAAATTTTGGCCGTTTTGGTGTAAGGGGCCGAACCTTGTTGTTCTATTTGATTTTGATTTCTGTGGTTGGGGTGGTCTTTTCTTTGGTCCTCTCCCCTCTTTTAAAGTTGTTACGGCTCGGTAGAATTATTACCCATAAAGAGGCTAGCGAAACCATAGGGGTGCACTTTCCAGAAATCCAAGACAAATTACTAAACACCCTTCAGCTTCAAGAGCAAGCTGATTCTGCGTCTAGTGACTTGCTGCTTGCGAGCATAGAGAAAAGAACCGAGGAGCTGAGGCCAATTCCCTTTGCAAACGCAATTGACTTTAGGGCTAATCTGGTTTACCTGAAGTACGCCTCTTTGCCTGTGTTGGTAGTTGTGGGTGTTTTGTTTTTGTCTCCTGGCACAATTAAAGAGCCCGCTGAGAGAATTCTTCAGCACAGAAGCGCCTTTGAGGCGCCTTCTCCATTCAGGTTTGTGGTGATCTCTTCGCCGCTTACCGTTCCAAAGGGTGATGATTTTGAGTTTCACGTTAGTGTAGAAGGCCAAACCCTCCCCTCAACTCTATATTTAGTCGACAGTGGAGGCAGGTATAGAATGGAAAGAATTAACGACGGTGTGTTTTCTTTTCAATTCAACAATGTTGTTTCAAACACTTCTTTTAAATGCTCTGCCAACGGCTGGGATTCTCCCACATACGAACTTCTAGCTTTGCCCGTGCCTGCTATTGTGGAATTTCGTGTTATCGCCACACCACCCTCTTATACTGGTCTTGATGCAATCGCCCAAACAAATCACGGAGATCTAATCATTCCCGAGGGCTCTGAAATCTCTTGGGATTGTAGCGTCGAAGACGCTTCGAGTTTGAATTTTAACTTTGGGGACTCTGTCGTTGTTGCAGAAGCTGTGTTGGGCAATCGATATAAATGCGACTGGAGGGCAGATACTTCTACACCATATTGGATTGTGCCTTCTAACAAAGAGCTTGGGGCGGTTGATTCTCTAAGGTATTCTCTTGGCGTCGTTGCTGACTCAAGGCCAAACATAACGCTCGTTGAGGTTGAAGACACCCTCACAAGAAGCCTCAGATATTTTTCTGGGAACATTAGCGACGATTACGGCTTTTCTAAGCTAGTTTTTTCCCAAAAGGTTGGTGGCCAAGAAGTAGTTTCTACAGAACTTGATCTACCTAGAGGAAAGTCAGGTAGTTTTTATTTTACTTGGGACCTGAGTGAATTAAACTTAGCCCTTGGGGACGTCGTAGAGTATTGGTTTGAGGTTTGGGATAACGACAGAATAAATGGCTATAAGTCAAGTAAATCTTCTGTAAGGGTGTTTTCTGCTCCTTCTGAAGAAGAGTTGAAAGAAGAGAGAGACGGAGCAAATGAAGAAATCGAATCGTCTATTCAAGACGCGGTTAAAAAAGCTAGTGAGCTTCGTGATGAAATAGACTCGTTTAAAGAACGATTAAGAGAGGAAAGAGAGCTTGATTGGAAGGATAAAAGAGCTCTCGAGGACCTTCTTGAAAAGCAGGAAGAGCTAAAGAGGACCTTAGACTCTATCGAGCAAACGAACGAGAATAAAAACAACAGGCTAAACGAATTTTCTAAACAAGAAGAGAGAATTCTTGAAAAGCAGCAAGAGCTACAAAAGCTAATGGAGGACGTTATGTCTGACGAGCTTAAAGAGCTTTATGAAAAAATGCACGAGCTTTTGAATGAAATGAACCCTGAAGACATTCAAGAGCAAATGGAGCAAATGGATGTTGGACAAAAGGCGCTTGAAAAAGAGTTGGACAGGGCGCTTGAGCAGTTTAAGCAACTCGAGTGGGAGGTAAAAATGGAAGAGGTTGTGGAAGAGTTGAAAAAATTGGCAGAAAAGCAGGAGGATTTGGCCTTAGAGTCAGAAAAGGGAGAAAAAAGTTCAGAAGAGTTAAAAAAGGAACAAGAGGGGTTAAACCAAGGGTTCAAAGACGCTAGGAAAGATTTGGAAGATCTTAGAAAAAAGAATGAGGGGCTTAAAAACCCTAACGCCATGATGGACTCAAAGTCTGAGGAAGAGTCTATTGAAAATGCTCAGCAGGAGAGTTCGGATCAGTTAGATAAAAACAAAAAGAAGAAGGCTTCAGAAAGCCAAAAAAAGGCGGCAGAAGAAATGAAGGATATGGCTCGTGCAATGGAAAGCATGTTGTCTCAAGAGGCAGAAGAAAGCCTTGAAGAGGATATGGATGCCTTGAGAGTGCTTTTAGAGAATATCATTACCCTTTCTTTTGATGAGGAGGCATTAATGCACGAAATTTCTCAAACAGACGTTCAAGACCCTAGATATGTTGAGCTTGGTCAAGAGCAGAGAAAGCTAAAGGACGACGCTGCACTTGTAGAGGATTCCTTGTACGCATTGAGTATGAGGGTAAGAGAAATAGCTAGCGCTGTAAACAGAGAAATCGGTTTGGTTAATCATCACATGGACAAAGCCCTTGGTGGTTTTGGCGACAGGAGAAGCTCTGAAATTGCAATGAATCAGCAGTATGTGATGACGTCGTTTAACAATTTGGCTTTGCTTTTAGATGAGGCGCTTCAGCAAATGCAAAACAAGCAAGAGTGCAATAATCCGGGGACAGGCAATTGCAATAAGCCCGGTGGTAAAGGGTCTAAACCCTCTTCTGCTAAGGCGGGCGACATGAAAAAGATGCAAAAAGCTTTGGGGAAAAAGCTGGAGGAGATGAAGTCCCAAATGGAGGGTGGAAACAAGGGTGAGTCTAAAGGACAGCGGGGAGGAAAAATGAGCAAACAGCTCGCCGAAATGGCTGCCCAACAGGCCGCTTTAAGAGAAATGGCAAAAAAGCGAGCTCAGGAACTAAACGAGGATGGTTCGGGTTCAGGGGGTGAAATGAAGAAAATTGCTGAAGAAATGGAGGAGCTTGAGCGTGATCTCATTAACAAGAATGTAGATGTTGGCACAATTGATAGACAGAGAGAGATTATGACTAGGTTGTTGGAGGCAGAAAACGCAGAAAGATTGCGAGGAGAAAAGGAAGAAAGAAAGTCAAGCTCAGGCAACCAAGGCCTGCGTCCAGATTCGCCACAAAACATTGATTATCTGGAAGATAAGGGCAACGAAATTGAGCTTTTGAAAACAGTTCCTGCCGACCTCTCCCCTTTTTATAGAGAAAAAGTGAACGTGTATTTCAACAAAGTAATTGAGAGATGATTTACTTCCGAGAAGGAGATATAGCCTGTAGAGTTGAGTCTAAAAACTCAGTCAAAAAGTGGGTTGTTGGGGTTGCAAAAAGCCATGGCAAAACAGTCGGTGAGGTGTGCGTGGTTTCTTGTTCAGACAAGTATTTGTTAGATGTGAATGTCGAACACCTAAACCACAACTATTACACGGACATTATTTCTTTTGATTATAGTGAGGGCGTTGAAATATCTGGGGACCTCTTGATCTCTTTTGATAGAGTGAAAGAAAACGCTAAGGAAAATGGGGTGTTGTTTCAAGAAGAGTTAAGAAGGGTAATAATTCACGGTGTTCTTCACCTTGTTGGATATAAGGACAAGACAGAAGACGAAAAGTCAATAATGCGAGCGCAAGAGGACGCTGCTTTAAAAAAGTTCCACGTGGAACCAAAATAATGGGATATCATACAGAATACGATGTAATTGTAGTTGGTGCGGGGCACGCTGGCAACGAAGCGGCGGCGGCGGCGGCCAACCTGGGCGCTAAAACCCTTCTTGTTACTATGAACATGGGGGTAATTGGACAGATGTCATGTAATCCAGCCATGGGGGGCGTCGCTAANGGTCAAATTGTAAGAGAGGTGGATGCCCTTGGTGGATACAGCGGGATTGTNAGTGATCATAGCGCAATTCAGTTTAGGATGCTTAATCGCTCTAAGGGTCCGGCTATGTGGAGCCCTCGAACCCAAAACGACAGGAGTGTTTTCGCGAACGCTTGGCGCGAAATGCTTGAAAACACTAAAAACCTAGACTTTTGGCAGGACAGTGTTGTTGGTGTCGTTGTTGAGGGAGAAAGGTGCGCGGGTGTTAAAACCCTGTTAGGCGGCGAAATAAAGGCTAAGTCCGTAGTTTTAACAAACGGAACGTTCTTAAATGGTCTTTTGCACATAGGTGAAAAGCAGTTTGGGGGCGGCCGAGCCGGAGAAAGGGCGTCTGTGGGAATAACCGAACAATTGGTTGATTTAGGTTTTGAAAGCGGTAGGATGAAAACAGGAACGCCGCCGAGAGTAGACGGCAGAACACTCGATTACTCAAAAATGGAGCTACAACCGGGCGACATAAACCCAAGTCATTTTTCTTTTCTAAAACTTAGAAAAGATTTGAGCGACCAGCTCCCCTGCCATATTACATATACAAACAATGATGTTCACGAGGTTTTAAAATCCGGTTTTGACCGATCGCCAATGTTTAATGGGCGAATAAGGGGTCTTGGGCCGCGTTATTGTCCATCTATCGAGGACAAAATTGATCGTTTTGCAGACAAAAACAGGCATCAACTGTTTGTTGAGCCAGAGGGAAGAAACACGGTTGAAATTTATGTAAATGGTTTTTCTACCAGTTTGCCTGAAGATGTCCAGTTAAAAGCGATGCGTCTAATACCTGGGTTTGAAAATGCCAAAATGTTCCGCCCCGGTTATGCTGTTGAGTACGACTACTTCCCCCCTACACAGCTTGGTCACAGTCTAGAAACCACAAGCATAAAATCGCTTTATTTCGCAGGCCAAATAAACGGAACCACGGGTTATGAAGANGCTGCTTGCCAAGGATTNGTTGCGGGNATTAATGCCGCCCGTTCCACGTGGAACAAGAGCCCTGTTGTGTTCAACAGGTCAGAAGCCTATATCGGCGTGCTTATTGATGATTTAGTGACAAAGGGGACTGAAGAGCCGTATAGAATGTTTACATCTAGGGCTGAATACAGGATTTTATTAAGGCAAGACAACGCAGACGAAAGGCTAACTCCTTTTGGTCATGGGATAGGCCTTGCCTCTGAAGAGAGGTTAAAAAATCTTGAGAAAAAGCTTGGGTCTGTAGAATCAGTGAGAAAAACCTTGTCGTCCACATCTATTTCCCCTGACACTGCTGAAGAAATGCTTTTGGAGTGTGGAAGTACGCCTCTAAAGCAAAAAATTAAAGCTGAACAGGTTTTAACAAGACCTCANATCAAGCTGTCTAAAATGATAGANTCTCTTCCTGAACTTTCTGAACTANGNAGTGAAAANNACGACGTTATTGAACAGGTTGAGATCCGTGTTAAATATGAGGGGTATATAGAAAAAGAGCAGGCGATGGCTGACAAGATGTCAAAATTTGAAGGGTTGCCTATTCCTGATGATTTGGANTATTCTAAACTAGCCTCGTTGAGCTCTGAGGCTAAACAAAAACTAGGGGAGAAGAGGCCCAAAACCCTCGGCGAGGCCTCTAAAATTTCTGGCGTCAGCCAATCTGACGTNAGTGTNTTGTTGATATATTTAGGNCGNTAANCTGNTGTTNTTCANCNNTTTATNCGTTNGGCAGNAACCATTAAATACACCTTACCTTTGTCGCGCAAATTTTTTNAAAATGGATATTAAAAACATTCTTTCTGATCTCGGTGTTTCTGAATCAAACAACGGTGTTATGATTGGCTCTAGATCTTTTGGGTCTGGTGCTCCTGTAAGCTCTTATTCCCCTACAGACGGGAAGTTAATTGGGTCGGTGACAACCGCAACAAAAGAAGATTACGAAGCTGTGGTTGCTGCGGCAAAAGAAGCTTTTGTAGAGTGGAGAAAGTGGAGTGCTCCTGAAAGGGGTGAGGTTGTTAGACAATTTGGCGAGGCCCTTAGGGAAAAGAAAGAAAGTTTGGGCGCGCTTGTTTNGTATGAAATGGGCAAAAGCTACCAAGAGGGGTTGGGTGAAGTGCAGGAAATGATTGATATCTGTGACTTTGCTGTAGGCCAAAGCAGAATGTTGTACGGTTTAACAATGCACTCTGAAAGAAGAAACCACAGAATGTATGAGCAATACCACCCGCTTGGAATTGTAGGGATTATCTCTGCTTTTAATTTTCCTGTAGCTGTTTGGTGTTGGAACACTGCTCTTGCGTGGATTTCAGGCGACACTTGTGTTTGGAAGCCGTCTGAAAAGGCTCCGCTTTGTTCNCTGGCTTGCCAAAACATTTGGGCTAATGTTGCTGAAGAAAATGGTGCTCCTGAGGGNNTGTCTTGTATCGTAAACGGCGACTACGTTGTTGGTGAGATGATAAGCAAAGACAAGAGNGTTCCTCTAGTAAGCGCTACCGGGTCTACTNGAATGGGTAANCTTGTGGCTCAAGAGGTTGCTGCTAGGTTGGGACGATCTCTATTAGAGCTTGGGGGAAACAACGCCATTATTATCACTCCAGACTCTGATTTAAAGGTTGTTGTTCCTGCTACAGTGTTTGGTGCTGTTGGCACCTGCGGTCAGCGCTGTACATCAACGCGTAGGTTAATCATTCACTCTAGTGTTTACTATAAGGTAAAAGATAGTCTTGTTCAGGCGTACAAGCAGATTAAAATTGGCGATCCTCTTGATGAAAACAACCATGTTGGGCCTCTAATTGACAAGGGTGCTGTTCAACAATATTTAGATGCTTTGAGCGCTGTTGTAGCCCAGGGAGGGAACGTGCTGGTTCCTGGCGGGGTGTTAGAAGGAGAGGGGTATGAAAGCGGTTGTTATGTGAAGCCTGCTATTGCTGAGGTTTCTAATGATATGGATATCGTACAACACGAAACTTTTGCTCCAATTTTATATCTAATGAAGTATGATGAAATCGAAGAGGCAATAGCAATGCAAAACGGTGTAGCCCAAGGTTTATCGTCTGCCATCATGACCAACAACCTCAGAGAGGCAGAGTTGTTCCTTTCTGCTGCTGGATCTGATTGTGGGATTGCCAATGTAAATATTGGCACTTCTGGAGCAGAAATTGGTGGTGCGTTTGGTGGTGAAAAAGAAACAGGAGGAGGTCGTGAGTCTGGTTCTGATGCTTGGAAGGTTTATATGAGAAGACAAACGAACACTATTAACTACGGTGAAGATCTGCCTTTAGCCCAAGGAATTAAGTTCGACCTATAATGTCATTTAAACACCTTGTTTTTTGGTGTTTTTGCGCTTGTTTGATTGGTTGCTCTGACAGCCCAAACAGCGGTGTTGCGCGTTTTTATTTGGGCGACACAACCTGTGTTTCTTTAAAAACATCGCTTCCCGCAGAAGGCGAAGATTTGATAGTATACAACGCCAGCGAAAGAGTTGTTTTAAACAACGTCGACAATGAGGTTTTCTCTGTGCCAATTTATGATGGTAGTCTTGTGGGGAAGTGGAATTCTGATGGTGATTTTTGCGGTACTTGGATTGATTCTTTAAGGCCAAACAATTACTCTGTTGCACTAGAAATTACGCCTGTTGTTTCAGAACCTCCTTGCAATGAAGAACGGGTTAAAACCGTTTATGAAACGTCGTTAGGTCTATTGGTTACTGAAGTTTTTTGCGACTCTGTTGTTGGAACTTTTCTAACGCCAACAGGNGATTATAGGTACTTAAACGGAACAATTAGCAATAAATCTTTGGTATTAAACACTTTTGATGGCGCTCATTTATTCTATTTCTCAGCAACAATTAGCGGCGATTCTCTTACAAACGGGGTGTTTAAAAGCGGTGTATATTATGAAGAGTCTTGGGCGGGGTTTAAAACCGACAGTTTAATCCCAGGTTGGAGCTCACATCAACCTTACAACAAAGACAGGGTGTTTGAGTTTAAAGCAACTGCGTTAAACGGAAAAGAAGTAATAATTAACCGAACTTGGCTAGAGGGTAGGGGTAAGAGCTTATTGGTTATGGATGTGTTTGGCTCTTGGTGTCCAAACTGTTATGACGAAATAAACCTTTTAAAGGAATTAAAAACCAAATATCCTCAGGTTGAATTTTTATCTCTTGCTTTTGAGCGTGGTGATAAAAAACAAGCTCTAAAACGCATTCAAAGCTTTAAAACAGAGCAAGAAATTAGTTGGGACATCCTTTATGGTGGGGTTGCCAATAAACAACTTGCAGATTCTGTGGTTCCTTTTTTGGGTGGGGTAAAATCATTCCCAACAACTTTGTTTTATCCTTTAAATGGAGATCCCGTTGTTCACACAGGTTTTAACGGACCCGCCACTCCTTTTTACTCAAACGAAATTGAGTTTTATGAGGGGATAATAAAGCGATTTATCGAGTAGGGAAGTCGTTTTCTACGTCTACAACAATTTTTTCGTCTCTATTTAAAAGCTCCCATGCCGTGTGATATACAAGGCGGCCAACTTTCGCTGTCTTATTGTACATAATTTTTTCGTAATCATCCCCGGGGCCGTGGTAGTCCTCGTGAACCCCACTGAAATAAAAAATCACAGGAATATTGTGTTTTGCGAAATTATAGTGGTCCGACCTGTAGTAAAATCTGTTAGGGTCGTCAGGAGCGTTAAACGTATAATCAAGTTCTAGCCCTACAGAATCTTCGTTTGCTTTTTCCGAAATCGAGTGCAGTTCTGTACTTAGTTTATCTGAACCAATTAAGTATATGTAGTTATCGTTTCCTTCGTGCGCTTCATCAACCCTTCCAATCATATCAATATTTAGGTTAGCTACAGTGTTTTCGAGAGGAAAAATTGGATTGTCTGAGTACCACTCTGAACCTAAAAGTCCTTTCTCTTCACCAACAACATTCATAAATAAAACACTTCTTTTTGATCCGTTACCATCTTTTGCTGCTTGCATAAACGCTTCTGCAATTTCTAAAACTGTAACCGTACCGGAACCGTCGTCATCTGCGCCGTTATTTATTTTACCATCCACAATTCCTATATGGTCGTAATGAGATGTTATTACAACTAATTCATTTGAAAGCAAGGAGTCTGTTCCTGGTAAATATGCCAAAACATTTGCTGCCTCATATTCCTCTATTTCTTTAATAATATTATGGTTCCACAATACTTCTAGGTTAGTTGTAAAGCTTTTGTTTTTCTTTGAAATTAAGTTCTTAAAATCACTAGCCTTTCTTTTTCTTTTTACTCCATCAAACCAAGATTCAGAAGCAGAAATTGGGAAAAGAAAGGTTGGTATAGCGGCTCCTTCACCTTCTTTATCTCTGTTGATTGAAGTGCTTTTCCTCTGCATGTAAAATTTCATTCTTCCTTTTACTTGCTCATACTCTTCATCGTCCATTAAAATAACAAGAGCTTCTGCTCCTTGTTTTTCTGCGTGGACTCTTTTCTTATTAGAGCTCTTACCCCAATTTGTTTTAAAATCAGTTCTTAAATCACCGTCTAAAACAACAACAATTTTACCTTTTACATCAATATTTTGGTAATCATCCCATCCTTCTTCTTTAATTCCCAAACCAGCAAATACTATTGATTTGTTTTCAAGTGCTTTAGTTTGTATTCCTGGAAACACTAAAAAATCATCAAGTAGATTGTAGTTGTTTTCGCCTACACTAAAAGATCCTTCAGTTAATTGAGAATTTATTAGAGGAACCATTTGGGTATAATTTTCCCCATCTATTGTCTCAAAACCCAAAGATTTATAATACTCTATTAAATAATCTGCAGCCATTCTTTGCCCTCTTGTTCCCGTCTCTCTTCCTTCAAATTCATCTGAAGAAAAAACTTTTAAATGATCATATAAACCTGTTGAGTCAATGCGTGATGCATAGTCGGTTTGGGCTAGGGTAGGAACAAGAGTAAGAATATAAGCTATTATGACACAACAAATTTTATTTACCCTTCTTTCATGTCGTCCACCTTCGAAATCGGCGTTTACAAAGGCATCAACAATTGCAATTGCATCTGATTGTGATACAAAGCGTGCAGGAATACATATAACGTTTGCATTGTTGTGAGTTTTTGCCAACTCAGCAATTTCTGGTGTCCAAGCAAGACCTGCTCTAATTTTTTGGTGTTTGTTTGCAGTCATAGAAACACCGTTCGCAGATCCACATATCAAAATTCCTAAATCAGAATTTCCACTTTCAACATCCTTAGCAACAGCATGAGCGTGATCTGGATAATCAACACTATCTTCAGTATTCGTACCTCTATTAACTACTATAAACCCTTGATTTTCTAAGTGTTTAGTAATTGCCTCTTTATATACTGGACCAGCGTGATCACATCCAATACTAAATTTCATTATTCATTTATTTAGGTCATGCAATTTAATTCACAACCATTGTGAACAGAGTATAAAATAATGTTGAGTTATTTTTAAAATATCTACTTGCAAATTCATCAAACCAAACCTAAGCCCAAAACACACTTTACTTTCCAAATTAATTTTCTTGTTTTTTCAATTTACTACTCTACAGATATTTGGAGTTTATCAACTTTTTAGTTTTGTGTAAATTTTCTAATTTGACTTTTTAAGCACTCAGTTAATAACCATTTTTATCCTTTTATTTTCAAAGGTTTAATATGTGTGTTTTATGTTTATACAATTCGATTTTTATTTGATAAGATGATAACCCAAATCAAACACATATCAGTTATCAAGCATATTAACAACCCTATAAACTCTATGAGATTCTTAAAGAAGAATATTATATTATTACTGTGTGTTTGTTTTCCTTTTTTCTCTTTCTTCTCTCAATCTGAAGAAGTAGATTTACTCTCATGTTCAAACGGAAAGTTTACCCAGTTTTTTTACCCAAGCGGGAAGGTGTCCAGTGAGGGATGTTTGGTTGAAGGAAAAGCTGAAGGACTTTGGGTTTCTTTATTTGAATCAGGTAAAACAAAATCAAAAGGAAATTATCTTAAAAATAAGCTTCAAGGAGTTTGGATTTTTTATTTTGAATCTGGTAAAAAAGAAAAAGAACTTTCATATTCAAACGATCAAAAAAATGGGATAGAAAAATCTTTTTCAGAAAAGGGAATATTATTAACTCAAACTAACTGGGTTAATAATTTAAAAGATGGAGAGGAGTTAAGATTTTTTGAGTCAGGAGAAATTCAGCACGTTACGTTTTTTAAAGCAGGAAAGAAGGATGGTAAGTGCAGACAACATGCAATAGATGGTAGAATTATTGCATTTAAAACTTATAAAAAAGGAGTTATTTTTTCTACTGAGAGATTTAATAGATTCGATAAAAAAGGAAGAAAAACAGGTGTTTGGAAAGAATTTTTTGAAACTCTTGTAGTTAGAGAAGAAGGACCATTTGTTGATGGTTTAAAGCACGGTATTTTCAGAACTTATAATAAGAGGGGAAATTTAATCAATATAGAAAGATTCAAGTTTGGGGAATTAGTAATTGATGATGAAATTTTAGATCCAACAGAGGTTATAAGATTATATCATCCTAATGGACAGTGTTCAGAAGAAACAGTATATAAAAATGGAATAAAACATGGGGTGTTTAGAATGTATAACACAACGGGAGAAATAACAGAAGGAGGTGTTTATGAAGAAGGATTTTTAAAGGAAAGAGGAATAACAGATAAAATTGGAAACAAACAAGGTGAGTGGATTATTTACTATAAAAGCGGAGCAACAAAAGCGATAGGTAACTATATAGATGGTTTACGTGAAGGTGAGTGGATATTTTTTTACGAAAGTGGAGAAGAAGAACAGAGAGGATTTTATAAAAAAGGAGAGTATGATGATGTTTGGGTTTGGGTTTATAAAAATGGTGAAGAGAAAAGAATTGAACATTATATAAAAGGGGTAGAACAAGGAGAGTTTTTAGAATTTGATTCAACGGGAAATATCCTACTTAATGGAAATTATATAAACGGATTAAGAGAGGGAGAATGGTTATATCACGTTAATGATCACAAAGAGGAAGGTTTGTACATATCAGGACAAAAAGATGGAGAATGGATTCACACATTTACAGATGGAACAGTAATTTTTAAAGGAAGTTTTTCCTATGACTCTCCTGTTGGAACACATAAAGTTTGGTCTTCTAAAGGAATATTAATTTCCTCAGGAAAATTTAAAAACGGACTAAAACACGGAAAGTGGATTTTAAATAAAAAAACAGGAGAAGTAGAGCACGAATACAAATACAAGAATGGAAAATTGATGAAAGTTGATGGGTGTAAAGTGAAAAATTCTAAACAATCATAACGACATTGCGATAGTGAAAGATTTAAAGGGATTAGAAGAGAAATTATTTGAGAGAGCAGCAGAAGCACACTTTATTTTAAAAGACGGTATTGTTGTTAAATCAAATAGACACGCTAGAAGAATTTTTCACACAGAAGATAAAGAGTGGGTAAACTTTGATCCATTTCACCCAGAAACTGGGCTGTTTAAATACCTTCCAGATGAAGAGAGTTTACTTAAAACAAAACTTAACAAAACTCGTGAGACAGGTAAGGTTATAAAAATGAAAATTTTATCTAAAAGATTAGACGGAGATGAATTTCATAGTGAGATAAAAATAGTTCAAATACAAGATGGTCTTGAAGATCTACAGATACAGGATATTAGCGAAAGTATATATTTTGACAGAGCGATAAGAGAGAGTGAGGAAAGGTTTAGAAAGCTAAGCCAATTTGCAATGGAGGGAATTGCTATTATTAAAGAGAATATAATTTTAGATGCCAACGATCAGTTTGCTGTCATGTTTGGCCACGACAAAGTTCCAATTGGAAAAAATATTTTAAAATATATTGATAAACGTGATTGGCAAAGATTATCCGCAAGGAGAAACTGGGGTATGCATTGTGAGCTTCGAGGGACAACTTTAAAAGGTAAATCAATATATCTAGAAGCCACAAGAAGTGAAAGTGGAAAAGATGGAGAGCAGCTTCTTATGGTTTATGATATTACAGATAGAAAGAGAATAGAATTTGACCTTCTACAAACAAAAGAGAGGTTTAGAATGTTGGTTGAGTCAAGTCCTATTGGGCTCTTTTTGGTTGTTAATGGAAGAATTAAATATACTAATGCAGGAGGTTTAGATATTCTTAACGAAAGGGTAGAGGACAGTGTTTACAACGAGCTTTTTACATCTTTTTTTAAAGGTTCTGAAAAAGACATTATTAGTGAAGATATAGAGAAAGTAAGAGAAGGAAAAAAACCACCTTATAGAGAGGTTATGATTTCTCTTTTAGATGGAACAGAAAAAGAGGTTGGTATAAGAATGTCACTTTCTTTTCACGACAGACAACCAGCAATACAAGTAACGGTTAACGACTTAAGTACGAGAATTCAACTTATGCGAGAGCAGATGAGGGCTACTCTAGCAGAGGAAAGCAACATTATGCTTAAAGAGGAAATAGAGAAGCATAAACAAACCCAATTAAAACTTAGAGAGGCAGAGGAATTAAACAGGTCAATTATTGAGTCTTCTATTGATATGATTGTTGCTTTTGACATGAAGGGTAATCTGCTTCAATACAACCATGCATTTGCGGTTGAATTTGGTATAGATCCTGCTGAAACAAAGAAGATTAAATTTAATAAACTTCTCCATAAAACAGAAGATATTCAACACGTTTGGGACGGTGTAAGAAACAGAAATTATTATTCTGGAGAGGTAATTGGAAAAAGATTGTCGGGAGAAACGTTTAGTATGTTTATATCTGTCGCAACAATGCGCGATGAGGCAGGAAAAGAGTTAGGGGCGATGGGTGTAGGAAGAGACATTACTGACTTAAAAATTGCAGAAGAAGAACTTAAAGCTAGCGAAGAGAGATACAGAGACATATTAGACAACGCATCCGACATAATATTCGTAGTTGATTCGTACGGATCTTTTACTTATGCAAACCCCGCATTTTTTAAAAAACTCGGATATACAGACAAAACAATAGCTGGAATTACAATTCACGACGTTTATGGAGACCTACCTCGCACAAACAAAAACTGGATTAAAATACTTGATGGAGACGAAGGAGAAAGAGAATTAACCGCTTCAAATGGAGTAGTTTTAACGATGATTGGCGGCACAACAGCACAATATGACTCAAGCGGCAAACCCCTTGGTTTAAGAGGTATTTATCTCGACATCACAGAAATGTTAAACGAGAAATCAAAAGCGAGGGTTAGTGAAGCAAAACTAAACGCGATTTTTAATACCGCAGAAAACCTTTTGATGTTCACGTTAAATAAAAAAAGAAGGGTGACATCATACAACCAAAATTTCCTAAATGTTATTGAAAATGTTTTTACAGAAGAAGTAAATTTTTCAGAGAACTTTATAAATAAAATAAATACACGTATAAGCGACGAAAGCGAAATAAAAAGCACACCATATTTTTCAAGGGCATTTGACGGAATAGCTCAAGACTTTGAGGTTCCAATTATAAATAAAGATGGCGCCGAGAGATGGTACCAAATATTTCTTAACCCGATATCATTCAACGAAAAGATTAATGAAATCAGCTGTATAACGTACGACATAACCGACAGAAAAGAGTCGGACAATAAAATTCGTTCAGCCCTAAAAGAGAAAGAAATACTACTTCAAGAAGTTCACCATAGAGTAAAAAACAACCTGCAGGTGATAAGCAGCTTGCTCAGCCTCCAAAGATCTTTTATATCTGACCCGAAACTTATTCAGGTGTTAGAAGAAAGCCAATCACGAGTTTCAACAATGAGCTATATACACGAGAGCTTATACAGAAATTCAGACTTCACTTCTATTAGCTTTTCCAAGTATCTTGATAAGTTAACCACCAACCTAGTAAGCACATACTCAACACCAGATTGTGAAGTAAATTACAAACCAAATTTAACTGAGGTTAACCTTCCTTTAGACCAAGCCATTCCTTGCGGCCTAATTGTAAATGAGCTTGTTTCCAACGTTCTAAAATACGCTTTTGTTGGCATGAACGAGGGAGAGTTTATCTTACGGGTTCAAGAAGTTAATTCTAAAATAGAAATTGAGGTTACAGATAATGGAGTTGGTCTTCCGAACAACTTTTCAGAAAAGAAAAGAGACTCTTTGGGTATTTACCTCATATACGCTCTTGTTGAACAACTAGGGGGTGAGATGATAGTTGAGAGCACAAAACAGGGTAGAGGGGGTAGCTCTTTTTTAATTAGATTTGAAAAACCAAACCAAATTTAATATGGCAGCAAACATTTTAATTACTGAGGACGAGGCGATCGTAAGAAAGGACATAGAAAGATGCTTAACATCCTTAGGATATAACGTTGTTGCCACAGCGGACAATGGAAAAAAAGCAATAGAGAAGGCGCTAGAACACAAGCCCGACCTGTGCTTAATGGACATCATGATCAAGGGAGAAATGAATGGTATTTCAGCGGCTCAAGAAATAAAGAAGTCTCTTAATGTTCCGGTAATATTCCTTACGGCATATGCAGATGAAGGAACATTGGCATCTGCTAAATCAGCTGAACCTCATGGTTATATATTAAAACCATTTAAAGAAGCGGACATTCAAGCTGCAGTTGAGATGGCGCTTCACAAACACACAAAAGAGCTTGAACTTAAACAGGAAGCGGATTTTTTAAGAAGCCTTGCCACCCATAAAGAAGGAGCCGACATATTGTTTGTTAAAAACAGAAGCAGGTTAATGCATGTAAGGCACGAAGATCTTTTGTTTGTTGAAGCCTTAAAAGATTATGTAGTTGTCCACACGCGCAAAGAAAGCTATACGATTCACAGCACGATGAAGGAAATAGAGCGCAAACTCAGCGACCGTAGGTTCATGAGGGTTCACAGGTCATATATAGTAAACCTTAACAGCATAGAGAGTATTAAGTACTCAAACATCACCATGGAAGGCCTTGAAAAAGAAATTCCTGTTGGGGGCTCTTACAAAGATTCCCTTGCAAAAAGAATTAACTTACTCTAGAACACTCCCCCTTCTATCAAAAACCAAAAACAAAATACCGCCTACACAGGCGGTATTTTTTTTGCTCCTCCTCTTGGACTTGAACCAAGGACCCTCTGATTAACAGTCAGATGCTCTAACCAACTGAGCTAAGGAGGAATTCAGATGGGAGCGCAAAAATACACAAATGAAAGGCTTTACACAATACTTTTACACCATACATTGATATTTTCACAAAACACACACATCTAAAATGTCGTTAATTACAATTGGGACTGTTGCTTTTGACTCTATTAAAACCCCTGTTGGTCAGGCAGATAGAGTTGTTGGAGGCGCGGCAAGTTATATTTGTTTAGCAGCATCACATTTTTTAAAACAACAAAGCCTAATTTCAGTAATTGGAGAAGACTTCCCAGAAGAGTTTTTAAAAGAATTAAAAAAAAGAGGGGTGTGTCTAAACGGCCTTACTCTTATTGAGGGTGGAAAGAGTTTTTTTTGGGAAGGCTCATATCACAACGATCTTATCGGCAGAGACACTATTCTAACAGAACTTAACGTGCTTGAAGGGTGGGTTCCAGAAGTCCCAGATGCAGCAAAGAGCGCAGAGTTTGTAATGTTGGGCAACCTAGCCCCAAACTTACAAGCATCAGTTTTAGACCAAATGTATACAACGCCGAAGCTTGTTGTCCTTGACACTATGAACTTTTGGATGGACACGTCAATGAAGAATTTGAAAGAAGTTATAGGCAGAGTTAACGTTCTTATGATAAATGACGACGAAGCCAGGCAGCTTTCGGAAGAGCAAACATTAACAAAGGCCGCCAAAGAGATTCAAAAACTAGGCCCAGAAACCGTGGTTATTAAAAAAGGTGAGCATGGGGCAATGATGTTTGAAAAGGGCAAAAAGTTTTTTGCTCCTGCCTATCCGTTAGACGAGGTTGTTGACCCAACGGGAGCGGGTGACACTTTTGCAGGCGGTTTCATTGGCTTTCTTGCGCGCAAGAACTCCATAGGTTGGGAAGAAAAGAAACAAGCAGTTATCGCAGGAGCTACTTTAGCGTCTTTCACATGCGAATCTTTTGGAACCCAGAGACTAAAAGGGCTAACCACAAAAGAATGGCAAGAAAGAGTTAAAAACCTACAAGAGGCGTCAACGGCAGAGCCATTAATTCTTTAACCAAGGAGAGGGGTCAACAGGGCGACCTTTAACCCACCACTCAAAATGCAGATGAGGCCCAGAGCTTTCGCGACCAGAAGAACCAACGGTCGCCACAGGGTCTCCTGCCTTTACAAAATCACCAACCTCTTTTAACAAAGCAGAGTTGTGTTTATATACAGACAAACGATCGTTGTTGTGTTGAACAACAATTACGTATCCGTTTTCAGCAGTGTATGAAGAAATTACAACAACACCGTCGTCAACTGAGCGAATTAACTCCCCTTCGGCAGAAACAAGGTCAATCCCGAGGTGGCCTCGAGAAAGATCAAAACCGTCTGAAACAATGCCGCTAAGAGGAGACAGGCTAAACCCAGCTCCGCCATCTATAATTGGCCTGTGTCTTTTAAGAGCAAACCGATCCTCGCCTTCAACGCGCGCTCTTAAATTTTTATCAACTTCCCCGGCGTCGGGTATACCGCCTTTGTTTTTAAGAACGCTATCTAGATTTGTTGCATCAGTATAATCTGGAACACCGCCGTCAAGGATAACCTGAAGAGAAGAGATATATCTTTCGTGTTGCTTTAAAAGGTTTAACGCGCTATCGGCCTGGGCTTTGGCAAGCCCTGCGTCTTCGTGAAAAGACCGCGCAATATATCCAGGAACGACAAACTTTGTAAGAGCGGTTTGTGTTATCATAAAATAAGCAACAAAGCCAACAAACAAAACACAACCAGATAGAATTGCAACAAGCCCTCTTCCAGAAAACAAAAAAGTCTTTCTTTCTTGGAAGGTTGACTCTTCTTGAACAGTTATTCTGAAACGATTTCGCCAAAAACTGCTTTTTTGTTTCTTGTTTTCTTGCTTTGACACAGCGCGAATATCGTTCAATTGATAATAAGAATAAAGGAAACAATAAAAGACTAGACAGAATTAAATAATTTTGCCAAATTCACGTTTCAAACCTTGATGCGAGCAAAACAGTCGATAGCGATTAAATTTTTGGCCACTTTCGTAGCCCTGTCAGCTGTACAAGGATGTTCGACAAAAAGAGACGGAAGGCCATACAGATGGTATCATAATACTCACGCGAGGTTTAATGGTTTTTTTTACGCTAAAGAGGCTTTAAGAGAGGCTGATATTAAGATTAAAGAGTCATACGAACCAAACTGGGACGAGATACTTCCTCTTTACCTCGACACAGACGAAAGCACGGCCCAACAGGTTTATCCACTTATGGAAAGAGCTATTGAAAAGAGCTCGAAAGTTGTAGACAAACACACGATAAACGCTTCAAAAAGACGTAGAAAATACTTTAAACGCCCAGAGCTTAATAAGTGGATTGACGACAACTATATGGTAATAGGAAAGGCTTATTATTACAAGGAGGACTATGCTAAATCAGAGGAAATATTTTTGTATTTATCAAGAACAGTAAAATCCCATGATGCTCAGGCCTGGGCGTATAGCTGGCTGGGAAGAATTTATCTCAAACAAGGCGAGTTGGTAAAGGCTAAAAACATTCTTGCGAAAGCAGAAAACTATAGGAACACGTCGGAAGAGGTTGGAATTCATACGGGATATGTAATGGCGCACTACCACATAACCCAAGAAAACTATGAAGCATCGGCAAGGCATCTAATGGAGTCAATTGATTTAATTAAAAAGAAAAAAGACAAAGCAAGACCAATGTTTGTTTTAGCCCAGCTTCAAAGACAAATGGGCGACAGTGAGGCGGCCATTGAAACATTTAGCGAGGTGGCAAAAATGAATGTTGCTTACGAGCTTGAGTTTCAAGCCAACATTCAACAAGCCATGACTTATGATAGGAAGGGGGGAAGTAGCGAGGCAATTTTTGAAATGTTAGAGAAAATGCTTGACGAAAAAAAGAACGAAGAATTTTTAGACCAAGTTTATTACGCTCTTGCAGAAGTTGCCCTTGAAGACAGAATGAAAAACGAAGGGGTTTACTATCTAGAAAGGTCGGTTTTTACAAGCCAAGGAAACTCGAGGCAGCTTGGAAAAAGCTATTTACGACTTGCTGATATTTATATGGAAGACTTTAATTACGAAATAGCTCAAGCATATTATGATAGCGCCCTGGTCCATATGCCAGAGGAAAACGAAAGGAGGGGTGAGGTTGAGGACCTTGCTTCAAACCTAACAGAACTGGTTGGCAACCTTAGGACGATTGAAGAGCAAGACAGCTTATTAGAGTTGTGTGCAATGGACGAGATTTCTAGAGAAAGATTTCTAGAAAGACTTTGGGACGACATGGCAGACGACCTCGAAATGCAAAGGCAAGAGCACGAGGCCGCACAAGAAGCTGCTCTTGCCGAAGCAGGAAGTGCTGGAGAGGGGATGTTTTGGCCTTATAATGCTGCGTTAAGAGTAGGTGGGATGCAAAATTTCCAAGATTATTGGGGAGGCAGACCTCTTGAAGACCACTGGAGAAGGATAAATAAAATTTCAGAGCTGTTTACAGAAGACTCAGAAGAGGAGTCGGAAGAGCAACAGCAAGAGGCGCTAGACCCGTTTGACCCAGCGAACCTACCCACAGTAGACGAAATGATGAGCGAGCTTCCGTGTGATGAAGACGCAAATGCAGAAGCATTAGAAATTTTAGCAGAGGCGTTTTACAATGCGGGCCTGGATTATAGGGAAAAACTGTCGGATCCTGAAGAGGCTATAAACATCTGGCAAGATCTGTTAGTTAGACTTGACAGCAGCGCATACCACCCAACAACAGCCTATCAGCTTTTCAGAACATACCTTCAAAGGGAGGTTGAGGAGCAGTATGAAAACCCTTATTGCGAAACATGCAATTCAGCTTATTGGTCTGAGTATGTTGTTACATCTTATCCCGATTCAGAGTGGGCAATACTCATAGAAAACCCAGACTTTAAAGATGAAGCAGAAAAAGCATATGACGAAGAACGGATTGTGTATGAAGAGCTATTGAACAGGTTCTATACAAAAGACTATCAGAGCACCCTTTTAGAGATTGACTCAATATTAATTGCCAGACCTTTAAACCCACTGGTTTGCAAATATCAACTTCTCTCAGCGCAGTGTGTAGGTGGCTTAACAAGCTATACAGGAGACAGAGCCCCATATTTTAATGCCCTTCAAGAAATAACAGAATCGTGTCCAGACACAGAGGAGGGTGGTTATGCCGTTAAACTTTTAAATCAGCTTGGTTTTAACTTAAGCGGCACAGTAGAAAACGTAAATGTTGATATAGACGAGGAGGCAGAAGTAGCGTTTGAGTTAAACGACGAAAAAGACCATTATTTTGCCGTCATGGTGCCGGTTGAAACAAGAAAAAACGAAATGGTAAAGGCGAAATCATCAGACTTCAACAAAGAGTTTTTTAACAGCCAAAGTCTAAGGGTGACCAGCAACCTCATTAATAGGTCAAATCAAATCGTGCTTGTCAAGTCGTTTAGCGGAAAGGATAAAGCAATGGATTATTACAATGTTTATAAAGGAAACAGAGAATCGCTGATTGAAGTTAATTCCAATGGATTTAATATGTTTGTAATCAGCAGCACAAACTATATTGAGTTATTTAAAAACAAGGACATTGAAGGATATACAAGTTTCTTCAACGAACACTATCTTTCGAACAAACAAAATAAAGCACCATGATAGGGTCTAGAAATCAGTCAAAACCACAAAACCGGATGGACAACATCAACAGAATCGTAGAGGGAACAGTAATTGAAGGAGTCATTAGAAGCGAGAGCAACCTCAGAATTGACGGAGAGTTTACAGGTGAGCTAATCACCAAAGGACGATTGGTTGTCGGTCCAAAAGGGATGGTTAAAGGAACAGTTCATTGCCTTTGTTGTGATGTTGAGGGAACGCTTGAAGGAGAGGTTACGGTGTTAGAACTTCTTGCAATGAAATCAACCTCAACCGTACAGGGCGACCTTTACTATGGCCAACTTTCGGTTGAAGCCGGCGCAAAGGCTCTTGGAACATTCAGAATGGGTGTCGCAGAAGACAAACCAAGAAAACCAACAAAAACAGCGTCAAAAGCAGACGCGATAGCTTCGCTTAAGTCGTCACACATTCCTTCTGAATCAGACCAAATACAAAAGGTTGAAGGGTAAAAAAGAATTCAACAAAACCATACGTTTTATGGGACTCGGCACATTATTAGCCACAGCAATAGGGCTAGGCGCAATTGGAGGCAGGAAACTAGATGATGTGTTTGGATTGGAGAAACCCTTAGCAACAGCATGCGGAGCTTTTTTAGGGTTGTCGGCAGGAATGTGGACAATAATCAATAATCTAAAGAAGAATTAATTGATGCTGTCGTTCACCATCAAATCAGGAGTTTTGGCGGCTCTCATTTTAATGGCGAGCCTATCAACACCATCATTGAAAGCACTATCAAGCACAATTTTTTGGCCCGCTGTAGTAGTGTTTTATTTCTGTCTAAATGTTCTATTTACTAAGTGGATGAAAAAGGCCAAAAACGCTTCGCCTTTAGGTTTTTCTGTGTTGGTAAACGGGATGACTGCGGCAAAAATGTTTATTACACTAGGGATTATCACGGTCTATCTACTAACCCAATCAGAGTTTAAAACAGAATTTTCAATTGGGGTTTTTATCGTGTTTGCGCTTAATTCCGCTCTTTTTGTATTAAGCTCTCAAGGGTTTGTCAGAAAAGGATAAAAGAATTTTGTTTTTCTAGTAATACTAGGAACTCTTATATGTATTTTTGCACCGGTTTTTCTACGCCTTAATTAGGAAAATGGTTCGACACATAACAAGACTCATTATTGCGGTAGTGGTTTTTGCCTCTCCAATTGTTGCGATTTCTCAACACGAAAGTCACAGTGACGAGCACCACGAAGAAGTGGTAAACGCTCAAGGCGACCAACACCACGGGATTTCGCACGAAAACGACCACGAGACAAGTCACGAAGATGCTCACCATGATTCTCACCATCAAGATGACGAGCATGGTCACATAGAAAAATTCGTTGCCGGCGACTTTATCATGCATCACATTGCAGACGCAAACGAGATTCACTTCTTTGGCGATGTTAGCGTGCCACTTCCGATGATCATCTACGTCGAGAGTAAGGGCTTGGATGTGTTTATGAGCAGCGACTTCCATAGTGAACACGGAGCTCACGGAGGACACGGGCCAGCATACGCAACAGGCCCTTCAACAGGCGTTGAATACACCAAAGACGAAAACGGCATTTCTGCAAAGGACCACGGAGAGGAGGTTGCTATTTGGGACATCTCAATTACAAAGTCTGTATTTGGAATGCTTATGATCTTGACGACACTGATTTTAATCCTAAGATCAGCAGCTAAGAGCTACGCAAGAAGACCTGGCCAAGCACCTACTGGACTAGCCAACGTGCTTGAACCGCTAATTCTATTCGTAAGAGACGATATTGCTTACCCTATTATAGGAAAACACAAAGCAGACAAATTCGTTCCCTTCCTTCTGACCACGTTCTTCTTTATAGTGGGCTGTAACCTTCTGGGTTTAATACCTTTTGCAGGAGGATTCAACATTACAGGAACAATGGGTGTAACAATTGTGCTTGCGACGCTTGTTTTCATCATTACTTCAATAAACGGAAACAAACATTACTGGGGACACCTTGTTTCTCCTCCTGGAGTTCCATTCTTGGTTAAGTTCATCGTAGTGCCTATTGAGCTGTTTGGAATCATACTCAAGCCAACAGTACTAATGATTCGTTTAACCGCGAACATGTCAGCAGGGCACATTATCATTCTTTCTTTTGTGAGTTTGGTGTTCATCTTCAACAACAGCTACGGCGCTGNAGGTGGAGNTGGAATAGGTGTNTTCTCAACACTCTTTATGATNTTCATGTATTTNTTGGAGCTNCTAGTAGCATTCCTTCAAGCATACGTATTNACACTTCTTGCTGCNATATACTTCTCAGAAGCAACGCAAGAACCACATCATTGATAANAAATTACTTTAATAAATAACTCATCATGGAATTGTTAAACATTCTAATTGAAATCACAACAGGTCAGGGTCTTGCTGGTCTTGGGGCAGGTGCTGCAGCTATCGGTGCAGGTTTAGGCGTAGGTCTTATCGGNAAGGCCGCCCTAGAGTCTATGGCTCGTCAACCAGAAGCNTCNGANGACCTTCGTGCAAACATGATTCTTGCTGCCGCTCTTGTAGAGGGTGTTGCTCTTTTTGGAATCATCATCTGTCTACTTGTAGCCCTAGGATAATAAAATGGGTTCGCTGTTAACACCGGCTTTCGGTACAGTCTTTTGGGCTACACTCGCCTTCCTTACGGTATTATTTATACTTCGTAAGATTGCGTGGGGACCTATCCTTAAAGCATTAAACGACCGCGAAGAAAGCATCGCAAACTCTCTACGTGAGGCAGAAAAAGCTCGCGAAGAAATGGCTGCGCTGAATTCTGACAACGAGCGATTGCTTCAGGAGGCTAGAACAAAGCGCGACGCAATGCTCAAAGAGTCTAAAGAAATTGCTGAAAAGCTAGTTTCTGACGCTAAAGCTGACGCTCGTGATGCAGCAGCAAAAGAAATAGAGTCTGCTCGTCAGGCAATTGAAACAGAGCGTAAAGCTGCCGTTGCTGAACTAAAAGCTGAGGTTGCTAAATTATCNGTAGANATTGCTGAGCGCCTTCTTAAAGAAGAGCTTGCAGATTCTGACAAGCAGAAGAATCTCGTGGACAAGCTAATTAGCGAGTCTACTTTAAGTTAACACCATGGGAAGTACACGTGTAGCATCTAGATACGCAAAAGCTCTCTTGGGTTTAGCTTCTGAGAGGGGTGAACTTAGCGCGGTTGGTTCTGACATCAACACGCTATCGTCTCTTGTTGGATCTTCTAAAGATTTTGAACTGCTGCTCGTAAGTCCGATAATTAAACCGGACAAAAAGAAATCTGTCCTAGAAGCACTTCTTAAGGGCAAGATTAGTGAAGTTACTTTTGGATTTATCCGTCTTCTCGTTTCAAAAGGAAGAGAGGGAATGATCCCATCAATTGTTGAAGAGACGAAAGCCCAACTTCGCGCTATGAACAACATTCAGGCGGCTACAGTTAAAACTGCTAGTCCTCTAAATGATGACTCTCGTTCGAAGATCCTTGCGGAGGTTGCAAGGCATCACAACGGAGAGGTGGAATTAAAAGAAATCGTTGACCCTGAAATCCTAGGAGGTTTTATCCTAAGAATGGATGACAGAGAAATCGACGCTTCTATCAAGCGACAACTAAGAACTTTAGGTCGCAAACTAACGGAACACGATTACGAGCCTGAGTTTTAAAAGGGCTTAAAAGAAATCAAAATGGCTGAAATCAACCCAGCAGAAGTATCATCAATTCTACGCGAGCAGCTAGCNGGAGTAAAAACCGCAGCTGAACTAGAAGAGGTGGGTACNGTATTACAGGTAGGTGACGGAATTGCCCGCATCTACGGTTTAAGTAATGTTCAATCAGGTGAGCTTATTGAGTTCGATAACGGCGTGCGTGGCATCGCCCTAAACCTTGAAGAAGATAACGTTGGAGCTGTATTGCTCGAACCTTCAAGAGGTATTAAGGAGGGCGCTTCGGTTAAGCGTACAGGAACGATCGCATCAATTAAAGCTGGCGAAGGCCTACTAGGACGTGTAATTAACACACTAGGAGAGCCTATCGACGGAAAAGGCCCAATCCAAGGGGACCTTTATGAGATGCCTATCGAGCGTAAGGCTCCAGGTGTTATCTACCGTCAACCAGTGTCTGAGCCACTTCAAACGGGAATTAAGTCTATCGACGCGATGATTCCAATTGGAAGAGGTCAGCGTGAACTTATTATTGGCGACCGTCAGACGGGTAAGTCTACGGTTGCGATTGACGCAATTATTAACCAGAAGGAATTCTTCGATGCTGGAGAACCAGTATTCTGTATCTATGTTGCAATAGGGCAAAAGGGNTCTACGGTTGCCAACATCGTACAGACTCTAGAGGACGCTGGCGCAATGGCATATACAGTAGTTGTAGCTGCTACAGCATCTGACCCAGCACCACTTCAGTTCTACGCGCCGTTTACGGGAGCCGCAGTAGGCGAATACTTCCGCGACACAGGCCGCCCAGCATTAGTTGTGTATGATGACCTTAGTAAGCAAGCGGTTGCTTATCGTGAGGTGAGTCTTCTTCTACGTAGACCTCCAGGACGTGAGGCTTATCCTGGTGACGTATTCTACCTTCACTCTCGTCTACTTGAAAGAGCAGCGAAAGTTATTG
Organism: Crocinitomicaceae bacterium; assembly: GCA_002717605.1. GTDB lineage: Bacteria > Bacteroidota > Bacteroidia > Flavobacteriales_D > Sanyastnellaceae > UBA974. The sequence continues at coordinate 12,742 of PBEE01000006.1, read as the reverse complement.
GTGAGGACGAAATCGCGAAGAACATGAACGACCTTCCAGCGTCATTGAAAGACAAAGTGAAGGGTGGCGGTTCTCTTACAGCACTTCCAATTATCGAAACCCAAGCTGGTGACGTGAGTGCTTACATTCCGACAAACGTAATTTCTATTACAGACGGACAGATATTCCTAGAGTCAAACCTATTCCTTTCAGGTATCCGCCCAGCGATTAACGTTGGTATCTCTGTAAGCCGTGTAGGTGGTTCGGCTCAGATTAAGTCAATGAAAAAGGTTAGCGGTACACTTAAGCTAGACCAAGCGCAGTTCCGTGAGCTTGAGGCGTTCGCTAAGTTTGGATCTGACCTTGATGATGCTACTAAAGCAATTCTTGACAAAGGAGAGAGAAACGTAGAAATCCTTAAGCAAAACCAAAACTCACCACTTCCAGTTGAGGAGCAGGTAGCTATGGTTTACGTTGGAACAAAGGATCTTCTCAAAAGCGTTCCTGTAAATAAGGTTAGAGAATTTGAAGGCGAATACCTATCATACCTAAGAGCGAAGCACCCGGACACTCTTAACGCTCTTAAAGCAGGGAAGTATACTGAAGATGAAACAAGCGTGCTTGAATCCGCAGCTGCAGAAATCACAGCTCGTTACGCATAATCAGAAAGCAATAAAGTAAGCTATGGCTGGAGGATTAAAAGAAGTTAGAGAGCGCATTGGTTCGGTTCAGAACACAATGCAGATTACGTCTGCTATGAAAATGGTTTCTGCTGCAAAGCTTCGCCGTGCTCAAGACGCAATTACTCGCATGCGTCCATACGCAGAAAAGATTCAATCAATCCTTGCTAACGTTAGCGCAACATTAGACTCTTCTGAAGGGGTTTTCTCTGAGGAGAGACATGTGAAAACAGCACTTGTTGTTTGTATCACATCTGACAGAGGTCTTTGTGGAGCGTTTAACAACTATAGTATTAAGATTACTAAAACAGCAGTTGAAGCTTACGAAGAAAACGGGGTTAAAGTCCAAGTTCTTCCACTTGGAAAAAAGGCGGTTGAAGCCTTCCCAAGTTCAGAAGGAAGAATGCCAAAGGGGTTTGAGCCAGTGCAAATTTTTGCAGACTTAAACTTCAACGATTCTTCTGAAGTTGCAGACTTTATTATGAACGGTTTTGTTAGTGGAGATTGGGATTCGGTTGAACTTGCATACAGCAAATTCAAAAACGCTGCTGTCCAAATCCCTACAAACGAAAAGTTCCTTCCACTTCTTCCAGAAGAAGCTGAAGAAGCCGAATCTAGCAACCAAACAGAGTACATCTTTGAGCCTAACAAAGAGGAAATCGTTCAGAACATTCTTCCAAGCGCTTTAAAGACACAGCTTTACAAAGCCCTTCTTGATAGCCACGCAGCTGAGCATGGAGCAAGAATGACGGCGATGCACTCTGCAACGGAAAACGCAGGAGAGCTTTTAAGCGAGCTTANGATTTCTTATAATAAGGCGCGTCAAGCCGCAATTACAACTGAGATTCTTGAGATTGTTGCTGGATCAGAAGCTTTAGAAGGATAATAGCAAAATATTTTTTTGATGCACTTTTAGTGCGTAGCTTGAAACCATGGGTCTGAGGCTACGTATTTTTCTTGGGATGTTGTTGATAGTGCTTCTTGCGCTAGCCTCTACAGGCGTTGTTGCCTACTACCACGCACAGCGCCAAGATATAGCTTACAACGAGCAAAGGCTGGAGAGGAAGGAGGCAGCGTTGAGCAGGAGTTTGGACTATGTGCTAAACCGCCATGAGAGCCAACTTAATAACGAAGAGATAGCTCAAGTCTTCACCGACAAGATTTGTGAGCTAGCCGACGTACACAGCTTGGTTTTTAGTCTATACACTTTAGACGGCGTATTAATTACAACTTCATCTTCGCACCAAGATGGAGGAGGAGCGCCGCCCATTCAGCTCGACGACACATCAAACCCCATGGGAGCGGCAACAGGAAGAATTCTTTCCATTGAAGAGAAGGCAGGAGGGGAGATTACGCGAGTGTATTGGGTTGTGGAAAACCTGGTTAATGAACCTTTGATGATTGCGAGCGCGAAATACAACCCTAGAACGATAGAGGAAAACGCATTAGGAGCCTTCTTAGCCCGACTTGCGCCAGCTTACTGTGCTTTATTCATTGGAGCGCTTTTAATAGCCTATTTTACCCTCCAATCAATAGCGACGCCCCTTTTAAGGCTTAAACAAGAGATGGCAGATGCAGACCCTCTATCCGATCAACCCCAAATTGATTACAAATGGAAGGATGAGATTGGTGCGTTAGTAAGCGAATACAATGAGCTACTTGAAAAACTTAGAGCGAGCATAGATACAAGGGCAAAACTAGAAAGAGAGGGAGCATGGAAAGAAATGGCACAACAAGTTGCACATGAGATAAAGAATNCCCTTACACCAATCAGATTGGGGATACAACAACTAGAAAGAGCATGGAAGGATGGAACACCAGACTTTGAGTCTAGGTTAATCAAATTTTCAAACACAGCGATAGTTCAAATTGATATTTTGTCTCAGATATCCCAAGACTTTGCACAGCTAGCCGAACTCCGAAAGCCCGAGCTTAAACAGATTGATTTATCGAAAGCGATAAACAGCGCTGCAGGATTGTTTGGCCCAGAAAAAGTTGCTGTAAACGGTGTCGATTTCAAGGTTATAGCAGACATGGACAGCTTGATCCGGCTTTTTAACAACCTTATTTCAAATGCTATAGAAGCATTGGCCGATGCCAATAAAACAGACCCTGTTTTAATTACTGCTGACGAGAACGACACACATGTAATTATTGCGATTAATGACAAGGGAATAGGAGTTTCGGAAGATAAATTAAACAGAATTTTTGAACCAAGGTTTACAACAAAGAGACATGGCCTTGGGTTAGGCCTTGCAATGGTAAAAAGCATAGCGGAGCAAGTCTCGGGGAGTGTTTGGGCTCAGTCTAAAGAAAACGAAGGTTCAACGTTTTATTTGAGCTTACTTAAGGGGAAATAAAACAGGTCTACTTGGAGAAGCGTCTAAATCAAAAGGAGCAATCTGAAGGTTTATTGCATATAACCCGTCCACTATATAGTCAGGAACATAAATAAACTCAGTTATAGTGGCACTGAATCGAGGAGAATCAGGAACACCAAAGAACACCCTGTGGCTTTTCAACAAACCTCCGTCCACTTCTTTATCTACCGAAGGCAAGTCAACCAAAAGGTGTTCTACTCCCCGCTCAACCAATCCTCTTGTAAATTCAGGATCTAGGTATGGAGGGTTTGTGTTATCCCAGGCTTTAGTTTTTTTATCCCCATTATTAGGCAAAGTTCTAATAACCATAGCTGGGGGTAGCAGCGTTTTAGAAGGAAGATCCTTAGGTAAAATCACACGGTCTCCATCTACAAACGATGGCTCAACACTTACAACAGCACAAGCCACGAGAGGTGGCATTTTTAGATTTCTAATTTGAGAGTCGATAGACTCCAAAGCTGTTGTAATATGACCTAAACACTCTGTATGTGTTCCGTGCCCATGAGGATTAAAGTAAACATCTGTAAAGTTTACAGCCCCACCCTCAGCCACTCTGCCAATAAATCCATCCGAACGAACGGCATCAAACTTTGGGCCTTCGACATACCATGCTGATGGAGTTTTTTGGCCTCTTGAGTCTTTAAGCGCAAGGCTTATGTCAAGCGGAGCACCCAAGTCTATCTCGAAAGAAGACCCGTCCCAAAGCATAGTAGCGCTGCAGCGGTTGTTCATACTGCTAATAAACAAAAAAGGCGCCTAGAAAGGACGCCTTTTTTAATATGTTTTTCTTTTTACTAATTAAACAGGAATCCAACACGGATAGCTGCATTAAAATAGTTTCCGAACTCAAACCCAGAAAGCTTATTGAATCGATTATTGTCGTCAGGAGTCATTCCTGCCTGAAAATATGGAGTAGATCCAATCAATGGATTAGCAACAAATCCATCTACTAGATCGCTTCCAGATTGACCATCTACAGTTGGAGTAGGTATCCAAATTCCAACTCCGTTATCATACAAGAATCCAGTTGAAGCATCAAACTCTAATTGACCGACGTATTCATCAATATCTACAATTTCATCGTTTGAAGTTGCGTTATTGTACTGTATTTGGAAAGCAGTTGCATCAGAAGCCGAAATTACGTGGTTTCCATAGTTAGTTATGCCAAGACCTAAACCAGCTTCAAGACCAACATAAATAGCGTCATTAAAGTAATAATCAGCACCAACTAAAATGTTTAATCCAAACTCACTGTTTTTCTGACTGTTTTCTAACTGCCAAACGTTATATTTTGTTAGGTCGTAAATATCAGTAAACTGATTAGGCCCCCAGATATCCATAAAATCTTTACGAGAAGTATTTCTGAAAAAACCCTCGAATCCAAAGTATGGGCTCAAATTGTCGGTTCCATCAAAGTGCATTTCATAACCAGCGTTTATTCCAAACATAGTTGTAGTTGTTCCAGTTGTGAGCTGTTCACTGGTTGTTTGAGCATTTCCTTCATCAAAATACTGCTCTCCAGTTTGTAAATAAGTCATTACATCAGAAGAGTGGTCAAACATAAGAGTTACACGCACAGCTTTATCGTCATCAAGGAAATAACGGTATTTTAGGGATGTTCCATCTATAGGACTATCGCCAAACGGAGTTAAGTTTAACTCAATGTTGTGCTCTCCACCTAGTTGTTTTTGGGCTTGAGCGCTTGTAAATACTAGCGAAACAAGCGCTAGAGCGAACAGAAGTTTTTTCATAACAAATTAAATATGTTTCAGATTTCAGACTGCAATTACGGAAATCATTCGCGTATTAACGAAAAATTTGGCGACATTCATATAAATATAGGATGTTAAGAAAGCTCGTCTTCGTGCTAAAATTCACAAAATCAACAAATTATACTTCAAAAATTGTTTTGGAGACAGTTAAAACATAATCTCTAACTCACACATGATAAAGAATCAACCTAGAATTCCGTACTTACTCCACCGTAACACTTTTTGCTAGGTTTCGAGGTTGGTCAACATTACAGCCCCTAAGCACTGCCATCTTGTAACTTAATAGCTGAAGCGGAACTACGCTGATGAGCGGGGCAAGAGCGTCGCTACACCTTGGGATTTCGATAATGTAGTCAGCTAGCTTTGACACTTCTTTATCTCCATCTGTAACAATACCTAATAGTTTTCCGCCTCTTGCTTTTACTTCTTGAACATTGCTCACCACCTTTTCGTAAACATCATCCATGGGAGCAATAAAAATCACAGGCATATTATCATCAATTAAAGCAATGGGACCATGCTTCATTTCTGCTGCTGGATACCCCTCGGCGTGAATGTAACTTATTTCTTTAAGTTTTAAGGCGCCTTCAAGCGCAATAGGGAATTGATATCCTCGACCTAAATAAAGAGCGTTTTCCGCTTTAGAAAACTGCTTAGCTATTGTGTAGATATTTTCAGACTGTTTGAGCACACGATCAATTAATTCAGGAATATTATTAAGTTCTGCTAATAGCCTCGAAAACGTCTCTTTTGGAATAATTCCCTTTCGGTTTCCAACGTGAAGAGCCATCATAAAAAGCACGGCAACTTGCGACGTGAAAGCCTTTGTTGAAGCGACACCAATCTCTGGCCCCGCGTGAGTATATGCCCCGCTATCGGTTTCTCGGGCGATACTTGAGCCAACAACATTACAGACCCCAAAAACGTGAGCACCTATAGCTTTAGCGGATTTAATAGCTGCCAGGGTATCTGCGGTTTCTCCACTTTGCGAGATAACAACAACAACATCCTCAGGATGAATAATAGGGTTCCTGTAACGGAACTCAGAAGCATATTCAACCTCAACAGGGATTCGAGCAAATTCTTCAAACATGTATTCAGCAACAAGACCTGCATGCCAACTGGTTCCACAACCTAGAATAATAATGCGCGAAGCATTGTTCCATTTATGCCAGTGATCGTCTATACCCTGCATTTTCAACTCTCCGTGCTGAAGGTTTATTCTTCCTCTAATTGAGTCTCTAACAGACTGTGGTTGTTCAAATATCTCTTTGAGCATAAAGTGCTCATAACCACTTTTTTCAATAGACTCTAGCTCCATTTCCAAGGCGTGAATCTCAGGAGTTATAATGTCATTCGAAATCGTATGAATTTTTAATCCATTCTCTAAATCAAGGCTTGCTACTTCTTCGTCTTCTAAGTAAACAACATTTTTAGTGTGGCTTATAATTGGAGTTGCGTCTGAAGCAACATAATACGCTCCATCTTCCCCTATACCAATAACTAGTGGACTTGACTTTCGAGCAGCAATTAATCTCTCGGGATTTTCCCTGTCGATTACTACCAAAGCGTAAGCACCTACAACTTGAGATAAAGCTGCTCTAACGGCATCGAATACGTCAAGTGATGAAGCGACCATTACAGCTTCAATTAAATGTGCTAAGACTTCTGAATCTGTATCACTTTGCAAATTGTGTCCACGACATTTTAAAGTTTCTTTGATGGCAGCAAAATTTTCAATAATACCATTATGAACGATAGCAATTCTGTTAGATGCACCCTTATGTGGGTGAGCATTTAAATCGTTTGGCGGACCATGTGTAGCCCAACGAGTATGTCCGACACCTATTGTGCCAAAAGTGCTGACATCGCCAATGTGCGCAAGAAGATCGGCTACCTTGCCTTTTTTTTTGTTAATCACTAAGCCTCCAGTTGGCTCTATGGTTGCAATTCCTGCACTGTCATACCCACGATACTCAAGGCGCTTTAATCCGTTAATTACTATTGGAAAAGCCGAATTAGGCCCAACATATGCAACAATTCCACACATTAAACGAAGTTAATTAATGAGAGTATGTAACTACAAGTTTTGTTGATAGGTCGTCAACATTTGTTCCTTTAAGAACAACGCCCTCTAAACTTTCCGCCGAGTTTGATGGAATGATATAAAATGAAGGCAAATCATCTGCCGCACTAAAGGCTCCTGTTGACCCCATTCCTGAATAATAATTAAGAATGTCTTGAATTACTCCTGTTAAATTCAGTCTGTATTCGTTTTCGATAGAATTATAATCAGCAACGCTTGCTAAAACCCAAGAGTCGTCGTTATCAAAAACTAAGAATAATGATGATGGTTTCGGATTAAAACGATCACTGTAAGCCTGAATCCCATTACCGAGTACTTCATCAATTTTTAATATAAGCTCAGCTTTTTGGACCGACCTATCTGGGCCGAGGCTTTCGTCAAGGGCTGTAAGACAATCTGTAAAATTCACTTTAAGCTTTAGGCCACCACCGCTCATTACATATAGCAATTCGCCACCTTCAACATAAGCGCTATCATCTTCAAACGCATTAAGTTCGTCTAAAGCACTTATATAATTGTTGTAAAACAAGTTTAATCTTAATGAGTAGTCTGAAATTTCAAAATCATAATAAGTGGTGTCTTCCTCATTGTGATAGTATAACCTCATCAAACTAGCGCTTGAATTAACATTAAAGTTTGTTGCACCATGTCCAGAAGTGGACGAAACTACAATTCCAGGAAAATAGTCTAACCAATTATCATTTGAAGAATAAATTTCTGGATCAAGATCAAGTAATGACTGTCCAAAATCATTATTTAAACCAATAGTTAAGTATGCTTCAGATGATCCTGTCTCAATAATATCCTCTTTAACAGGCTGAATTGACACAGCCGGCTGCATCGGGTCCACGAGGGATCCATGAAGCGTTTCTGGCTCATATGACGTATAGTATGTTGAGTCGATCATAATAGAATCAGCGAGCTGCCTCACCTCTATTTTGTGATAGCTAAACTCGCCAAAACCAATACCTGTATGTTTCAATCTTAATTGAATGCTGTCTGCGATAGGGTTGACTCCAAACTCTTGATTTGGGGAACTTAATCTTAATTGGCTTGCAAATAAAGCTTGTGTTTCTCCAATTCTTGGATGGAAGACCTTGCCCAACAAAGCTGTTGAATGCTGTTTACTGTCTAGTGTGCTTTCTCTTACAGTTACGATATCAACATCAAGAGAATCTGTATCTAAAACGAATATATCTGAATCGGGTAGATTATCTAAACCGACGGAAGAATCAGGTTTTTTACACCCGAAAAGAGCTACAAAAGCTACAACGAGCAGCCAAGCAATATTTTTTATCATGTCGTTGCCTCAGATTCAACTCCTAGAACTACGTCATAGAATGCATTGATATCTGCAAAGTACCCATCATTTCCAGGGAAATCAAGAACGGGCACGTCAGCAGATTTTATTTTTTCTACTGTTGTGTTGTTTAATTTATCAGAACCTAAAACTATAGCATCGGCATGTTCAATACCTAGTGCGTTTATGTTGTCAAATGTTGCTTTTTCGATGGTCTTTGCGCAGTCTTTGTTTATTCCATCAATCACTAGTTTTTCGGACATTCTCTTATTTAAAGAACCCTTATATCCTTCGTCGTAAATACTACACACAACCTTACTATTTGTGAAATATGGGTCATCAGCATAATTTGTTTTCAAGTAAAGCGGCAGCAGGTTGGTCATCCAACCATGACAATGAATTACGTCAGGAGCCCACCCAAGCTTTCTTACCGTTTCGAGGACCCCCCTTACGAAAAATATTGACCTGACATCTGTATCTGCAAATAGCTTATCATTTGAGTCGTGTAGAACGGCCTTGCGCTTAAATAGCTCGTCGTTATCAATAAAATACACCTGCATTCTAGCTGTAGGTATAGATGCAACTTTTATAATTAACGGATGGTCCACATCGTCAATGCTCAAGTTCATGCCTGACAACCTGATCACCTCATGTAATTGGTGGCGTCTTTCGTTAATCTTACCAAAACGAGGCATAAACACCCTAATCTCACGGCCTTTATCATGGGCTCCTTGAGGAAGGAAACGAGATATAGAGCTCATTGGAGTCTCGGGAAGAAAAGGAACCATGTGTTGTGATACGTAAAGTATGCGTGCTTTGCTCATAAAGTTCTTTCTTCAGGTTAATCGAATTGCAAAAGTAGCTATTTTTACGCCCAAATCCAACAATTCACTAGCGTTTCAGGGCTTTTGAGTTGCCAACAGATGAAAATAATTCAGTCCACTTTAGAGCTCTCGCAATGGCGAAACGAGAGAGAAAACCAGTTAATTGGCTTTGTGCCAACCATGGGGGCGCTACACGAAGGACATGCATCCTTGTTGAAGATTGCTAGGGCAGAGAGCGATTTGGTGGTGCTAAGCATACTTATAAATCCAACTCAATTTGGCGACCCCTCAGACCTACAAAACTATCCTCAAGCGCTAGGCGAAGACCTTAAAATAGCGCAAAGTAACGGTGTCGACGTCGTTTTCGCACCAAAACCAGAAGATCTATATGGAGGAACGCCCAAGGCAGATAAGATCGACTGGGGATCAGTTACTTCAGATTTCGAAGCAGAATTTAGGCCGGGTCATTTTGATGGAGTTGTAGCAGTAGTAGACAGACTGTTTTCAGCAGTAAAACCGCACATGGCTTTTTTTGGAGAAAAGGACCTACAGCAAGTTGCTGTAATTAAAAAACTCTCAAAAGATAGGCACACCAAAACTCGTATTATATCGTGTCCATTAATTCGTAATAAAGATGGCTTGGCATTGAGCTCAAGGAACTCCAGGTTAAGTGACGAGGGAAAACGCAGCGCTCTTATTCTATCTCAATCTCTTTCGAGGATAAAATTGGCAGCAAAACCTCAAGCTCAAATCGCAAAAGAACGAAAGATGCTCAACGACAATATCGACGTTGAATTAGAGTACTTAGAAGGGGTAAACGAGGTTAGCTACAGCAAAATGGATAGTCCTGAATCGTGGACACATGTGATTGTTGCGGCAGAAGTTGAGGGAGTGAGGTTGATTGATAATATACGTTTGTAGAAGTTTGCCTTTCATTTCGGAACTTCGCATCAAATAATTTGTTATGCCAGGACCTACTCAAATAATTTTAATACTACTTGTCGTTCTACTTCTTTTTGGCGGTCGTAAGATTCCAGAGTTAATGCGTGGACTAGGGCAGGGGATGAAGGAATTCAAGGACGCTACTAAGGACGATTCAGATTCGTCTGGCGATAAGGACAGCAAGTGAGCCTAAGGGTATCGCTTGTTTTAACTACTTGGTTTTTAGGAGTCAACGCCTACTCACAGGCTGATTCCTTGGAGGTCGATTCACTATTTTCTTGGGAAGAGCAGTGGCTCATTTGGTGTGAGCAAAACGCTTGCGTTAGCACAGACACAGCACTGTGGAATGGCGTTGCAGAACCTGACTTAGAGTTGGACACTGTATCGATGAAGGCAAGGCTTGAGATCTTAGACAAATCATCAGAGTTAGACCTTAGGTGGAATCCTGTTGCCCATAGCAGAATTGCCTACTATGTTAAAAGAAGGAAGCAAGGTCTTGGAACAATGCTTGGTCGTGCGCCACAATATTTCCCACTATTCGAAGAGATTTTAGACAGGGAGGGCCTTCCTTTAGAACTGAAGTATTTGACAGTTGTCGAGAGCGGCCTAAACCCAGAAGCTAGATCTCACGCTGGCGCTAGAGGACTTTGGCAATTCATGTACTACACTGCTAAAGCTGAAGGATTAAGAATTGACAGCTACATAGACGAAAGAAAGGACCCGCGAAGGGCAACAGAAGCTGCTTGCAAGCATCTCAACAGGCTTTATGACAGATATGATGATTGGTATTTGGCCTTGGCCGCTTATAATTCTGGATCGGGTAACGTAAACAAAGCGATAAGGCGCAGCGGAAAAAAGAACTATTGGGAAGTGAGGCCTTTCCTGCCAAAGGAGACAAGGAATTACGTGCCAAATCTCCTAGCAGTTATTTACTTGATGGAATACCACGCCGAGTACGGCATCATTCCCAAATCCCCCCTTCCAGGATATGCAGGCATTGATACTGTATTGGTTGAAGGCCCATTAAGGTTTGACCAAATCGCTGAGTTTACACCTCTCACAGAGGGGGAATTAGCAGCCTACAACCCAATATTTAGAAAGAAAATTGTGCCAGGCCCTGGCGAGGTTTGGGCTCTTAATTTACCATCGTCTGCTATCCCAACATTCATAGTAAATGAAGATAGCATGAAGGCATTTAAGCCAGAGCTAACACCAGAAATCAAGTACGAGCCTGAGCCGGTTTATTACAGAGTAAAATCTGGCGATGTTTTAGGCACTATCGCGCAGAGATATGGCGTCTCGGTAAAACATTTGCAGGAGTGGAATGATCTTAGCGGGACTACTATCAGAGTCGACCAACGCCTTATCATCCATGGGGACCCAAGCAAACTATAAATGAGGAAATATCTTTTAATACTTCTAATCGCTCTTACGAGCTGCTGGAGCCAAGAGGGAGCAAGAGCGCCACTTCCTGGAATTGTTGGGCCTAGGGGAGAGGTTTTGGTTGTGTGTTCTGACGAGGTTTGGGCTGGTGAAGTGGGCGACTCTTTGAGGAGCGCACTGCAGAGGCCCTACCCAGTGCTACCACAAATGCATATGGAAAACTACGAGCCGATGTTTGACATAGTCAGAAAGCCGCTTGAGGAGTTTAATAAATTTTGGAAGCCACACAGAAATGTGATCATCATAGATATCGCCGATAGAAAGGACACCCAAACTCCTTCTTTTAAATTTTACAAGGCCAAATATGCCATGGGCCAAACCTACGTCGAAGGAAAGGCAACAAATCAGCATGACCTCGCCTTGATCATCTCTGACAGAGCTCAGGAGTTAGAAGCCCACATACATTCGAAAGAGTTAAAAAGGTCGGCGGGAGTAAGCAAGCTTTCTACAGATGAGGCAGTTGAAAGAGACGTCCTTGAAGCGATAGGAGTAAATATGATAGTGCCTAAAGGCAGTTATCCCCTGGAGCTGGATTCTGGCTTTGTTTGGCTCGACAGGCAGCAAACAAGACTCAAGGGAAGTAACAACCACGACGTTCAGCAAGGAATTTTTATTCATTCAGAACCTTATACTGGCCCAGAACAGTTTTCACTAAAATACCTTCTCGACAGAAGGGATGCGGTAACGGCTACAAGAGTTCACGGCCCCACAGAAGGCAGTTTTATGTCAGTAGAAAGGCGCATGCTACCCACCTATGAAGAGATAAGCTTTAACGGAAAAATTGCAGCAGAAATTAGAGGGCTCTGGAGAATGGAAAACGATTTTATGGGCGGCCCATTTTACAGTCTTACCACGTACGATGAGGCGAGCTCTTCTTTAATAACGGTTGAGGGATATACCTACGCCCCTTATTTTGATAAAAGGGAGTATATGAGGGAGATAGAAGGACTAGTAAAATCTAGCTCTATACACAGGTAGTTATTTTACAACAAACGCCTTACTTCCTAATGCCTTGCGTCCCTTCATTAATGCTGCGATATAGCCGCCTGAAGGAAGGTCTACAACGCTGATTTGCTTTCCAACGACTGCGCTTACTCGTTTTACACAGCGTCCAGAAGAATTATATATACTTATTGCATCAATCTCAGCTTCTAAAGGCCAGACTAGACTAATGAATGACGAAGCAGGCGAGGGGTAGATGGTAAAATCAAATTCTTGAGCACCATCTTCTATGTTTAAAGAGATATCGCCATTTGCAAAAGTGTATTGGCCTTTACTTAGGCTACTTACTTTAAATATTCCTGTTCCATTTGTCATTGCACCCGCTTGCCAGGT